>CAZHZI010000030.1:0-20223 GCA_964536955.1 uncultured Conexibacteraceae bacterium
CACCGCGGCCGCCGCGCTGGCCGCGGTTCGCCTCGACGCCAGCGTGGGCGAGGTGCTCTTCGCCAGCCACCGATCCGCCGAGCCCGGGCACGAGCAGGTGCTGATCGAGCTCGGGCTCGAGCCGCTTCTCGACCTGCGCTTGCGCCTCGGCGAGGCTTCCGGGGCGCTGCTGGCCCTACCGATCATCGAGGCGGCCGGGGCGCTGCACCGCGAGATGGCGACCTTCGAGGAGTCCGGGGTCGAGCGCCGGCGATGAGGACGGCGCAGGCCAGCGCCCGCGGCCTCCTCGCCGGCTGTGGCATGGCGGTCTCCTTTCTGACGATCCTGCCGGTGCGGCTGGGTGACCGCGGGCACGCTGGCGTCAACGCCGCCGGCGTCTGGTTTCCCCTGATCGGCGCGATCATCGGCGCCCTGGCCGGAGCGGTGCGGGTGCTCGCCGAGCCGCTCCTCGGCGTCTCGGTCTCCTCGGTTCTGGCCCTGGTGGCGCTGGTCGGCCTGACCGGGGCGCTGCACCTGGACGGACTCGCCGACACCGCCGACGGGCTCGGCGTGCGCGACGACCGGGAGCGGCGACTTGAAGTCATGCGCGACAGCGCCGTGGGTGCCTTCGGCGTGCTGGCCCTGCTGGGCTGGGCGCTGCTGTTCCTCGCCGTGCTCGAGTCGCTGAGTGACGTCCATGCCCTGCGAGCGCTCGTCGCCGCTGCCGCTCTGGGGCGGTGGGCCGCCCTACTGCACGCTGCCCTGGTATCCCCGGCACGCGCCGACGGGCTCGGAGCCGCCTTCCACCCCTCACTAGCGCAGCTCGCGATCGCGAGCGCGCTGGCCGTGGTCGTCGCGGCACTGGCGTGCGGTGCCCTGCCGGGCCTCGTAGCGATCGGCGCCGCGGCGCTCACCGCGGCGCTATGCGCGACCTGCGCGCGCCAGATGCTCGGGGGCCGCACCGGCGACACGCTCGGCGCCACCATCGTCATCACCGAGG
The DNA here is from genome assembly GCA_964536955.1 of uncultured Conexibacteraceae bacterium. Taxonomy (GTDB): domain Bacteria; phylum Actinomycetota; class Thermoleophilia; order Solirubrobacterales; family 70-9; genus CAZHZI01. Next base: position 980 of record CAZHZI010000030.1, read on the forward strand.
TCGCCGTGTGTTTGGCGTTGCTCGCCGTTTGGCAGGGGTGAGGCCCCGCTGGCAGGGCCTTGGGGTCGGATTCGAACCGGCGACCTTCGGGGGATGAGGCTGAAGTACGTCGTGGGCTACAGGCTCTGGGACCGCACGGACCTGGCGAGCTTCCCGCCGCTGAGTCCCGCAGGCAAGGCCGCCGCAGCCTCCCGACCTACGCGAAGCGTCTGATGCCCCGTGCTGAGACCCAGATCGGGCTGCGAACGAAGGGGTGAACCTGAGATTCGCAGCCACCCCCCGTCCCAGAGCGCTTTTTGCCCTCCTCAGAACCTGACCATATACCCACACGATGTGTGTTCATATGGTCAGGTTCCATCGTCGGGGGAAGTGGTGGGAAGGGGGGTGGCTGCGAAGGTTGGTGGAGGTCTGAGGTCTGGGTCAGGGGGAGGTCAGTGAACGGAATAGGGGAGGGGTAGGGCCAGTTTGTGGTTTGTGGGTTGCGGTGGTTGGGGCGGGATGTCGAGTCGGGCGCGGGAGGAGGTGAGATTGCGGTGGGGTATCGGGCTGAGGTCCGAGAGCGTCTTGGCGGCAAATGCCAGGAGGAAAGAGGACAGACCACATAAGTGCAAGGGATCTTCAGGTGCTGAAGTTCGTCGGGCGCTTTGGCGTCATGCAGAGGGCCGCGGTGGCGAGGTGGGCCGACACGGCGAGGACGTCGACCTTGCAGCGTGAGAAGCGACTGCGCGATGAAGGTCTCCTTGAGGTGCGAAAGCCCTGGTTCTCTTCGGAGCCGGTACTGCTCGCCACCAAGACCGGGCTGGCCGCCTGCGGGCGCGATGACCTCTTCCCGGCTCGGGTTTCCGCACCGACGCTTCGCCACTTCTCCATCGTCGCTCACCTTGCGGCCGTGATGGAGCGCGATGGGGCCCAGCTGCTCTCCGAGCGCGAGCTGCGCTGCCACGAGCGCGCGCTGGGGGCGAGGGAGTTTTCGGTTCGGCTGCCGGGCGGCCGCCATCAGCGCCCCGATCTGATTCTTCTCGGCGAGCGCCCCAGCCCGATCGAGGTCGAGTTGACGGCAAAGGGCCGAGTCAGGTTGGACCAGATCGTCGCGGCTTGGAAGGCGGCTGTCCTTGCCGGCCGCTTCGCTGCGGTTCTCTACCGCTGCTCGTCTGAGGCCCTGCCCTACGTCGAGCGCTCGAGCGCCTCGAAGCCGCGCCGCAGATCGACGTCCAGATGCTGCCTCGCGAGTGCTTGGTCGCCGCCTCGAATCTGACCTGACCCACGGGCTGCTTCACGGCCAAGACCGGCTGCCGTTGCGCCCTCCCGGCTTACTTCCCTCAATCCCTTGCCGGAGCTATGTCAGACATTGAGAGAAACGCCGAAAGTGCGCGGCCACGTCAGCTCAACAGGTCTCGGCGCGGGGGGGCGCCATCCCGTGGGTCAGAAGGGCGGAACTGAAGACGGGCCCGAAAAGCCCCACTGGGCAGAACAACTGCGCCTCTGGCGCCGACTCGACGGAACCCCGGTTCTCGCCACTTCTCCATTTCGGCCCGGAACCTAGTTGCAAAGCGGATTCGGGCAGTGCTCCTGTGCCGCTGAGGAACCCCTATCCCTCAGGCGCAATTCTACAACCCTTACTCCCTGGGCGCAACGTTCGAAATCGAAATCCCCGCCTCACCGTTCGCCTTTGTCGGTCAGATCCTCGTACTTTGTCGTGTCTCGCTTCAATTTTGCCGGGTGCAGTCCAAGCGCGTTTAGCGTTCGGTACCAGACGCTCCACAGCTTCCCCGCCGGGCCCGGCCGTCCAATGCGGCTGCTGGCGCGCCGCAGCGCTTGACCCTCCTTTTGTCTGACCAAAGATGCCTGGACGATCGCCGCCGAGAGGTTCGTTCCAGTCTTCGTCGGATCGGTTGACCATTCCCACACCATTTGCAGGCTGTGGTAGATCGTGTGACCACGAAGAACGCTCGCGTGGCGATCCTCTCGCCCTATCTCTCCCGTGATCGGTCCCAGGCCCAAATTGCCGGAGGTGCCATGCTCGCTTGGGTTACTTACGAGAATCCAGTTGATCGCTCCGAATGCCCCGTCGATCTCCAGCGAGCAGATCAATCCCTCCGGGTACCCGCCGCCGTTTAGGAACTCCGTGAAGGCCGCCGGAACCGTGTACCCGGCCTCGGCTATTCGGCACCCGATGTGCTTCACGAAGTAGCGCAGCACGTTGTCGGACTCCTCTTGCCAGCTCTGGCCGATCTCCTCCAGGCGGATGACCCCGGTTGCTTCCACGTCCTGCTCATTGGCCACAAACCACTTCACGAGTCGGTCGTAGGCGAGGTCGAAGGGCTGACTGCGCTCGTTGTTGCATCGAGCGCAGAAGACGTCTCCAAACTTGACCTTTCCGGAATTGGGTCCCTGCACCGGGATCGCCTCCTCTCCTCGACGGACGATCACTTCTCCGGCGGCGTACTCTTGCTTGGCAAACTCGCGCCGTAGATCACTCGCCTTATGGCGGTGCTCGCGTGAGTTCGCCGGCGCTCCACACCACCAGCAGGTCCCGGTGTAGTCGTGCGGCGCCAGTGGCGAGAGTTGGTTCTCGTCGGGCTCCATGACCTCTGCCTCGACTGTAGTGGCGTCTGGAGCCGAACTGTGGTTCTCGACGCTGTCTTTCGCGCATCCATTGACCTCCACCGCTGGCTTTGGAGCCCGCAGCGTGGCACCGGCGCCCGGCCCTGCAAGTCCCTGTCGGGACTCCTAGCGGCCCTCGTCTTCGACTCGGGTTCCGGGCCCGCCGTCCGGCGCCTGCTCGGCCTCCATCAAAGCCAACGAGCGATGGAGGTCAAAGATGTACGCCAGGAGCGCCGAGGAGCAAAGGCACACCGCAGTCCGGGCACTTGCTGAGCAGCTCTACCGCGACCGCCACACCTACCTACTGCGGATCGCCCTCAAGAACGCCGCCAGCGAGGCCGACGCCGAAGAAGCCGTCAACGACGCCTTCGCCTCCTTCATCCGCGCCTTCGACCCCGACAGCGAAGCTCCGCCGCTCGCCTGGCTCACCCTTACCCTCAAACGCGAGTGCTGGGGCAAGCGGCGCCGGCGGAGTCTGGACCGCAGCGCAGACTACGAGGCGGTCCCCGATGCCGGCGAGGCCGGTTGCTACATCAGCTCGATTCCCTCTCGCGCCACCGATGTAGAGCAGCGGATCGTCGACTTCGACGAGGCTCACCTCCGACTCGCCGCATTGAAGCCCGCCGAGCGCCGCGCGATCGGCCTGATCGCCGCCGGCTACTCCTACCTTGAGGTCGGCGAGATCACCGGTTGGACCTACACCAAAGCAACCGCTGCGCCAGCGAGGGCCGCGCAAAGCTGCGAGCAATCCGGTGAAGGGGCGAAAAGCTCCTCGCAGGGCCTTAGGGAGGTGTGGACTTCCGCTTTCTGCACAGGGTACGAACGGGGGGTTTCGCTCGTCTTGTCAGTGTGAGCGGATCTCTCCTCACCGCCGAGCAGGTAGCCCAGATGCTCGGGGTGCCGAAGACCTGGGTCTATGAGCAGTCGCGCAAGGGCCGCATCCCGACCGTCACCCTCGGCCGCTATCGCCGTTACCGCGCCGAGGCGATCACACGTTGGGTCGAAAAGCTCGAGGCGGGGGAGGGGCGGGTATGACGGCCCGGCGCTCCTACGGCAGCGGCCGGCTCTACACCCGCACCGACGCCGCCGGGCGCGAGAGCTGGTACGGCATTTGGTACTCGGCTGGACAGCGAATCAAGCGCAAGATCGGGCCAAAGCGCCAGCGTGGCAGCCGCGACGGGCTGACCGCCGCCCAGGCCGAGCGCCAGCTGCAGCGGCGCATGGATTCAGAGCGGCCCGTCCTACGCTCGCGCCTCTCCCTTGGCGACGTCGCCGGGCGCTACCTGGGGCATCTGGAGCACGTTCTGGAGCGCAAGGCGACCACCCTGGGCGACTACCGCTCGATTCTCCACAAGCATCTGGAGCCCTTTTTCGGCGAGCGCCCGGTCGGGAAGATCGGCCCCGACTGGATCAGCCGCTACATCGCCACCAAAAAGCGCGAGGGCCTGGCGACGAAGACGATCACCAATCACCTCGCCTTCCTTCACGGACTCTTCTCCTTCGCGGCAAAGCGCGGCTGGGCGCCGTCTAACCCGGTCGCCAGCGTCGACCGGCCGCGGGCACCGGGTGGCGACCCCGACATCCGCTTCCTCGACCTGAGCGAACTCGACGCGCTCCTCCGCGCCGTCCCCGAGGACTACCTCGGCCCGACCGACTACGCGCTGTACCTGACAGCCGCCATGACCGGCTTGCGCCAGGGCGAGTTGATTGCCCTGCGCTGGATCGACGTCGACTGGCAGGCCGCGCGAATTCGAGTCCGCCGTAACTACACGCGACAAGCCTTCGGCACGCCGAAATCCAAGCGCTCCTCGCGCTCGGTGCCGATGGCCGATCGCGTCGCCGCAGCGCTGGAGCGCCACTTCAAGCTCTCCGCCTTTGAGGGCGACGAGGACCTGGTCTTTTGCCACCCGCAGACCGGCAACCCGCTCGATGCCTCAAAACTGCGCAAGCGCTACAAGAAGGCGCTGAAGCGTGCCGCCCTGCGCTCGATCCGTTTCCACGACCTTCGCCATACCTTCGGCACTCATTGCGCCGCCGCCGGGGTGCCGATGCGGACCCTGCAGGAGTGGATGGGCCACCGCGACATCAAGACCACTCTGATCTACGCCGACTACGCCCCGAGCGCCCAAGAGAAGGCGATGGTCGAGCGCGCCTTCTCTCCGCCCGTACTCGACGAGGAGGAGAGCGATTCGCTCGAGCGGCCCGAGCCGAGCGACTTAAGAGGCGACGACGAGGGTGGCGATTGAATGCCCAGCGTTCAATCGCGTTCGTCGTAGGCGAGGGCCAGCCACGAACCATCGATCTGGTCCCAGTCCACATCGTCCAAGCGGTCAGCCAGCAGCGTCTCGAAGGTCAGCGCCAGGACCGTGTTTCCGTCGTGTTCCCAGAGCTCCTGCTCTCGATCGGGCACTAGGTGCTTGTCGCCCGAGACCAACAGGTCGGCGTCGCCGAGGAGCGCGGTGTAGAGGATCGGATCGTCCTTTGGGTCCGCCGTCAGGGTCGGCACATCGGCGTCTTGGAAAGGCGGTGCGGCGATCACGCAGACGGCCTCGAGCTGGCGTCGCAGACGTGGGATATCTGCCTCGCGCAGGGACGGGTCAAGCTTGGTGCCGATCTCCCGGAGCTTCCGCTCGTACTCCTCGAACAGCGCCCGTGAGCCGATTGCGACCCAATCTTCGGGCGTCCCGTAGGGCAGGCGCTCCAGCAATGCCGCGCGGCGATCGTTTGCCCGCTCCAAGCGGGCGAGGGCGTTGTCGATGCCGCCGACGCTCCCGCCTTCCTGCTCGGCCTGCGCCGTCAGTGTGTCGAGTTCCAGGCGGCCGTGCTCCACCTCGTAGCTGAGTGCGCCGAGCGCAAGCACCACCCAGAATCGGCGTCTCACCCCGGTCGGGCTCAGGGTCGCGGGCAGCGAGATACTGGTGTCGATGACGACGTTAGGCATGGACGCTCGCCAGCCTATGTCGCCGTGCCTAGCTTGCGGCGCTAATCCTCGCCAAGCGCCGCGAGAACCTGCTCCTCGCTCAGCTCTGCGTTTCGCTCGTCCAGCTCCCGCAGCTCGGCGCCCAGGTCGTAGTTGCCACGAAGCGACGCCAGCAGTGCGCCCTGGGGAATCCGATAGGAGCCGCTCGGCAGCTTCAGGTAGGGGATCGACTCGGCTTCGATCCAGCGGCGGACGGTCCGTTCGCTGATTTTCAGCAGGGCTGCCGCCTCACTCACTTTGAGCAGTTGGGGTCTAGCCGCGGTGGTAGCCATCGTTTCCTCTCCGGCACAATCGGGATCTGCGGCGCAAAGTATAGGCCAAGCCGGACGTATATGGACATTTTGGACATATCTGCACATTTCCGGCAACTGTCGCAAAACGGCTCAGCCGCCGTATCCCGCTCCCCAGCTGCCGCGATCGCTCTACCGTCTTTGGGGTGACCGACTATCGCGAGCGCGATCAACTCGCCGAAGAGCGCAGCCGCAAGCTGATCGGGCTTGTTCGCCCGCACCTACCGAGCGAGGTCCGAGTCGCGGGTCCGGCCGATGCCTGGCAGCTGGTCGGGCCTGGGCTGCTCGCCCGCCAGGTTGGCTCATTGGAGGCTCTGCTGACCCTTCGTCCCCTCGATCGCCAGGCCGATGCCTTCGTTCTTCTCCGCACCCTCTATGAGCACGCCGTCACCTTCGCCTGGTTCGCTGCCGATCCCGGCGCCGATCGCCATCGGCGTTTCCTGAAGTCCGACGCCGTCGCTCGGCTCGATGCCGACGATGACGCCCGCAAGGTCGGGGTGCCGCTTCTCGACTCTGAGAACCGCGCCAAATACGAGGGTCAGAGAGGCCGTCTGCCGAAGCAGATGCCCGACCTGCTCCAGCGCGCCGAGGTAGCCGACGCGCATTGGGTCGGCAAGGTGCCGGCTCTGAAGGACTCCAGTGAGACCCACTCCTATCGGGGCCTCTACGCAATCGCCTATCGCCACCACAGCGCGATTGCCCACCCGACCTTGATGGGCCTCAACTTCGTCACTGTCGATCTTCCCGGTGGCGCCCTGCGCGTCCAACTGGAGGAGCGCGACCCGGAGATGCACGGCCCCTTCGGACTCGGCGCGATTCTTCTCGCCTTCAGCCTCTACATCGCCGGTCAAACCCTTGGTTGGCCTGCTGCCGCCGACGTCAGCGCGACCTTCGATTGAACTTCTTCCCCCGATCCCATGTTCCCGCCGTGGTTCTATTCGTGGTTCTATTCTGAGCAGAACTTAGGGAATCCGAGAAGACCCAAAACCGCTCTGGAATGCGTCGCGGGGTGGAGCAGTCAGGTAGCTCGTCGGGCTCATAACCCGAAGGTCGCGGGTTCGAATCCCGCCCCCGCTATTCACGAAAGCCCTCCAAATGGAGGGTTTTCGTCTATCTAATCCCGCTTCGGGCTACGCCCGTGGTTCCCAATAGGGTTTTATTTCCTGCGCCAAACGCTGCAGGTGAAGCTGACCTCAGCAGCCTTGTGACCCTCCCGCCTGGGACGCGCAGAGATCCCATTTGTGGCACGCGGAGCGTGCGATGGATCGCCCATGCACGTCCAGTCGGAAAGCGCTTCGGAGTATCGCGTCCACGCCGCATTGGGCCTCCACGGGCCACCTTCTACGCCTACTTCGAGAACAAGCGCGACTGCGTGATCGCCGTCCACGAGGTTACGTTCGAGCGGCTCACCGCCGGTATCTTTCGCGCCTGCGCCAGCCAGCGCGAGTGGCCGCTGAAGGTGAAGGCGGCGATCGCCGACTCGCTCGCCTTCGTCGGCGAGGACCCCGAGCGGGCCCGCCTGCTCTTCCTCGACGCCCTCGCCGCCGACCTGGAGGTCGCCCGGTGGGTGCTCGACTCAAACGCGCACCTCGCGGCCCTGTTGCGCTGCGGCCGCCAGCACGGCGGCGGCACGGAGCCGGGAGTCCGAGCTCACCGAGGAGGCTGTGATCAGAGCGATCACCTCGAAAACCTCCGGCCGCCTGCTTGCGGGCCAACCGCTCGACGGCCTCGAGCCCCAACTCGTCACCTTCGCTCTCACCCCCTACATCGGCAGCGCCGAAGCCGAGCGAATCGCGGCCGAGCCGCAGGAGCTCCCGGCTTCCCTCGCCGAAGCGGCCGCTCAGTCGTAGCCCGCGACGACGTCTTCGGCTCCGCTCGCGCCCATCCGCTCGCACGCCTCACGCGCCGCGAGTAGGCCGAGCGCGCGGTAGGACTCGAACTTCTGGTCGGTGTAGAGCTGGTCGATGGTGGGGTTGTTGGGGAAGCGCGGGTCGGTCCGCTGGTAGGCCTGCGCGTCCCACGGTGCCTCTCTGGTCATCACGTTGCGTACGTAGATCAGCGTGCCCTCCGTTCTGGTGCCTTTGGTTCTGTCCTGATCCGGGTATCTGATCTTGCCCTTCACCACCTGGTCTGTGGAGAATCTCGGCTCGCCGGCCGCGCCTCTTGGCTGCAGGTCGGCGGGGTCCTCGTCATTGCCGAACGTGATCTCGACGTCGAGCTCGCTGCGCGCCAGCGCGATCGCCTCGCCGAGCGCGCCGAACTCCGCCCGCCCCTCGCCGACTCCGCTGGCGTCGAAGCAGTAGACCTGGGTGCAGCCCCGGCGCAGCAGCTCGACCAGGCCGAGGTTCTCGTAGTGGCCGCCGTCGGTGACGTAGAGGTAGCGAGCGTCGATCCGGTTGCGGCCGAAGAACTCACGAAAGAGATAGCTGGGGCGCGGGCGCGTGTGCCTTTTGCGGTCCCTTCTCCGGCGCTTTCTCTCAGCTTCGGAGATCCCGTCCGCGCGCGGATCCGTGCCCTCGACCCAGCGCGGATTCGGCACCCAGACGCCGAGGCGGAGGTTTGCCAGCGCCATCAGCAGGGTCAGCGGCTGCGGCGTCATCTTTCCCATCGAGGGCGAGATGGCCGCCCCCGACATCGCCACCGCCGAGATCAGCGTCAGGTCGCGCCCCCGCCGCTCCGAGGCTTTCGCCGCTTTGCTGTCCTCGGCGCTCCCTTTGAACGCCGCTTCGAGCTTCTTTGTCTCGATGGCGCCGGTCAGCGGCCCGCCGACCGTGTAGGGGCTGAAGGTGAAGCTGGAGACTCGCCGGCCGGGCGGCGTCGCGCCCAGGTCGGAGACATTGGCGGCGGCGCAGACGAGCAGCGTCGGCCACTTGGTTCGCTCGATCACCTCATGGCCGTTCTCGTCGATCTTCTTGGCGTCAATCAGCGCCGTCTGGGAGAGGGAGACGTTTTTTTTGAAGTCGCGCTCGACGGCAATGCCGACGCTGTCCGCCGCCGGCGAAGGGAGGGCCTCGACACGGTTCAGCTCGTCGTCGGTCAGGTCATTCGGGTTCGCTCGCTTCAGCGCGAACGCCGTCGCGAGGCGGCGCTTGTAGTAGGGGTGCAGGGACCAGGTGGTGAGGTCGGTGCATCTGTAGATGCCCGCGAACAGGCCCAGGGCAGCGAGGCCGGCGCCGATTGCCTCCGGATTGTCAAAGCCGTGCGAGGACCGCTCCAGCCCCACCGAGACGGCGACGACGACGCCGGCGAAGAGAATCAGCGGGCCGAGCAGTCCCCCGGCGAGGTAGGCGATCGCTTTCAGCGCCCCGCTTTCCGCCTTGCTGGCGGCCTTGACCGCTTTGGCCGCGCCCTCCCTGCCCTCTTTCGTGCGCAGCAGCCGCCAGAGCTGCGCGACGACGCCGGCGACCAGCCCGGCGAAGAGGCTGCCGAAGCTGACCAGGGTGGTTGGGATGTCGAGGGTGGTGTCGTCCCCCGGTTCGTCGCCGGGCCTGAGGAGGACGTCGACCAGGGTCGGCAAGAGGACCAGGGCAACCGCGACGAGCGCGCTGCCGATCAGCAGGCGCGCCGCCCAGATCTGTACCGCCCGGTTCCTGCTGTCCGATCCGATCTTGACCAGCATCCCGAACCAGCCGATAGCGATTGCGATCGCGGCCATCGCCACCGGGGCGCGCCAGAACCAGGCGGGGATGCTCGCTGCGCAATCCTTCTGCCCAGCGCTGCAATCCCCGACCAGCTCCGGGAGCTGCGGGGCGAGGAAGAGCCCGGTGAAGAGCCACGCGACGCCGACCAGGAAGAGGGAGATGAAGAGCAGGTTGATCAGCATGCCGAGCAGGATGCGGAAGGCGATGTAGACCTTGTCGGTGAAGGTGGGGGCGATGTAGGAGCAGCGGTTGCGCAGGTACTGCTCCTCCGGGGAGCCGGGGGCGAACGGCGGCATCCGTTTCAGCATCTCCGGATCGGAGTCGTCGGACTCCCATGGCGGCGTTCCGTCTCTCCGGTCTACCCAGGCTGTTGCCACCATCGAGAACGCAGCGGCAATGTAGGAGCCTCCCGAGACCGCGGCGAGGTAAGAGGCGCGCCGCAACTCATTCTCCTCCTGCAGCGTCTGCAGGGCGCCGAGGCTGAAGGCCGCCGAGCGGATGCCGCCGCCCGAGCAGCAGATCCCCAGCCTGTCTTTGAAGGGACCCTCTACCGTGCCGACGTAGGAGGGGACCGGCTCGGGTCGGGCTCCGTTGAAGAACCAGCGCCGTAGCTTTCTCTGCGGGCGCTGTCCCGCCCGCCAGCGCTCGCCGGCATCGGCCTTCTTCAGCAGGCCTTGGTCGAAGGCCTCGCGCCGCTCCTGCACGCCGAGGTTGGCGACGTTCCAGGTCGCCAGCAGCAACCGGCTTCTCGCCTTCGAAATCCCGACGAGCAGGGGCGCAACACGCTTGTTCAAGAGGGCTCCTCCCAGGGCAGCAGACCGATTGATCGCGACCCTATGCCGAATAGCGCACACGGCCGTACCAAAAAGTCAAAGAACGTTGACTATTCAACACACATTCCTCCCTCTGCCTCCGCCACCCCCAGAGCCGGTCGCCGACGGACCGGCTCTTAGCCTGGCACCGGCGTCGATCCCTGCAAGCCCCGTCTGGCGCCGGGGCTGCTGACACCCCTCGCCTTCGGCTCGGGTTCCGTGCCCGCCGTCCGGCGCCAACTTCGGCTGGGTGTCGAAGCCGGCGAGAGGAGCGAGGATGCCGAAACCAAGCACAGCCCAGTGGGACGAATCGCGGGGCCGCCCCGTCTTGCTGGCATGAGCAAACCTCTCCTCACCGCCGCTGAAGTCGCCGAGCTGCTCGGAGTTCCCAAGTCCTGGGTCTACGAGCAGTCTCGCAAGGGCTCGATCCCGACCGTGACCCTTGGCCGCTACCGGCGCTACCGCGCCGAGGCGATCTCGCGCTGGATCGAGGAGCTGGAGGGCGAGCCGCAGGCGGGCGGGCCGCTGCTCGCCCGTGTGCCTTGAGGGGGGAGAGATCGGTGCGCCCGATCGCTTAAGGAGAAGAAGGACCAGAGAGAGTGACCGAATCGATTGAGCAGACCGAGGGTCCGCGCCGTTCCTACGGCTCGGGTTCCCTCTTCGTGCGCCGCGACAGCGGCGGCGGCGAGAGCTGGTACGGCACCTGGTACGCGGGCGGGCGGCGGGTCAAGCGCAAGATCGGCCCCAAGCGCCCCCGCGGCTCCCGCCGGGGCCTCACCCGCGCTCAGGCCGAGCGCGAACTGCGCCACCGGATCGAGAGCGAGAAGGCGGTGGTGCGCAGCGGGCTGGCGATCACCGCCGCCGGCAAGCTCTACTTGGAGCACCTCGAGCACGTCTTGGAGCGCAAGCCCTCGACCCTCGGCGACTACCGCTCAATCCTCCGCGCCCACGCCGTGCCCTTCTTCGCCGAGCGCCCGCTAGAGAGGATCGGCGCCGAGGACCTGCGCCGCTACATCGCCGCCAAAAAGCGGGCCGGGCTGGCGACCAAGTCGATCACCAACCAGCTCGCCTTCCTCCACGGCCTCTTCGCTTTCGCCGTCAAGCGCGGCTGGCTGGCGGCGAACCCGCTCCTCGGCGTCGACCGCCCGCGCGCCCCCGAGGTCGACGCCGACATCCGCTACCTGGAGTTGGAGGGAGGTCGAGGCGCTCTTGCGCGCTGTCCCCGACAACTACCTCGGCTCGACCGAGCGCTCTATTTGACCGCGGCGATGACCGGCCTGCGCCAGGGCGAGTTGGTGGCGCTGCGCTGGCAGGACGTCGACTGGGGCGCCGGCCGCGTCAGGGGCGCCGCAACTACACCCGCCAGAGCTTCGGCACGCCGAAGTCGCGGTGCTCCTCGCGCTCGGTGCCGCTTGCCGACCGCCTCGCCGCCGAGTTGGAGCGCCATTTCAGATCCTCCGAGTACCAGGGCGACGAGGACCTCGTCTTCGCCCACCCGCTCACCGGCAATCCTTCGACGCCTCAAAGATCCGCCAGCGCTTCAAGCAAGTGCTGGCCCGGGCGGGGGTGGGCAAGTTCGAGGAAGTGAGAGGGGAGGAGGGAGAGGTCGAGCGCAGAGCGCTGACCCGCTTCCACGACCTGCGCCACACCTTCGGCACCCACTGCGCCTCGGCCGGAGTCCCGCTGCGCACCCTGCAGGAGTGGATGGGCCACCGCGACTACAAGACCACCCTGGATCTATGCCGACTACGTGCCGAGCCGGCACGAGGCCGAGCAGATCGAGCGTGCCTTTAAGCGTCGCGGCGCCGGCGCGCACAGCCCAAGCCCCACGCTGCGCTGACACCTCCTCCGCACGTCGGCAAGCAATCCCGATCTTCTCCGGTGATCCTGCCTCGGCCCTCATCCCGTGGTTCTATTCGTGGTTCCATTTTGGGCAAAACTCACCCAATCTGACCGAACCAACTCCGCATTGCAGAGCCAAATCGACCCCACCACACCACGCTTGAGGTGGCTCATAACCCGAAGGTCGCGGGTTCGAATCCCGCCCCGACTATCGCAGGATCCGCCGGAGCCGGCTGGTTCGAGCCCGTCGCCTCTCTTCGCGGGTTCGAATCCCGCCCCGACTATCGCAGGATCCGCCGGAGCCGGCTGGTTCGAGCCCGTCGCCTCTCCTCGCGCCGGAGCGCGTCTCCGATCAGCCAGAACATGGGCGGCCACAGTCCAACGAAGAGTGCCCGGCGCTCCGCATTGCCCCGTTCATCCTCGCCTATCGTCTTTGCGCGCATCCAGAGGATGACGCAAAGCCCGATGCAGCCCATGGCAAGCGCATAGAGATGCTGGCTTCGCGGTCGCCGCTTGTCGAGGTTCAGCCTGGGCATTGCCCTCATCTTGCCGGATCGGGCTCTGACGCTGAGTGCCGGGTGGTCGAAGGGGTAGAAGCAAGGGGTGGCACGCTCCCAATCGATGCGACGGCGGTGGTCGACCGCCGCCCGGTGGCCGATAGGAGTCGCGATTGCCTCATGGCGCTATCTGTGGAGCACCACTCCCATACACCGGTGGGAAATGACCGGCATGTGGCCCATCGATGCACCGCCGGATCTGCCTGACGATGCCGATCTCGCCGAACTCCAGCACCTCGAGGATGGAGCCGGGCCTCTGGTGCACAGGATCTATCGGACCCGGATCGTCGGCTCTCCGCTAACTCCCGAGCAGCTGATGGCGCGTATGTCGGAGAACCTCGACGGTGTGGCGCCTTCAGAGTTCGCCACCTTTCAGAAGCTCGAGGGTCGTAAGGGGCAGCTGGACACGGGCCATCGCTACGTCGTCCGAATGCCGGGCCCATGGGACGGCCCCGTCCGGGTCATCGTCGCGGACGCGACGTCGTTTCGGCTGGCGACCCTGTCCGGGCACTTGGAGGCGGGTCAGATCGAATTCAGAGTAAGCGCGGACTACAGGTCCCTGTGGTTCGAGATCGAGTCATGGGCCCGCAATGGAGGCCGCCTCAGCGACCTTCTCTACAGTCGCCTGCGGATTTCCAAGGAGGTGCAATTGCACATGTGGTCCTCGGTCTTGCAGAGGATCGTCCGCCTCGCAGAGGGGAAGATGGAGGGAGGCGTCGTGATCACCACCCGTACGATCGCTTCGGGTGCCCTGCCGGGCGGCCGCGCGAATCGGAAGAGCCGACGTGATGCCGGGCGGCTGGCCGCCCTCGCCAATCGGCAGATCACCTTCGACCCGTCCGACCACGGTGCCGTCCGCGTTGATCGCCGATGGCGCATCGACGACATGGTTGAACCGCTGCCCCACGAGGGCTCGGGGCCTCCGACCCAGGAAGGCAGCTGGGAGGTCGCTCGCGAGCTCATGGACAGCTATCAGCTGGCTGACCCCGGTGTCGTCACGGCCTTTTATGACAGCACCCGGCCCCTCCCCGGGCGCGACATCCTCCTCCGCATCAGGTTCGCCGGCCTGCGCCTCAGGGTCGGAGTGAGGATTGGCGATGTCTATGAAGAGACGAGGAATCTGGGCGGACGACAGGCAAGGGTGTTCGGCTGGAGCTATCGGACCTTGGAAGGTCATTTCGAGCAAGGCGAGATGCATTACGAACTGTGGAAGTGGCTGGACACCGGGGATGTCGAGTTCCGCCTCAGGGCGATCTCACGACCTGCGACAAGGGGTCCGTTCCTAACCCGGACCGGTTTTAGGATCTTCGGCCGGACCCAGCAGTTGCGCTTTTATCGCCAGGTCTGTCGCCGGACCAAGAGGTTGACCGAGGCTCAGCTCGAGACCAACCGCGCGACAGCCGGCGAGCGTTAATTGCGTCTCGCCGAACCCGCCAAGCCCGGCATCTACTTCCTCAGCCTTGACGCCGACAGCCGTGCAGCTGTCGCCGCCGCCCGCCGCTCCTACCGGCTTCCTTACTTCCACTCGCGGATCTCAGCCGGCAGCGCCGGCGAGGGCTTCCACTTCGACTCGACGAGGAGGACCTAGCTTGGCTGACCGCGGTCGACCACCGCTCCTGCCTTCGCTGCTCCTCGGCATTGGCTTCGGCGGCTTCATCGACGGCATCGTGCTCCACCAGATCCTGCAGTGGCACCACATGCTCAGCGCCGAGGGCTGCTGCCCGACCTCGACCGTGTTGGGGCTCGAGGACAACACCCTTGCCGACGGGTTCTTCCACGTCGCCACCTGGATCGCCTTGATGGCAGGGACGATCCTCGCGATGAGAGCCTGGCAGCGCGGCGAGCTGGCGCCGCCGTGGGGGGCGCACGTCGGCGGTCTGTTGATCGGCTGGGGCGGCTTCAACTTGGTCGAGGGACTAGTCGATCACCACCTGCTCGGGGTGCACCACGTCCGTGACGACCTCGGCGCGCCCCTCGGCTGGGACCTCGGTTTCCTCGCCTTCGGGGCGCTCCTCGTCGTCGTCGGCGCGGTCCTAATGGCGAAGCGGCCGGCACGGGGTCTCATCGGTGACCGGCAGGAGTTAGGGCGTACCCCTCGCCACCCTGCCCGTTCCAGCGACCTCGCTCACGAGTGCCGTTCCGATGACCGACTCCTCGCAGGAAGGACCCCCCAGTCGTGCTCATAGCCGCGAGCGATCGCCAGCGCTCGACCGGTTACAAGTCGCACCAGCGGGTACTTCGCCACTGGAGGGATTTCACAGGACTTGAGCATTTGCTCGGGGCCAGTGGATGACTTCCTCGTCTAATCAACGCCCGGTGGAAGATGGGGCGCATTCGCCCCTTCCCTGAGCACTTCCGAAGGAGAAGCAAATGGAAGCTGAATCAGCACCCCGCATGGGCAGGGAATCCCGGACGCGGCCCCTTGATCGCGTTAGTCGTTTCAAGACCGAGACCAAGCAGGCGTTCAAGACGACTGAGTTCTGGGCAATGGTCGGAGTCATCGTCGCCATTCTGGTCAGCGCCGCTGCGATCAAGGGCGGGGACACGGGTGGCACCGATGAGTTCATCGCTCGCAACGCGTGGCTCTACGTCAGCATCGTCGCTGCCGCGTACATCATCAGTCGCGGACTGGCCAAGGCGGGTTCAAGCGAGCCCTACACCAAGGATCCGGACGGCGACTCCTAGAGACTGGCCCGGTAAGCCGGCGGGGAGGGCGGGGCGGTATCCCGTTCATAGGCGCCTCGCCGGTGACGCAAGCGATGTTCATCTTTTTCTCCAACAGGCTCGGCTGTGGCGGTTCGCTGCTCGTCTCGGCCGTCGTCACGGCGATCCTTCTGCTCCTATTGGGCGTAATCGAACTGGGATGAGCCGAGTCGCTCTGCGGTTCCCCTCCCTCTTTTATTAGCGAAAGGGAACAGTGCGGGAGCCCCTCGCGCCAACTGCAGCGCTGTGCGTTATGGCGATATATCGGCCAAAGGAACAGCGCGGTGGGCTATAGCGGCGCTGCATGCGAGTTACGCCAGGCGGCGGCTTCGTGCTCTAGCGAAGCGCGCTTGTAATTGCGCCTCGCTGCCTTCGCGTTCGAAGTCAGCTTCTGCGGCTTGCAGAGGAGGCAGCCGCTACGGCGATGCTTCGGGCGTCTGCGCTTGTGATGGGCCATAGGCCAGCAAGCTACTGCGGCACAAAGCGCTCAACAATCCGCGGGTGGTCGCGAGGGACGAATCGGGCCCCCGCTACTAAGGGTGATCCAGTCCACGGTTGATCGCCGCGACGATCGCTTGCGCCATCAGCCTCCCGAGCTTTCCGCCGCTACCGGACCCGCTCGTTCCCTTGGCTGTATATCCGAGGCACAGTTCCCGCGGCTCTCTGAACTCAAGCAGCGCGAGCGCTTTCTTGTAAGCCAGTGTGCTCGCGAGATCAACCACTCCGTGCTGACCGGGACGTTGACCGCGGACCCGCAGCCGGCCAGGAGCCCAACCGGCGATCCCGTCACCCTCCTGCGGGTCGAGTTTCCGGTAGCCGACCCGGATCACCGGCAGGCGCTGTGGACCTGGGCGAGCTGCCTGGTCGAAGTACCGGGCGATCGCGCGAGGCGGGACATCGAAGAGTTGCAGGGCGGGGTCACGGTTCTCGCGGCGGGACAGCTCAGCGACCGCTGGATGATCGAGAACGGGCACACGAGCCGGCGCGGCGTAATCGTCGCCACCCTCGTCAAGTCGGGGCCGCCCTCGATTCCAGGGGAGCTGATCCTGTGAAGGGCTCGCCCGAGGTTGCCGCCCGCTTCGCCAGGAACCTGCGCCGCTGCCGCAAGCGGGCCGGCATATCCCAGGAAGAGCTGGGCTATCGCGCCCAGCTTCATCGCACCGAGGTCAGCTTGTTGGAGTGCGGCCAGCGCACGCCCCGCATCGACACGGTCATGAGGCTCGCGGGCAGCCTCTCAGCCCGGCTGGCGATCTCCTCGCTGGCCTTGAGTGGACGCCGGGATACGTGGAGATCGTGAAGGGAGGTTTCGATCTGGCCGGGCAGCCGGAGCAGGGCGCCGCCGAAGACGACGAACCGGCGGAGGACGCCATCCCGGTCGGCGCCGGGCCGCAAGCCGCATGACCTTCCAGGCTCATCTTGCCGAGAACCTGAAGCGCCATCGCAAGCGTGCGGGGCTAACTCAGCAGGAAGTGGCGATTCGCGCATCGGTCCATCCGAACATGCTCAGCAAATACGAGGATGGGTCCGTGGTCCCCCACCTCGACATCATCATCAGCTCGGGGGTGCGCTCTCGGTCCCGCCGGCCGATCTCCTCGACTGCATCGCCTATAGGCCCAGCTTCGTCGGCATGGGGCCAGGGCGGTACAGGATCTCGTAACGAAGTGGGGCCACATACGCCGCGAAGCGCCCACGCCGGTTACAACGAACGTCCAATGAGCGTCCAGTCCGAGGGCAATCACTCAAGCTCAATGGGATATTGCCGACGGAAGTTCGTTACGTGCAATGGAGCGCGTATCACGAACACCCCGTCGCGAGGCGGGCTCGCAAGCTAGGGGCCTCAGCTCAGTTTGCCTGAGACAGCCTGGCTGCCGAAAGGAATGTTTATGCATCGAATCTCATTGCGCCTCGGCGCAACCCTGGTTGCTGCAGCGGCCTTCGCCTTCCCGGCGTCGGCACTTGCCGCGACTGCGGAATCGACGGGAACGATAACCGCCGGATCTCTGTCACTGACGACGACGGCGACCCCGACGTTCTCGGCGACCCTGAACGGAACCAACCAGACGCCGACCTACACGCTTCCGATGACGGTCGAGGACTCGACCGGCAGCGGGGCGGGGTGGAACACGACGATCACCTCTACCGAGTTCACCACCGGCGGGGCAACTCCGCGCACGCTGGCGACGACTGCTTCGTCGATGACCGGCGTGACCTCCGCCTGTGCGGAAGGTACCTGCACCAACCCGACGAACGCGATCACGTATCCATTGACCGTGCCGGCGGCAGCCGTCGCGCCGGCGGCCGTGAAGTTCTTCAACGCCGCGGCCGACACGGGGATGGGTAAGTTCACGCTTACTCCGACTGTTGGAGTGAGCGTCCCCGCTAACACCTACGCCGGGACCTACACCAGCACGGTCACCCTCGCCAGCGTCAGCGGTCCGTAGAGCCCGCAAGCTGCCGAAGTGATCTATGACAAGTCATTGGGAGGAGCGCCCGGCTGGCGCCGGGCGCTCCTCCTGTTTTTCTTTCTCGCCCTGGTAGCTGCAGGACCGGCGGTCCCCGACGCTTGGGCGCGCCCCCCGATCTTCACGCTGCGGGCACTCGACGTGGCGCCCGACGTCACCTACTTCGTCTTCGACTCCCAGCCTGGCGCCACAGTCGGAGGCGCCGTCAGGGTGGTCAACGAGGGAGACAAGGCCGGACCAGTGCGGCTGTATGGCGTCGACGCCTTGACCGGCGAGACGACCGGCGCCGTGTACCGCTCGCGCCAGGATCCGCGCGACGACGTCGGAGCGTGGCTCACTCTGCCGATCCATCAGCTCGCGCTGGCGCCTGGCCAAAGCCGGGTCGTCCCCTTCCGGGTGCGAGTCCCGGCCGGAGCCCGGCCCGGACACCACCTCGGCGGGATCGTCGCCGAGAACGCGACGGTCAAGACGGCAAGTCGCCGCAGAATCGGGCCGGGATCGTTCCGGATCGACGTTCGCAACCTGTCGATCGTGGCGGTGCAGGTCAACCTCCCGGGCAGGCGGGACGAAAAACTTCAGCTGACGAGCGTCGAGGCCGGACCGGCGGAAGGCTTCCAAACCCTCCTCATCGGCATGCGGAACAAGGGCAACCGGCTGCTCAAGGGGACGGGCTCTTTGGCCGTCAGCGACGAGAGCGGCAAGCGGCTCAAGCGCGGAACGTTCAACGTCGACACTTTCGTGCCGCGGACCGGTGTCGCCTATCCGTTCGTGGTTCCCGGCGAGGCGCTGCCGGACGGCCGATACCGTGCCGCGGTCGCGGTCCGCTACGGACAGGGGCACATAGCCCGCCTGACGACCTGGTTCACGATCTCTGACGAGCAGATCGAGCAGGTCTTTGGCTCAGACCCGCAGGGTCCCCCGGCAGGCGACTCGTCAAGCATCCTGTTGCTCCTGCTCGCCGCCCTTGCAGCTCTGCTGCTTGGCCTCGCGGCGTGGGCGCTCTTGCGTCGGCGTGGCAATCGCACTCCTATCTCTCCGATCTACATCACCGCGGTCCACATGCCAGAGGGGTCGGGCCACGAGCAGATCGAGCTCGTGCAGTGGCAGAACCCTCGGACGCTCGAAACAGGGCAGGCCACGCGAGAGGGGATCGTCGAATGGATCAACAGCGGGGGCGACCTGCGCGTGCGCGACCATGCTGGAGACCTTCGTGTGGGCGTGGTCGCCGCTGACCCACCGTACATTCGTACGCATGCGGGCGGCGTCTGGACGGACGATCTCCTGGTCGTGCCGCGCTACTAAGGGCCTAGCCCCATAGGGAGGATTCCCACCCCCGTCGAGGAAACCTCAGCC
>CAZHZI010000031.1:0-17859 GCA_964536955.1 uncultured Conexibacteraceae bacterium
CTCACCGACGGCCAGATCCCGGCGGACATCGTCTACGGTGCCCGCAAGATGGAGGCCAGATGAGCCGTGGGTGTCGGCACATCTTGGAGTCTGTGCAGCCTAGGGCCTCTGAAGGGCTAGACCGTCGAGCGACGCTTCACGCTGTCGAGCAGATCCTGCGGGAAGCCGGTGACCTGATCGAGGTCGTCAAGGGAGCCGAAACGGCCTAGCCGCTCGCGATGAGCCAGTAGACGAGTGGCCTGGGTGACCGAGAGGCCCTCGGCGCGGAGCTGCTCGAAGGTGACGGTGTTGAGCTCGATCGTGCCTCCGGACCGCGCGGCAGCCGGGGGAGGAGGCGGCGGCTCGGGCTGGGGAATTGGCGTCGGCGGCGGAACCGGCGGCTCGGGCTGGGGAATTGGCGGCGATGGCGGAACCGGGGGCTCGGGCTGGGGAATTGGCGTCGGCGGCGGAACCGGGGGCTCGGGCTGGGGAATTGGCGGCGATGGCTGGGGCGGCTGCGGGGCGGGCGGCTGCGAAGGAGGGCTGGGACTGGGCGGCTGGGGAGTTGGCTCCGGCGCAGGCGGCTGCGGCTGCGCGACCGGCGCCCCGCCCCCTTGCACCGAGCGGACGACAGCCTGCTCCGCCTCGGCGGCGCGGCGCTCGGCCTCGCGTGCGCGCTCCTCCGCCCGGGCGACGCTTTCCTGGATCTCGCGCAGGCGATCCTCCCGCTCGGACTCCTGAGATTTCAGCTGAGCGATGCGCTCCGCCTCGGCGGCGCGGCGCTCGGCCTCCTCGGTGCGCTCCTCGATCCGGCGCAGGCGCTCCTGGGCCTCTTCCATCGCGCGCTCCTGTGCCTCGCGGTCCTGCTGGAGTCGCTGCTCGGCGGTGCGCAGATCGGGCGCCGCGGGCTGGGCGGCGAAGGTGGTCTCCTGCGGCTGCGCCTGGATCGGCGCCGCCGGATCCGATTGGACGGGCTGCACCGCCTCCATGCTCTGGGTTACCTGAGCCGCGGCGGCACGTTGCACCGCCTCGCGCTGCAACCGCTCCGCTTCCTGAATGTGTCGGTCGGCTTCCGCGCGAAGGCGTTGCTCCTCCTGTTGGATTTCCTCGATCTTGGCGCGAACCCTCTGCTCTGCGGCGACCGGGTCGTAGGCTTCCGAAGGCGAAGGCATCGTGCCGGCGACCTGCGGCGAGGCGACGGGGGGGATCGGCTCGACCGGTGAGGGCATGACTGGCGGGGACGGCGGTGTGGGCTGCGTCCCCTGCTGCTGGGGGAACTGGCTCTGGGCCGCCTGGGCGACGGCCAGTTGCTGCTCGGCCCTGGCCGCGTCCTTGCGCGCCCGCCTGGACATACGCTTGCCACCGGCGGGTCTGTGATGGCGCTCGGCTCGCTTCCCCGCCCGTTCCTCCCCACGACGCCTTATCTCTTCCTGCCGACGTTTGCGATGCTCCATCCGAGCGGCACGCTGCTGCTCGCGCGCCTGCTTGCGCCTCTCCTTGGCGCTCAGCGGAGCGGCACCGGGCATGGCGAGGGGGGGCGAGGGGGCGAGGGGCGCAGCGGGAGGGGCGTGCGAAGCGCCGGCAGGGGGTGCCGCAAGAGGAATCTCGGCGGTCTGGGTGGCAGGCGAGGCGGGCGGCGGAGTCGCTGCGGGGGCGGCGGCCCCCTTCTTCTTGGCGCGCCGCCGCGTGATGCTGATGGCGATCAGCAGCAGAAGGATCGCGGCGACCAAGCCGGCCACGAAGTACTCGATGTGGTCGCCGACGTAGTCGCCGGCCTCACTCGGGAAGGACTCGGCCTGCGCCTGAGCAGGGGCGACCAGGGCCAGCGAGGCAAGCCCCATCGCGCAAAAAAGCTGCACCAGGCGGAAGCGCATTCTCCGGATCCTTTCACGTGAGGCTCCTCATGCAAGCCCTGACAGCGTCCTTGCCTCTGCCGGCGGACTCGACTCCGCCACCCCGCCCTCATCGCATTCGCCCCTTGAACTCCCGTTCGACCTCGCGACGCACGTCGCGCTCGGCGATCTCGCGACGCCGGTCGCGCCCCTCCCTACCGCGGGCAAGAGCCAGCTCAACCTTGGCGCGGGGCCCCTTGAAGTAGATGCGGGTGGGAATCAGGGTCAAGCCTTTCTGTGCCGTCTTGCCGACCAGCCGTTCGATCTCGGCGCGATGCAGGAGCAGCTTGCGCGTCCGCTCGGGCTCGTGGTTCTCCCTGCTGGCGGGGGCGTAGGGCGGGATGTGAAGGTTGCGCAACCAGACTTCGCCGTCCTCGACGACCGCGTAGGCGTCGGCCATCTGCGCCTTGCCGTTGCGCAGCGACTTCACCTCGGAGCCGCACAACACGATCCCTGCCTCCATTTTCTCGACTGCCTCGAATTTGTGACGGGCGCGGCGGTTGGTGGCGACGTCTCCGGAGGCTGGCCTGCGCTGCTTCTTGGCCTTCTTAGCCATCGACGGGCTCCAGGTCCACACGGCCGGCGGGGGCGTCCACCTTTCCCACTCGGACGGAGATCGGGTCGCCGAGCCGCAGGGCTCGCCCGCTGCGCCGGCCGACCAGCGCGGTCTCGGTCTCGTTCAGCGCGAAGTACTCGCCCGGCATCAGGCGAGCCGGCAGGAAGCCCTCGTAGACGTCGCCCAGCTCGCCGCCGAACGAGGCGAAGGCGCCCGCCCGGATCACCCCGGAGACCTCGCCCTCGAACTCGGTGGCCGGCCCGCGCTCCAGCAGCTCCCGCTGGAGCAGGTAGGCGGCGGAGACGTCGTCGGCGTCGCGTTCGATCTTCGCCGACTCGCGCTCCTGCCCGGAGCTGTGTGTGGCGACCTCGCGGGCTTCGGCAAGCCTCGGTGGGTCTTCCCCTTCCCCCAGGGCCGCCAGCAACGCCCGGTGGACGACCAGGTCCGGGTAGCGGCGGATCGGCGAGGTGAAATGGCAGTAGGCGGAGCTGCCCAGCCCGGCGTGGCCGCTGTTGCGCTCGCTGTATTGGGCTTGTTTGAGGGAGCGGAGCACGAGCGATGTATACGCGTCGCGGCCGTGTCCGCGCCGTGCCGCCTCCCGGGTCGCCAGCCGGCTCGCCTCGGCGGCAAGCTCGCCCGCCTCGGCGGCGGAGATGCGCTCGCGCAGTGGCGGGGTCGGGACACCCAGCGCGTGCAGCTGCGCGATCAGCCGCTCGACCCGGGGCGGATCGGGCTTGGGGTGAACGCGGTAGATCGCGGGCGCCCGTTTGCGCTCCAACAGCTGGGCGACCTGCTCGTTGGTGAGGATCATCAGCCGCTCGATCAGACGATGGGACTCGGTCTGCGGGACGCCGCGTGCCCCGGTGACGTTGCCCTCGGCGTCGAACCGGAACTCCGGCTCGAAGGATTCGACGTCGAGGCTCGTGGTCCCACGATGCTCGCCCAGCGCCGCCGCGGCCTGCCGGGCGATGGACAGCGGCTCCGCCACATGCTCGGGGGCGTGCGCTCGTTCGGCGAAGATCGCGTCCAGCTCGTCGTAGTCCAGGCGGGCGTCCGAGCGGATACGGCTGCGATAGAAGCTCGCGCCACGCGGCTTGCCTCCCGGCCCCAGCTCGATCTCGGCGGTGACGGCGAGCCGCTCCACCCCTGGCGCCAGGCTGCAGGCCTCGCTGCTGAGCGCGTGCGGGAGCATCGGCTCGACCGCCCCCGGCACGTAGGTGCTGTTGGCGCGACGGCGCGCCTCGAGGTCAAGCGGAGAGCCAGGCGGCACGTGAGCGGCGACGTCGGCGATATGGATCCAGAGACGAATGCCGTCGCCCTCTCGCCGCGCGGAGACCGCATCGTCAAAGTCGCGGGCGGTGGCAGGGTCGACGGTGAAGGTCGGCAGGTCGGTGATGTCGCGACGGGCGGGCGAGCGGGCCTCGGCCTTGCTTGCCGCCTCTCGCGCCTCTGTCTCCAAGGCCACGGGAAAGCCTCGTCGCCCCAGCCGCTCGGTCAAAAGGAGCTCGACCGCCTCGCGCGCCCGCTTGGGCGAATCGCGACCTCGTCGCTGAGAGCGGCTCATTGTCCCTGCGCCGCGAGTACCTGCAAGGCGCGTCGAAGCGCTTCGTCGGCCGGCGTCCCGGGCACGTCCCGCGCTTGCACGTCGGGATGGATGCCCCTGCCGGCGAGATTGGTGCCGTCGGGAGTGAAGTACTCGCCTATCGTCAGCTTCAGCGCCCCACCGTTGGAGAGCAGGATCTCCTGCTGGAAGACGCCCTTCCCGAAGGAGCGGGTGCCGACGACCTTCGCCCCCATGCCGTCGGCAAGCGCGGCGGCGAGGATCTCCGCCGCCGAGGCGGTGTTGCGGTCGATCAGGACTACGACTGGGCGCGGGGGCAGGTTGCCGCCAACCGTCCTGTAGGCGGTACGGCCCCGGGTTCGCGAGCTCGTCGAGACGACCGCTTCGCCCTTGGGCAGGAAGACGCTCGCGGTCAGCACCGCCTCCTGGAGAAGGCCGCCGCCGTTGGCCCGCAAGTCCAGGACGATCCCCTCGGCCCCCCCTCGCTCGACCTTCTGCACGGCGCCGCGCAGCACACCGTGAGCGCCCTCGCTGAAGGTCGCCAGGCGGACGTAGCCAAGCTTGCGGCCGTTCACCGAACTGACCTCGCTGGTCACGATCGGCAGCTCGACCTCGGCCCGCGTGAGGCGAAGCTGCCGGACGTCTCCGCTGGACGGCCGCAGCACGCCGATCGACACCTCGGTCCCTTCGGGACCCTTGATCTTCGTCGTGGCGACCTCGCTGCTTTGGCCTGCGATCGAGCGACCCTCCACCGACACGATGACGTCTCCAACCTCGACCCCGGCGCGATGGGCGGGCGAGTCCGGGAAGACGCGGTCGGCGCGCAGGCCGCGCCTCACCTTGGTGACGCCGAGACCGATCCCCGAGAAGCGCCCGCTGATCGCCTCGTTGAAGCGGGCCAGGCTCTCCGAGGAGAAGTACTCGGAGAAGCGATCGCGGTAGCGGCGGCGCAGGCCGCGCACCATGCCCTCCAGCGAGGAATCGGTCAGCTCTTCGCCATCGACCGAACGAAAGTAGTTGTCTTCGATCAGATCCGTTGCCTCCGCGGTCAACCCGGCGGAGTCGTCGACGAGGCTGTCGCGGACGAAGCTCGGCAGGTTGCCCGGGCGCCCGCCGAGCCATACGCCGGCGCAGAGGACGATGGCCACGGCGACCGCCGCGGCCGCGACCTTGCCGGCCTTCAAGGCGAAATCCTCAGATCTTCAGGAAGCGCCGCAGCGTGACGCCGGAGCCGACGGCGGAGACCGTGACCGCAGCGCAGAAGAGGATCGCGACCAGCGCCGGGAACGACAGGGTGCTGGTGTTCTGCGCCGCGAGGAAGGAGAAGGTGTCGCTCAGCGGGTCGACGATCGTGATCTTGCCCAGCCACAGGACCAGTATGGCCACAAGGCCGCCCGCGAAGCCGACCACGACCCCTTCGATCATGAACGGCCAACGGATGAACCATCGGGTCGCGCCGACCAGCCGCATCACCTCGACCTCGCGGCGGCGGGTGTAGATCGAGAGGCGGATCGTGTTGCCGACCAGCATCAGCGAGGCGACGATCAACAGCGCCGTGATCACGGTCAGCACGATCTTCAGCGCGCTCGTCACCTGCTCGATCTGTTGAGACTCCTGCTGGCGGTCGAAGACGCCGGAGATGATCGGGGAGATCGGCTGCGGCTTGCCGCCCGGTCCCGGCGGCATGACGGCGGTGCGGATCGAATCGAGATTGGCGGCGTCGTCGGCCTTTACCGCGAAGTTGGCGGGTAGCGGGTTCGAGTTGAGTTGCTGAAGGATGGTCTTGTCCTCGAGGTCCTTCTTCAACTCCTCGAGCGCCTCGGCCTTCGTGATCAGCTCCACGGAGTCGACGTTGGGGACGGCCTCCAGCTCGCTCTGGGCCGCGGCTATCTCGCCTTTGGTCGCGTCGTCGTAGATCGGATAGCGAATCTCCAGCTGACTGCGCACCTGCTCGCTTTTCGCCTGCGTGGTCTGGAAGATCGGAATCAGGACCCCGAGCAGGATCACGGTGACGACCGTGGTGACGATCGCCGCCATGCTCGGCGCCGCGTTGCGACGCAGCGCGCGTAGGGCTTCCTGGATGAAGAAGATCAGCTTGGACATGGATCAGAAGAGGGAGTCGTGAGCGTCGTGGCCGTTGGTCTGGCCCTCTGGGCCGACCCCCATCTCAGCCCGCACGCGAACGCCGAACTCGGTCGTCGATTCCTCGGTGTAGCCGCCGCTGACCTCGTCGCGGACGACGCGCCCCTCGTAGAGCTCGATTACGCGGCGCCGCATGTTGTCGACCATCTCGCGATCGTGGGTGACGACCACCACGGTGGTGCCGGTCTTGTTGATTCTGTAGAGCAGCTGCATGACCCCGATCGAGGTAACCGGATCGAGGTTTCCGCTCGGCTCATCGGCAAGCAGCAGCGGCGGGTGATTGACGAAGGCGCGGGCGATCGAGACGCGCTGCTGCTCGCCGCCGGAAAGCTGGTCGGGGTAGTTGTGAAGTTTGGTCGCCAGACCCACCAGGCGCAGGGTTTCCGGCACCTGCCTGCGAATCGCCGCGCGGCTGGCGCCGATCACCTGCAGCGCATAAGCCACGTTGTCGTAGACGGTGCGGTCGGGAAGGAGCTTGAAGTCCTGGAAGACCGTGCCGATGTTGCGGCGCAGCTGCGGGATCTTCTTTTCCGGCAGGGCGCCGATGTCGCGACCGGCGATGCTCACGCTGCCCTCGGTAGGAGCCAACTCGCGGATCAACAGCTTGATCAGAGTCGACTTGCCGCAACCGGTCGGGCCGACCAGGAAGGCGAACTCGCCGCGGTTGACGGCGAGTGAGACCCGGTCCAGCGCCATGTGCCCGCCGGAGTAGACCTTGGTCGTCTCGCGTAGCTCGATGATCGGCCTGCCGCCGCGGCGCGGCCGTTGCGGCTCCTCGCCGCCCTGCTTTCGCTTTTTCGCTCTGGCCATGCCGGAATCCCTTCTGCGAATACAGGGTGACTCCTGCGCCTCGCTCGATGCGCAATACCCCGCCCATCAGAAGTTGGCGAAACCTTAGCGGATAGTTAGCGAACGCTCGTAATCGCGGGTGCCACGCCTAGCCCCACCCGCCCCCGTGAATCGGCGGATGGGAGACGATCGGCTTCTTGAGCAATGCCTCGCGTGCCTGCTCGGCGATGCCGGCGGCGGTCAAGCCGAAGTACTCCATGCAGGCCTCCGCCGTGCCCGACTCGCCGAAGCGGTCGCCCATGCCGAGGGCGAAGATCGGAACCGGGTGTTGCTCGGCGGCCACCTCGCGGATCGCGTCGGCGAGGCCGCCGACGACGCGGTGCTCCTCGGCGGTCACCCCCACCCCGGTCTTCGCCAGCGACTCGATCACCGCCTCCGAAGCCAGTGGCTTGACGATCGCCACGTTGACCACCTCGGCTTCGACGCCGTCCTCTCGGGCCAGCGTCTCGGCCGCCTCGAGTGCCCGCCAGACCAGGTGGCCGCAGGCGAAGATCGAGATGTCGCCCCCCTCGCGCAGCACGTCGACGCCGTCGCCAAGCGTGGCGGGGATCTCGTCGTAGACCGCCGGCGTCGCGGGCCGACCGAAGCGCAGGTACATCGGCGCGTCGAATCGCTCATAGGACTCGATCGTCGCCCGGTAGGCCTGGTTGTAGTCGGCGGGCACGACAACCTGCATTTTCGGCATCACCCGCATCAGGGCGATGTCCTCGATCATCTGGTGGGAGGCGCCGTCCTCACCGAGGGAAACGCCTCCATGGCTGGCGCAGATCCGTGCTTTCAGCTCGTTGTGGGCGATCCCGAGCCGGATCTGGTCGTAGGCACGGCCGGTGGCGAAGACCGCGAACGTCGACGCGTAGGGGACCTTGCCCGTCGCCGCGAGCCCGCAGGACATCGACATCATTCCGGCCTCGGCAGCGCCGCAGTTGAAAAAGCGCTCCGGAAACCTCTTCCCGAACTTGATCGACTGAGTGGAGACGGCGAGGTCGGCGTCGAGGGCGACCACGTCCTCGTGGGCCTCGCCGAGCGCCACCAGGGCGTCGCCGTAGGCCTGTCGGGTTGCGATCGGCTCGGTCTTGGCCTCAGGCATCCGCGTTCTCCCGGCTCCCGGCGCCGGCCTTGAGGGCCTCCTCCTGCTCCGCCAACCGCGCTTCCAGCTCCCCCAGGGCCTCTTCGGCCTGCTCGGGGCTCGGCGGCTTGCCGTGAAAGCCGAAGCGTCCCTCCATGAAGGAAACGCCGCGGCCCTTCTTGGTCTGGCAGACGATCGCCGCCGGCTTGCGCAAGGTGCGGCTGCGCTTCAGCGCCTCGACGATCGCCCCCATGTCGTGGCCGTCGATCTCGATCGAGTCCCAGCCGAAGGCTTCGAACTTGGCGCGCACGTCGCCGGTGTCCATGATCTCCTCGGTCGTCCCGTCGGTCTGCAAATGGTTGTAGTCGACGATCGCGGTCAGGTTGGGGACCTTGTAGTGGGCGGCCGCGGCGGCGCCCTCCCATGTCTCCCCCTCCTGACAGTCGCCGTCGGAGAGGACGCCGAAGACCTGGGCTGTGTCGTCGAGGCCGTCGAGGCGCAGCCCCAGGCAGATCCCCACGCACATCGAGAGGCCCTGGCCGAGCGAGCCGGTCGAGACTTCCACCCCCACCGTCCGGGTCATGTCGGGATGCCCCTGCAGTGGCTGGCCGATCTTGCGCAGTCCCATCAGGTCCTGGCGCGGGAAGTAGCCATGCTCGGCGAGCGCCGCATACTGGATCGGGGCCGCATGCCCCTTGCAGAGAACGAAACGATCGCGCTCGCGCCAGTTGGGATTGCCGGGGTCATGGCGCAGCTCCCCGTAGTAGAGCGCGGCGACGATATCGGCAGCCGAAAGTGAGGAGTCGAGGTGGCCGGACTTGGCGACCGCGAGCATCCGCACACAGGCAATCCGCAAGATCGTCGCGTAGCGCTCCAGCTCGGCGATCGAGGGCTCGCGTCCGGCGAGGGCCGGCGGCTCGGGGTCCGGGACGGGCTTCAGGTGCATCGGCAGCGCGAGGCTACCCGATCGCGACCATTCGCTCGATCGGAATCCGCGCTCGTTCGGCGGTTTCCCGGGGCACGCTGACCTCGAACTTCATCTCACGGAGGCTGTCGCGCAGCTTCGGCAGGGTGATCATCTTCATGTACTTGCAGAAGGCCATCCGGTTGGCTTCGATCAGGTTTGCCCGCGGCGCCGCCTGCTGCAGCGGATAGAGCATCCCGTTCTCCGTGGCCACGATGAAGCTGCCGTCGGGATTGGCCTCGACATGGCTCAGCATTCCCGACGTGGAGAGCATGTGCACGCCCTCGGCCTCGACGTCGCCGGAGGCGACGTACTCCATCGCCTGGGTCGAGCAGCCGCACTCTGGGTGGATCAGGAACTCCGCCTCAGGGTGCTCGGCCCGGGTCTGGACGATGTCCTCGGGTCGGATCCCCGCGTGGACGTGGCACTCGCCGTCCCAGATATGGAAACGGCCACGGCGCTGGGGGTCGTCGACGAGCCCGGTTTCACGCTCGACGAAGGCGCCGAGCCACATGTCGGGGCCGAAGAGGATCTCGGTTTGGGGCCCGTGCTCGGCCCAGATGTGTTCGACCACCTGGACCGCGTTGGAGGAGGTGCAGCAGTAGTCGGTCTCAGCCTTCACCTCGGCGGAGGTATTGACGTACATGACGACCAACGCCCCCGGATGCTCGGCCTTCCAGGCGCGCAGCTGATCGGCGTCGATCGAGTCGGCGAGGGAGCAGCCGGCGTCGAGGTCGGGGATCAGAACCGTCTTGTCCGGAGAGAGGATCGACGCCGTCTCAGCCATGAAGTGGACGCCGCAAAAGGCGATTGCGTCGGCGCCGGTGGCGGCGGCTTGGCGGGAGAGGCCGAGCGAGTCGCCCATGTGGTCTGCCACGTCCTGGATCTCCGGCAGCTGGTAGTTGTGCGCCAGGATCACCGCGTTGCGCTCGGCCGCCAGGGCGCGAACTTCCTTGCTCAGGGCAGCGACCTCTTCGGGCGAGAGGGCGTCCGGCATGGTGGGTTGGATCGTCGGGAGCCCTTGCACGAGCCCTTCCTTTCCTGATGTTCGCTGGCCCGGCACGGATGCCTCAAACCAGTCGAATGAACGTAGGTCAAGTCTAGCGCTCGGCCGCGGGTCTCGGCCGCGAACGAGCGGAGGCGCAAGACTTGGGGGGTGCCCGAGTTGCCCGAGGTCGAGATCACGGCGCGGCGGCTGAACACCAGTCTGTCTGGAGCTTGTGTGGAGTCGGTGGTTGCTCCTGGGGTGAACGTCATGAAGACCTTTGAGCCGGCTTTGGAGGAGCTGGTGGGTCGGGAGGTGTCGGCGGTCCGGCGGATCGGCAAGATGCCGGTCGTCGAGTTCGGCGACCTGGCGCTGTTGATTCATCTGATGTCGGCGGGACGGCTGCGGGTGTTCGACAAACGGGCCACGCCCAAAGACCGGGCCTCGCGAGTGCTGGTTCGACTCGCGGACGGACGGGAGTTGCGGCTGCGCGAGTTCGGGACCAAGCAGCGGGCATGGGCGAAGCTGCTGGCGGCGGACGCCGTGGCGGACGATGAGATGGTCGCGACCCTGGGGCCGGAGGCCTGGCCGGCTCCTCCCCTCGAGGAGCTCGCTCGTCTGATCGACCAGCCCAGGCATCTGCACCCGCTTCTGCGCGACCAGCGGACGATCGCGGGGATCGGGCGGTCGTGGGTCGACGAGGTGCTCTGGGAAGCGCGGCTCTCGCCGTTCAGGAAAGGGTCGGAGCTGAGCGGAGACGAGGTGGCGGGCCTGCACGCGGCGCTCGATGTCCTCGGCGAGACGATCGATCACTACGAGGAGGTCGTCGGCGAGGAGATCCCCGACAAGCTGCCGATGCCGCTGAGGGTCCACAGGCGCGAAGGCGAGCCGTGTCCGCGCTGTGGCGCGCCGATCGAGGCCGTCTTCTTTTCCGAGC
This sequence comes from uncultured Conexibacteraceae bacterium, assembly GCA_964536955.1. Lineage (GTDB taxonomy): Bacteria > Actinomycetota > Thermoleophilia > Solirubrobacterales > 70-9 > CAZHZI01. The sequence continues at coordinate 10,932 of CAZHZI010000031.1, forward strand.
GCCAGACGAACTATTGCCCGGCCGAGCAGACGGGCGGGCGGGTGCTCAAAGACCGTCGACTCTCGAAACTCCTCAAATGAGTCACCCCACCGCCTCCTCCGAAGCACCGATTAGCGAGCATCACGATCTGATTCTCTGCGAGTGGCATTGATATGGCGATTGCACCACCCCCGGACGCGAAGCGGAGGAGGCGGTGGTTTATGAGGGATCGATCAGCATGCTGAAGTCGAGCGTCGGCGCGGAGTGGGTAAGGGCGCCAACGGAGACGAAGTCGACGCCGGTCTCGGCGGTCTCGCGCACGGTTTCCAGGCCGACGCCGCCCGAGGCCTCCAGCGAAGGGCCCTTTCCGCCGCCCGCTGCGCTCTCGCGCAGCTTCACCGCCTCGCGAAGCGTTTCCGGGTCCATGTTGTCGAGCAACAGCAGGTCGGCGCCGGTACCGAGCGCGTAGGCGACTTCGTCGAGATTGCGGCACTCGACCTCGACCGCCAGCTTGGGATAGGCGTTGCGGGCCCCCAGGACCGCTTTCGCCAGCCCCCCGGCCAGGGCGATGTGGTTCTCCTTGATCAGGATCGCGTCGTAGAGGCCCATCCGATGGTTGCGGCCGCCGCCCGCTGCGACGGCGTCCTTTTCGAGTCGCCGCAAGCCGGGGATGGTCTTGCGGGTGTCGAGGATGCGTACGCCGGTGCCCGCGACCTCCTCGACGAAGCGGGCGGTCAGCGTGGCGACGCCGGAGAGGTGTCCGAGGAAGTTGAGCGCCGTTCGCTCGGCGGTAAGCAACGCCGTCGCGGGCCCGCTGGCCAACGCCACCTCCGCCGGCACGTCCTCGCGCCACTGCCCCTCGACGACCAGCCTGTCGACGTGCTCCACGCCGCACTGGCGCATCGTCTCCTCGACCACGTCCAGGCCGAAGACGACGCCGGGGCGCTTCTGCACGATCCGCGCCCGGCCACGAGCTCCCTCCGACACCGTCGCCGCACCGGTGACGTCACCCGTGCCGACGTCCTCGGCGAGGGAACGAGCGACGACCTCGCTGAGCGACTCACCAGGATCGGCCATCGCCGCAGCCTAATCCAAGCCACGAGCCCTCCCTTTCCCATGCGATGACGTGGAAAGGGAGGGCTCGTCAAAGCCCATCCAGGCGCGATCTCACGTTTACGGCCCGCGCAGCGTTTAATCCATGACTTGACTCCCCTGCCCCCCTTCCAGGCCCTGCTCGACGAGCACGCCGCCGACGTGATGGCGGTGCTGCGCGGCGCGGTCGGCCGCACAGACGCGGATGACTGTTTCCAGGAGACGTTCCTGGCCGCCCTGCGCGCCTATCCCAAGCTGCTCGACTCGAGCAACCTGCGCGGCTGGCTGCTGACGATCGCCCATCGCAAGGCTGTCGACCATCACCGCGCCAACGGCCGCCGGCCAATGCCGGTCGGCGAAGTGGTGGATGGCGGTGTCAACGACCCAGAGCCGAGCAACGGCATCTGGGCCGTCGTGGGCTCGCTGCCGCCCAAGCAGCGCGCCGCCGTGGCGCTGCGCTACGCCTGCGATCTCCCCCACGCCGAGATCGCGGCCGCGCTGGGCTGCTCACCCGAGGCCGCCCGCCGCAGCCTCTTCGAGGGCATGAAGCGACTGAGGAAGGAGCTGGCATGAAAGCCCAATTGCAACGCCTCGCCGATCGCGCCGCCGCCGAGGACCTGCTCGACGTCGCCTACACGACGATGGACTCGCCCTTCGGGACGCTCTTGCTCGCGGTCACGCCGCGCGGCCTGGTGCGAATCGGCATGCCGAACCAAGACGCCGATGAGCTGCTGGAGGACCTGGCGGCGCGGGTCTCCCCTCGCGTGCTCGAATCTCCCCTCCGGCTGGACCAGGTCCGGCGGGACCTCGACCTCTACTTCGACGGCAAGCGCACGGACTTCGACCTGCCTCTCGACTGGCGGCTCAGCAAAGACTTCCGCCGCAGCGTTCTGCGCGCGATCGCTCGCATTCCCTATGGCCAGACCCGCAGCTACATGGAGGTGGCGGCCAGCGCCGGCAACGAGCGCGCCGTGCGGGCCGCCGGCACGGCATGCGGCTCCAACCCGATCCCGATCGTCGTCCCCTGCCATCGCGTCCTGCGCACCGGCGGCGCCCTCGGCGGCTACGGCGGCGGCCTGCCGATGAAGGAGTCTCTGCTGAAGCTGGAGGGCGTCCTCCCCTAGGGCGCTTCCTCGCGGATCGCGGCTATGCCCCAGCGGGGACGATCGCGCTCATCAGCCATTCGCGCGCAAGCGGAAGATGGGTGGGATCGATCTGATGGCCGACGTCGGACTCGTGATGCTCCACGTCGAGGCCACCGGCTTCCAGCAGCTCCCGGGCGCGCCGTGCGAAGGCGATCTCCATGATCGGGTCGCGACGGCCATGGGCGATGAAGACCCGCGTTTGCCGCCGGTCTTCGAAGTGCGGCTGCCAGCCCTCGACGCTCGGAACGAAGCCGCTGAAAGCGAGCACGCCGGCCACCGGCGGACGATCCGCGTCAAGGGCCATCGCATAGCTCATCACCGTCCCCATCGAGAAGCCCACTAGGACGGTGTGCGCGGGGTCGATTCCGGTTTCGTCCCAGAGCCGGTCGTGAAGATCGCCCAGCGCGGCTCGGGCGGTCTGAAAGGTGTCATGGTCCGGATAGCCGACCCGGGGGACGAGATACCAGTGATAGCCGGGGGAGCCGGCAATCGCCAGGGGGCCTCGGGGGGTTGCCATCCGTAGCCGCCGCCCCGGGTCGAGCACATCGGCCAAGCCGAGCAGGTCCCGCTCGTCGGTCCCCCGCCCGTGGTGGAGCAGCAAGAGGCCGTCCGGCGCGCCCTCGGCCGGTCGCTCGAGGTACGTCAGCTGTTCCATCAGCCGGCCGTGGAGGCGGCGGTCTTGTTCAGATAGTCGCGAATGAAGTCGTCGATGTCGCCGTCGAGGACGCCCTGGGTGTCGCCCGACTCGTGCCCGGTCCGATGATCCTTGACCCGCTGGTCGGGGTGCAGGAAGTAGCTTCGGATCTGAGATCCCCAGGCGACGTCCTTCACCTCGCCACGCACCTTCGCCAGCTCCTCGGCACGTTTGCGCTCCTCCAGCTCGATCAGCTTCGAGCGCAGCAGTTGCATCGCGACCGCTTTGTTCTGGGTTTGGGAGCGCTCGTTCTGACACTGGACGACCACGCCGGTGGGGATGTGGGTGATCCGCACCGCCGAGTCGGTCTTGTTGACGTGCTGGCCGCCGGCGCCGGAGGCCCGGTAGGTGTCTACGCGAAGGTCGGCGTCGTCGATCTCAACCTCAACCCCTTCATCGACCAACGGGCCGACGTCGACCTGGGCGAAGCTTGTGTGGCGGCGGGCGGATGAGTCAAAGGGGGAGATCCGCACGAGGCGGTGGACGCCGCGATCGGCGGCAAAGAGGCCGTAGGCATTCTCGCCGCGCGCGATGAAGGTCGCCGACTTGAGGCCCGCCTCTTCCCCCGGCGAGGCCTCCTTCATCGCGACGTCGAAGCCCCGCCGCTCCGCCCAGCGCAGATACATGCGCAGCAGGATCTCCGCCCAGTCCTGGGAGTCGGTGCCCCCGGCGCCGGCGTGCACCGTGACCACGGCATCGCCGGCGTCGTACTCGCCGCTGAACAGGCGGGCCTCCTCCAGCTCCTCGAGGCGTCGCTCGACTGAGGCCAGCTGAGAGGCAAGCTCGGCCGCCATCTCTTCGTCGTCGGAGGACATCTCGGCCAGATCGCCGAGATCGGCGACATCCGACTCGAGCTCACCGAACGTCGTCAGCTTGCGGCCGGCCCGGGCGTGGGCTGCCGAAATTCGGGCGGCGGCCTCCTGGTCGTCCCAAAAGCCGGGCCGCTGCATCTCGGCCTCCAGCCGCCCTACCTCCCCCTTCAGCGAAGCCGGGTCAAAGGTAGTCCGCGAGCAGCTTCAACTGCTCACGGATCTCGGCGAGCCGCGCCGGCACCGATTCGGTTGAGGCGCTCTCGGCCATTAGCGCAGCTTACCCAGCGCCTCGGCACGGTCCTCATACGGCCGCCAACTCCGGATCCGGTGGCCCCGTAACTCGAAAAACCAGGCCATCTCATCCTCCCCGGCAGCAGAGGATCCGTCCTCATCCCAGTGCCAGACCCGCCGAATCAGCGCCACAGCTCGATCGGCGTCCTCATGCAACTCATCCAATTCAATCGTCTGCTGGACACCGCCAGGCGGGCGAGTTGCCCATAGCCGAGCAGCCTCTACTCCCTTCCGCAGCCCCTTCATCGAATGGAGCTCGACCTCAGGATCGAGAGCTTCAGCGAACGCATCCAAATCGCGCTCATTGAAAGCCTTGATGAATTTCCTAACTGGATCAGACATCTGAGGGCGACGCCCTCAGGCCCCGTGGCACTTCTTGTACTTCTTGCCGGACCCGCACCAGCACGGGTCGTTGCGGCCGATTTTGTCGTGGTCGTCCTTGACCACGGTCTCGACCACCTCCGGAGCGCCGTTGCCGGTTCCCGGCGTCCTCGCCTGGGCGGCACTCATCTCCATCGCTCCGACCGAGCCCGCGGCGGCCACCTGTCGCAGCGCCGAAGGCTGGGCTTCCAGCGTGCCGCCGGAGTAGTCGAGCGCCTCGGGCTCCGGCTCGCCGTTCGGAGCGAACGCCGCCTGCGCCTGCGCCGGGTCGATCTCCATCTCGACATGAAAGATCAGTCGGCTGAACTCCTCCCAGATCGAGTGCATCAGCTCCTCGAACATCGCGAAGCCCTCGTTTTTGTAGGCGACCAGCGGGTCGATCTGAGCGAACCCTCGCAGGTGGATGCCCTCGCGCAGGTAGTCCATGTCGTAGAGGTGCTCGCGCCAACGGGTGTCGATTACCTGCAAGAGGATCGAGCGCTCCAGGTAGCGCATCAGCTCTTCGCCGAACTGCTGCTCGCGCTCGTCGTAGGCCGTCATCGCATCGTCGTCGAGGCCGTCTTTGAGCGCCTCGCGGTCGACGGTCTCGGGCGCCATCGAGGCGACTTCGATGCTCACCGGCCAGATCTGTCGCAGCTGCACTTCCAGGCCCGGCATGTCCCAGTCCTCGAGTATGTCGCCGGGTGTGTACTCGTCGACGAGGCGCTCGATCACGCCCTCCATCTCGTCGCGCGCCACCTCGGACATGTCGCGCCCCTCGAGGATCTCACGCCGGTATCGGTAGACGACGCGGCGCTGCTCGTTCATCACGTCGTCGTACTCGAGAACCCGCTTGCGAATCAAGAAGTTCTGCTCCTCGACCTTCTTCTGGGCGTTCTCGACGGTTTTGGTGAGCATTTTCGCCTCCAGCGGCAGCTCCTCGCCCTCCTCGCCGATCGGTCCCAGCCGATCGAGGATTTTGTAGATGCGATCGCCGGCGAAGAGGCGGATCACGTCATCTTCGGCGGAGAGGTAGAAGCGCGTCTCGCCGGGATCGCCCTGGCGGCCTGAGCGGCCCCGCAGCTGGTTGTCGATGCGGCGGGACTCGTGGCGCTCGGTGCCGCAGATGTACAGGCCGCTCAGCTCGCAGACCTCGTCTGACTCGGCCGCGCAGCGCGGTTCCAGCTCGGCGGTTTTCGCGGCAAGCGCCTCGTCATAGCGCTCGTCGCCGGGCGCGATCCCCTGCTTCTTCAACTCGTGGACGGCAAGTTGCTCGGGGTCGCCGCCGAGCTTGATGTCGACGCCGCGGCCCGCCATGTTGGTCGCGATCATCACCGCCCCCTTGCGGCCTGCCTGGGCGATCAGCTCACCCTCGCGCTCGGCATGCTCGGGCTTGGCATTCAGCACCGCGTGCTCGACGCCGTTTCGCTTCAGCTCGGCGGAGATCATCTCGGAGACCTCGACCGAGACGGTGCCCACAAGAATCGGCTGACCCTTCTCGTGACGAGCGATGATCTCGGAGAGCACCGCCTTCCACTTGCCGTCCTTGGTTTTGAAGATCTGGTCGTTGTGGTCGGCGCGGACCATCGGCTGATTGGTCGGGACCTCGACCACCGGGACTTTGTAGATCTTCATGAACTCGGTGGCCTCGGTCAGCGCCGTGCCGGTCATCCCGGAAAGCTTCTCGTAGAGACGGAAGTAGTTCTGCAGGGTGATCGTGGCGAGCGTCTGGTTCTCCTCGCCGATGGCGACGCCCTCCTTCGCCTCGATTGCCTGGTGAAGCCCCTCCGACCAGCGGCGCCCCTCGAGGATCCGGCCGGTGAACTCGTCGATGATCATCACCTGGCTGTCGACTACCGCGTAGTCCTTGTCCCGCCCGTAGAGGGACTCCGCCTTCAGCGCCTGAACGAGGTGGTTGACGAGGCTGCCGTGCTCGCCAAGGTAGAGATTGTCGACCCCGAGGAACTCCTCGGCGCGCTGCACCCCGCGCTCTGTCGGCGACACCGTCTTGTGCTTCTCGTCGAATTCGTAGTCGTACTCGACATCGGAGGTGTCTTTCGACTCGCCCAGCGAACGCAGTTTGTCTTTGGCCTGCACGCCGACCATCTGTTTGGCGAGGCGGGCAAAGGTGAAGTAAGTCTGGGCCGCCTGCTCGGGGGCGCCGGAGATGATCAGCGGCGTGCGCGCCTCGTCGATCAGGATGTTGTCGACCTCGTCGACGATCGCGAACCTGTGGTCGCGCTGGACGCAGTGCTCCAGCGCCGAGGCCATGTTGTCGCGCAGGTAGTCGAAGCCGAACTCGGAGTTGGTGCCGTAGACGACGTCGCAGGCGTACTTGCGCTGCCGGGTTTCGTGATCGTCGCCCTCCTGGATGGCGGCGACGGTGACACCGAGAGCGTCGTAGATCGGCTTCATCCACTCGGCATCGCGGCGGGCCAGGTAGTCGTTGACGGTGACCAGGTGAACGCTGTCGCCGGCCAGCGTGTTGAGGAAGACGGCGAGCGTCGCGGTCAGCGTCTTTCCCTCTCCGGTGCGCATCTCGGCGATCGCCCCGT
>CAZHZI010000032.1:0-17846 GCA_964536955.1 uncultured Conexibacteraceae bacterium
GGCAATGGATGCGGACGCCGTGGTTGCGCGCGTACTCGACCGAGCGCAGCTGCAGGACGCCAGCCCCCGAGGCCGACATCTCGAGCATCTCCTCGAAGGAGACCTGGGGCAGCTTGCGGGCGCTGGGGACGATCCGCGGGTCGGCGCTGAAGACGCCGGCGACGTCGGTGTAGATCTCGCAGATGCTCGCCTTCAGGGCCGCGGCGAGGGCGACCGCGGTCGTGTCGGACCCGCCACGCCCGAGCGTCGTCACGTCGCGGCTGTCGGTCGAGACCCCCTGGAAGCCGGCCACCAACACGATCCGGTCCTCCGCCAGGGTCTGCATGATCCGATCGGCGCGCACGTCGATGATCCGCGCCTTGGTGTGCGAGGAGTCGGTGACGATCCCCGCCTGGGAGCCGGTCAGGGAAATCGCCCGGTGGCCCATGTCATGGATCGCCATCGCGCAGAGCGCACAGGAGATCCGCTCCCCTGTGGAGAGCAGCATGTCCATCTCCCGGGAGTCCGGCCGCTCGGAGATCTCCAGCGCCTGGGCGACCAGCTCGTCCGTGGTCTCCCCCCGCGCCGACAACACCGCGACCACGCGGTTCCCGGCCTCGCGCGCCGCGACCACCCGCCCGGCGGCCCGCTTGATCTCCTCCGCCCCGGCAACCGACGTCCCGCCGAACTTCATAACCACGATTTCCGACTCTCCGCCGCTCATGACTACCGCCGGGGGGGCGGAGGAGCCTCGATCAGGCGAAACCTGCGCGAAGCGGGGGTGTTCGCCGCCTCGCTGGACCTGAAGCGAAAGCTCACCCGGTGCTTCCCGTGCATCCTGTCCCCCGCCTTCTCCCAGTCGACGACAAGCATGAATTGTACCCGATATATCCTTGTGATATATTCTCCCGCTACATGGACCTCAGCGCGACGGCCTACGTGATCCTCGGGATGGTCAACCGGGAGCCTCGATCCGGCTACGAGATCAAGGCGCTGGTAGACAACACCACCCGCTTCTTCTGGGCGGCGAGCTACGGGCAGATCTATCCGGAGCTGAAGCGGCTCTCCAAGGCGGGCCTGGTCGAGGGCGTCGACGCCTCGCGAGGGGAGCGCAAGCGAACGGTCTATGCGATCACCGCAGATGGCCGGGCCACGCTGGAGACGTGGCTGCGCCAGCCACCCCAGACCTACGAGATGCGCGAGGAGGGGCTGCTGAAGCTCTTCTTCGCCGGAGCGCTGCCACGGGAGGCCGTCGGCACCCTGCGCGCGATGCGCGAGCACCGCCTCGCCCTGGCCGAGCGCCTGCGTGCCATGGAGCCGAAAGCACTTGCCAAGAAGGACCCGTTCCCGCTGATCGTGTTGCGGGGTGGGATCGAGTTCAACGAATGGTTCGCCGACTGGTGCGAGCGGACGGAGCAAGCGCTCCTCGACTCGGACCTCGAGCAAAGGAGCAGCTGATGTTCGACGCCCTGGCCCGCCTTGCCGACCGCCGTGCCCGCCGAGTCGGCCTCACCGCGATCGTCCTCTTCGTCCTCGCCGGCGCCCTCGGCGGTTCCGTGGCGGAACGGCTCGACCCATATGGCGCCGATGACCCGGACACCGAGACCGTGCAGGCCAGGGAAGCGCTCCAGGGCGCCGGCTTCCGCGCTTCCGGCGCGATCGTCGTCATCCGCGATGCCCCGGTCGACAAGCCCTCGGCTCGCGCCAAGGTCGTGGCCATCTCCCGTGAGATCGGCGAAGTCGGCGGCGTCGAGTCGATCGCCGGCTACTACAACACCCGCTCGGCGGCCTTCGTCTCCCACGATGGCGACTCGACCTATCTCGCCGTCTCCCTGAGCGCGACCGAGGACAAGAAGTGGCAGGAGACGGGGGCCACGATCGCCGATCGCTTCGAGGATCGACCGGGAGTCGTCGTCGGCGGTCCAGCCGTTGCTCAGGAGCAGGTCAACAAGCAGGTTGAGACGGACCTGCAGAAGGCGGAGATGCTCGCTTTCCCCCTCCTCTTCCTGCTCTCGCTGCTCTTCTTCCGCAGCCTCGTCGCGGCCCTCCTGCCGCTGATGATCGGCGGCCTCGCGATCATCGGCACCTTCTTCATTCTGCGGATGGCGAGCGAGTTCGGCTCGATCTCGATCTTCGCACTCAATCTGACCACGGCGCTGGGGCTCGGGCTGGCGATCGACTACAGCCTCTTCGTCGTTTCCCGCTACAGGGAGGAGATCGCCAAGGATGGGCCCGGGCTGGCGGCCATGCGGCGAGTGATGGCGACCGCGGGCCGCACGGTGTTCTTCTCCTCGCTGACGGTCGCGGCGGCGCTCGCCTCGCTGCTCGTCTTCCCCCAGCGGTTTCTCTACTCGATGGGCCTTGGCGGCGCCCTCGTCGCGCTGTTCGCCGCGGTCATCTCGCTAACCGTTTTGCCGGCGGTGCTGACCCTGCTCGGCAACCGCGTCAACTCCCTCTCCCCACGCTTCCTGCAGCGGCGTGCGGAGGCGGACGCACGGCCTGCGGAGGAGGGCTTTTGGTATCGGCTCTCGCGTTTCGTCATGCGACGCCCGGCAGGGGTCGCCACGGCCAGCGCAGCGCTGCTGATCGTGATGGGAATTCCCTTTTTCGGCATCAAGTTCGACACCGTCGATCCCCGCGTGTTGCCCGAGGAGGCGAGCGCCCGGCAGGCATATGACATCGTCAGCGAGGAGTTCCCCCCCTATCGGGACTCACCGATCTGGCTGGCCGTTCGGAGCGCCGATCCGCGGGCGGCGGACTCGGTGCGAGAGCAGGTTCGCCAGACCGAGGGCATAGCCGCGGCCCTGCCGCCTCGGCGCCTTGCCGGGGACCTCACGATGATCCAGGCGATCTCCGCCAACCCGTTCGCCTCGGAGGAGAGCCAATCGACCGTAATGGCGGTGCGCGACATCGAGGCGCCGGGGAGTGAGGTGCTGGTGGCCGGAGCGACGGCGGACTTCGTCGACTTCCAGGACAGCCTGGCGCGGCACGCGCCTATCGCGCTGGCGATCGTGATCGTGGCGACCCTGACGATCCTCTTCCTGATGACCGGCTCGGTGATCCTGCCGATCAAGGCGCTGATCATGAACTTCCTCAATCTCAGCGCCGTCTTCGGACTGCTGGTGCTGATCTTCCAGGACGGCAGGTTCGAGGGGTTCCTCGACTACACCAGCTCGGGAGCGCTGGAGCAGACGATGCCGATCCTGCTCTTTGCGGTCGCCTTCGGGCTCTCGACCGACTACGCGGTCTTCCTTCTCTCTCGGATCAAAGAGGCCCGCGACGGGGGGGCCTCGGAGTCCGAGAGCGTTGCGATCGGTCTCGAGCGGACGGGCCGGATCGTCACCGCCGCGGCATTGCTGTTCGCGGTGGCGATGGGAGCCTTCGCCACCTCTCAGATCCTCTTCGTCAAGCAGAACGGCGTGGGCACGGCGCTGGCCGTGCTGATCGACGCCAGCATCATCCGTGCGTTCCTCGTGCCTTCGTTGATGGAGCTGCTCGGCAAGTGGAACTGGTGGGCGCCGGCGCCGCTGCGGCGCCTGCACGGGCGCTTCGGGATCAACGAAACCGAGGCGCCCGAGCCGGAGCGAGCGTGATGCCGAGCGCCAGAAAGGCCTTCGCCTAGGCGAAGGCCTGGGCGGCGCGGCGGCGCAGATCCGCGTTCAACCTGCCGGTGACCGCGCTGGGCGTCTCGCCCGCGGATGGGACGGCATCGCCGATCAGGCCGGCGGCGCGAAAGGCAAGCAGGGGAGCGTCGAAGCCGACCTCGCGAATCTTGCGGATCAGCTGCACGACGTCGACGGTCTCGGCGCCGGGACCGCAGAGGACGATCGCGGTGGGGTCGAGGGCCCGGAGGGCGCGCTCCAGCCGTTCGTCGCCGAGCTCGGTTGAGAGCATCAGCACGCGGAAGCCGGCGCGGCGCAGCGCCAGGTCCAACGCCTGGATGTGCACCGCCTCGGCATCGGTGCCGTGGCTGGAGTCGAGCAAGAGGATCCCGGCCGGGCGCGAGGCGGTGGAGGCGAGGCGGCGAGCGCCGTGCAGCCAGCCCATCGCCCAGCGGCTGGCGAACTCGAGCTCGGGCTCTCGCTCGGGGTCGGCGGCCAGCTGGTCGATCGCGGGCAGCAACAGCTCCTCGACGGTGCGCTCCAGCGGGCGCAGCGCCAGACTCTCCTCGATCGCGCGATTGGCGACCTCCTCATCGAAGCTCTCGAAAGCGGTGAGCAGGCTGCCGCTGCTGGCCGGCGCCGACTGGCGCTGACGGGTCAGCTCGATCGCCGAGGAGATGTTGCCGGTCTGAGCGAGCGCGTCGCGCAGGGTCTGCAGCTCGACCAGCTCGTAGTTGCGGTGGTTGCCGGGGGTGCGCTTCGGCAGAGGGAAGCCGTAACGACGCTCCCAGCTACGGAGCGTGTTGGGGCTGACGCCGAGCACCTCGGCCGCTGCGTTTGTCCTGATTCCTGGCATATCTACGGATATCTCTGTCTATGACTGCGGGAAGGGTGTTCGCCGCTGGAGCGCCATTCTCCCACCCGGTTTCCAGGTTTACGTCAGTTATGGACAGATTTCGGAGATCTGTCAGCGATCTTGCAAGGCGCCGACACCAACCGGCTGGCCGACGGCGCGAGCCCGCCACATCGCCTCGTCGGCCTTGCGCAGGAGGGCCTCGGCCTCGGCGCCGTGCTCGGGACAGGCGACGATCCCGGCCGAGACCGTGATCCTCAACCCACCGGCGGCCTCCAAATCGTCCAGCATGCGCAGCAGCCGCTCGGTCATCTGCACCCCTTCCACCGTGGTCTGGTTGGCGGCCAGCACGCAAAACGCGTTCTCCTCCAGGTGGAAGGCCTCGTCGACGAGGCGGATGCTGTCGCGGAGCGCTGCGCCGACGATCGCCAGGACCGTCTCCTGGCCGTCACCTGAGCCGTCGCGCGTGCCGGGGCCCTCGACGTCGAAGATAGCCAGGCCGAAAGGGTGCCCGTGGCGCTTGTTGGTCTCGATCAATTGATCGAGACGGCGGGGCATCTGCCCCTCCCGATAGACGTCGGCGAGGGGGTCGCCGTCGCCCGCGGCCTCGCTCCGCTCGCACAGCGTGCCGACAGCGGTGGCCGTCACGGAGCCGAACGCTTCCGCGAGCTGCTGTGCGGCGGAGGCGAACAGCTTGCCGTCGTCCGGGGCCAGCTCCTCGTGCAGCTTGGCCAGCAGGGAGGCCTGCAGGAAGGAAACCTCGCGGGCCAGCTCGCCCGCGGGCGAGCCGGAGCGCGACTCGGTTCTGAGAGACGTGCGGGTCGCCACGCCGGAACCTTGTCGCAGGGGGCGGACGGCAACCAGGCATAAGCCCGCTATTTGCGAAACGACGATCGTCTAGAAAAAGCGCCTAACCGACGCTGCGGCGACCGGCCAGCGCCTTGCCGAGCGTCACCTCGTCAGCGTGCTCGAGGTCGGCCCCGACCGGCAGGCCGCTGGCCAGACGGGTGACGGTGACCGTGCCTCGCAGCGGCTCGGCGATGTGCAGCGCCGTGGCTTCGCCGGTGGTGGTCGGGTTCGTGGCGAGGACGACCTCGCGGACCTCGCTCTCCTCGACCCGGCGCAGCAGCTCGGCGATCTTCAAGTCCTCGGCGTCGATGCCGTCGATCGGCGAGAGGGCGCCCCCAAGCACGTGGTAGAGGCCGCGGTACTCGTGGGTGCGCTCGATCGGGATGACGTCGGCGGGCTCCTCGACCACGCAGATCAGGGAGCGGTCCCGGCCGGGGTCGGCGCAGATCCGGCAGCGCGGCCCCTCGGCCAGGTTGAAGCACTCCTCGCAGAGGCCGACCTTCTCCTTCACCTCGCCGATCGCGTCCGCGAGCGCGGTCGCCTCGTCCGGCGCGCGCAGCATGTGAAAGGCGAGGCGTTGCGCCGTGCGCTGGCCGATCCCCGGCAGCCGAGACAGCTCGGCCACAAGTCGCGCAAGTGGCGCCGGCCCTTCAGCGCTCAAGTTCCCGGCAGGCCCAGACCGCCCATGCCGCCCGCGATCCCCCCCATCTTCGAGGTGGCCAGCTCCTGAGCGGCGCGGATTCCCTCGTTGACGGCCGCCTGCACCATGTCGGCAAGAATCTCGGCGTCCTCGGGGTCGATCGCCTCGGGGTCGATCGAGATCTCCTTGAGCACGAGGTCGCCGGTCATCTTCACCTTGACCATGCCGCCACCGGCGCTGGCCTCGACCACCTCGTCTTTGAGCTTCTCCTGCGCCTGCATCATCTCGGCTTGCATCTGCTGCGCCTGCTTCAGCATGGCGTTCATGTCGAAGCCTCCGGGACCGCCGCCTCTCGCCACCTAACTGACCTCCTCCGCGTCGAACTCGCTCTTCAGCTTCTCCACCAGGGCATCGTGATCGATTCCGTCCTCCGCGACGTCTGCGGGCGGATCCTCGCCGTCGAGCACCACATATACGGGACGCAGCGACTCGCCGACCACCGCCTCGAGGGCCTCCGCGACCTGCTCACGCTTGTCGGGCGCTTCCGCCTTGCGTTTGTTGAAGGTGGAATCGGCCGGGAATCCGATCTTCAGGTCGTCCTCGTGCAACGCCACAGGCCGAGCACCCTCGAAGGTTGCTGCCAGGGCCGGCGAAGCCTGGCGGAGGTGGTCCAGAACTGCCGGCCAAACGCGAACGATTTGCTCGATGCCCAAGCCGGCCGGGCCGGGGCCGTCATCCGGCACGGATGCCGCCGCGGGTGGCGTGGCGGGAGGCGTGGCGGGAGGCGGATCGACGACGGCCCCTGGCCCGCCCTCAGTGCCCCCCGCTTCCTGCGCCAGAACCCGCGGCCGATCCCCGCCCGCGGCCTCAAGGCGCTCGATCCGCCTCAGCAGGCCCTCGGTCGAGGGGTCGAGATCTGGCCGAGCCGCTTTCAGGAGGGCGATCTCCACCGCCATCCGCGCATCGTCGCCTTCGCGCACCGCCGTGAGAGCAGCGGCGAGCTCGTCGATGGCTCTGATCAGGGTGGCGGCGCCGAGCGCGCTCGCCTGGGCCGCAAGCCGGCTGGAATCGGATGCGGTGATGACGAAGGTGTCGGGCACTTCACCGATCGTCTGAGCGACCAGGAGGTGGCGCAGATGGCCGAGGAGGTCGCGGGCGAACTGTGCCGGATCGCGGCCGGAGCGGGCCATCTTCTCCACCCCGAGCAGGACGGCTTTGGGGTCCTCGGCCGCGACCGCGTCGACCGCGTCGAAGAGCAGCTCCGCATCGGCGGCGCCGAGCAGCTCCAGCACGTCGTCGAGCGCGACCCGCTCGCCGCCGAAGGCAACCAGCTGGTCCAGCGTGCCGAGAGCGTCGCGGAAGCTGCCCGAGGCGGAGCGGGCGATCATCGCCACGGCCCCGTCCTCGACCTCGATCCCCTCAGCCTCGGCGACCCGCCTCAGCACTTCGGAGATCTGCTCCAGCGACGGCCGCTGGAAGTCGAAGCGCTGGCAGCGGTCGGCGATCGTCGCCATCACCTTGTGCGCCTCGGTGGTGGCGAGCACGAAGACCGTGTTCGGCGGTGGCTCCTCCAGCGTCTTCAAGAAGGCGTTCCACGCCTCTTTGGTCAGCATGTGGGCCTCGTCGAGGATGTAGACCTTCCAGCGGCCCCCGGCCGGGGCGTAGGCCACCCGCTCGCGAAGGTCGCGGACGTCGTCGACGGAACGGTTGGAGGCGGCGTCCATCTCGATCACGTCCATCGAGGTGCCGGCGGCGATCGTCAGGCAGGACTCGCACTCGCCGCAGGGCGTGACGGTCGGCCCGCCACGCTCGCAGTTGAGCGAACGGGCGAGGATCTTCGCCGTCGACGTCTTGCCGGTCCCGCGCGAGCCGACGAACAGGTAGGCGTGGTGGACCTTGCCCTGCTCGACCGCGTTCCGCAGCGTGCGAACGACGTGTTGCTGGCCGACCACTTCGTCGAAGGAGCCGGGCCGGTGACGGCGGTAGAGGGAGGTCGATTCGTTCGGCGACGACACTCAAGCCAGTGTATCTGCGGGCCTCCCGCGCTCCGACGGGCCGGCGGGGGCGGTCCTCTGTAGGTTGCGCCGGTGCCGTCCCGGCCCCGCAAATGGCTCACCCCAGCCGCCTGGATCGCCGCTGTGACGGCGGTCCTGCTGCTGCTCTTCCCGGTCGGCTTCCCCAACTACGACACGATCTACGCGCTTGTCTGGGGGCGCGAGCTGGCGGATGGGATGAGCCCCGACTACGGCTCCGCCCTGCCGCCCACGCCACACCCTCTCGCCGATCTGCTGGGGGCGGTGACGGCGCCGCTCGGCGACGGGGCGATCGAGGTGACGATGGTCGTCGCCTACGCCTCGCTGGGGCTGATCGGCTACCTCGTCTACCGGCTCGGCTCATTGTGGTTCGACCGGCCGATCGGCGCGGTCGCGGCGCTGATCGTCCTCACCAGGGCGCCCTTTCTCTCCAACGGCCTCCGCGCCTACGTCGATCTTCCCTACATCGCCCTGTGCCTCGGGGCGCTGGTCCTCGAGACGCGGTGGCGACGGGCGGGATGGCCGGTCCTGGCGCTGCTGGCGCTGGCGGGACTGCTGCGGCCCGAGGCCTGGCTCTTTTCGATCGCCTACCTCGCCTACCTGACACTCGATATGTCGAGCGAGAACGGAGGAGGGCTACGCCTGCGCCGGCGGGGAGACCGCGGCGGCCGCGAGCTGCTCGGCGTGGCGGCGCTCGCCCTGGCGGCGCCGATCGCCTGGGCCGTGTTCGACTGGATCACCGCCGGCAGCCCGACCTACTCCTTCACCGGAACCCGCGAGACGGTCGAGACGCTGGAGCGCCAAACCGGCCCGGTCGATCTCATCCTCTACGGTCCGCGCCGTCTCGGCGAGGTGCTTCAGTGGCCGGGAATGATCGGCGCCGCCGGGGGGGTCGTTCTCGGGCTCGCCTGCCTGCGCCGCCGTTCGGAGGTCGGCGTCGCCGCCGCGATCCTCGCCCTCGGCGCATTCGCGGTCCTTGCCTGCGCCGGACTGGCAATCATCCCCCGCTACACGATGCTCGCGGCGGCGGTGCTCGCCGTCTTCGTCGCCGTGGCGCTGCTCGGCTGGCGGCTGCTCGATCGCGGCCATCCCTGGCGAAGGGCCTGGCAAGCGCTCGCGGCGCTGGTCGCGCTGATGTTCCTGGCCTGGGCCCCAAACCAGTACGACCTGCTGCACCGCGTCGACACGGATCTCACCAACCAGGCGCGGATCGAGAGTGACCTCAACGACCTCGCCGACTCGGGCGCCTTCGATCCCGATTGCGGGCCGATCTCGGTCCCAAACCACCGCGCGGTCCCCCGCCTCGCCTTCAACCTCGACGTCGCGCCGACCCGAATCGTCAGCTCGACCGAACAGCGCCAGCCGGACCGCGGTCATTTCCTCGACCCGGCAAGCCCGTTCGTGGTCCACAACTTCATCCTCGACCCAAACGATCCGGCTCGGTTCGAGACCACCAAAATCCCCCCCGGCTTCCGCCCGATCGCTCGCAACGAGTCATGGGTGCTCTACCGCCGCTGCGGCTGACCGCCGCAGCATGCAAGCATCAGGACATGGCGGCGATTGAGCTTCGTGGAGTCGTTAAGCGCTTCGGCCCGATCACGGCGGTGGACGGGCTAGACCTGGAGGTCCCAGCGGGGATTTGCCTCGGCCTGCTTGGCCCCAACGGGGCCGGCAAGTCAACGACGATGCGGCTGCTGACCGGGCAGGCGATCGCCGACGCGGGCGAGCTGCGCGTGCTCGGGCACGAGCTGCCGCGAGAGGCCAAGGCCGCCCGAGCCGAGATGGGAGTGGTCCCTCAGCTCGACAACCTCGATGTCGACGTCACCGTGGAGGAGAACCTGGCGGTGTCCGCTCGCCTCTACCGGGTCGCCGACGTGGGCGCCGCGGTGAACCGGGCGCTCGATCTGGCACGCCTTCACGACCGCCGCAAGGACGCCGTCGACGAGCTCTCCGGCGGAATGCGCCGCCGCCTGTTGCTGGCCCGCGGGCTCGTGCACGATCCACAACTGATCCTGCTCGACGAGCCCACGGTCGGGCTCGACCCGCAGATCCGCACCGAGGTGTGGTCGTTGATCGACAGCCTGCGCGCACATGGGACGACGATCCTGATGTCGACCCACTACATCGAGGAGGCCGAGCGGCTCGCCGACGAGGTGGCGGTGATGGCGGAGGGCAAGATCATCGCCCGTGGCCGTCCGGCGGAACTGATCTCCAAGCACGCCGGTCGTGAGACGGCGGAGGTCTACGCACCGCCACAGCGTCTCGCCGAGGTGCGCACGGCGGCCGAAGCGGCTGGGCTGCGTGTCCGTAAAGCGGGGCCGGCGGTGGCGATCGTCGGCTCCGAGGGCGCCGTCGACGGCGGCGTGCCCGAGGACGCGATCCGTCGCGCCGCCACGCTCGAAGACGTCTTCGTCATGCTCATCGGAGAGGAGACGGAGTGAGCGCCCCCGCGATCCGCGTGCGACGGTTGGATCCCGCGGCCATCGCCGGGGTGATGAGCCGCGAGGTCGCCAACTTCCGCACCTACTGGAGGGGGACGACCTTCTCCAGCGTGCTGGAGCCGATCGTCTACCTGCTCGCCTTCGGGCTCGGGCTCGGGGCGACGCTGGTCGCCGATGTCGACGGTCTCCCCTACGTCGAGTTCGTCGGAACCGGCATGGTGGCCACGGCGGTGATCTTCTCCAGCGCGCTGCCGGCGATGTTCGGCACCTTCGTCAAGCACCGCTTCCAGAACACCTACGACGCGATCCTTGCGGCGCCGGTCGACGTAGAGGAGCTGGTCACGGCGGAGATGCTCTGGATCGGGATCCGCGCCGGGGTGTACGGCTGCTTTCCGCTCCTGGTGACGATCGGCTTTGGCCTCGACCCTGCGCCGGGGATGCTGCTGGTGCCGCTCTTCTGCCTCGTCACCGCACTCGGCTTTGCCGGCTTCGGGATCGCCGTCGCCGCCACCGTCGCCAAGATCGACCAGTTCAACTACGTGACGACGCTCTTCATCACGCCCCTCTTCCTGGTCGCCGGAACCTTCTTCCCGATCGACGACCTGCCCGAGGGCTTCCAGGTGGCTGCGCAGCTCAACCCCCTGCACCAGCTGGTCGAGCTGGTCCGCGGCGGCGCCTTCGGCTTCGAGGCAGTCGACCTCGCCAGGTTCGCCTTCCTGGTCGGCTTCGCCCTCGTCATGTGGCGCGTGGCGGTCAGCCGCATGGAGCGGCGTCTGATCGACTGAGCCGCCGGCCAGCGATAAAAGTGGACCGTGCGCCCCGCCCTCGAAGCAAGGTCACCGGGCGTGTCCGTCGCGTTTGGCTCGAGCCGGGCTCGCCTGCGGCACCCGCGGCATCCGCTTAAGGCTGCTTCCTTCCGGACCTGACCTGATTCGCGTGCCCACGTCGCGCAGGACCCGGCCGTCAACGCCGCCCGCGGCGCACTGACCCCGACGGCCAGCCCCTCGGAACGGGATTCGGCCCCGCTAGAGCGGATTGCGGGTGACAGGGCACCGCTAATTCCCCGCCTAGCACGGTCCGCCGTCGATCCTAGCGCCCCGGCATAGGATCGGCGAGCCCAATTGATCGAGGTCGACACAGAATCGTTCTTCGTGATCGTCGCGATCGCTGCCCTGGCGGCGATAACGGTCGCCGCGGTCCCGCGCCGCTACGCCCCGCCGGTGGTGGTAGTCGAGCTGCTGCTGGGGATCGTCGTCGGCCCCGAGGTCCTCGGCATCGCAAAAACCGACGACTTCATCGACTTCTTCTCCAACCTCGGCCTGGGGATGCTGTTCTTCTTCGCCGGCTACGAGATCGACTTCGAGCGAATCAAGGGCGCCCCGCTGAAACTGGGAGCGCTCGGCTGGGCTCTCTCGGTGGCGCTCGCCTACGGAATCGGCGGCGCGCTCGCAGCCGCAGGGATCATCGTCTCCTTTCTCTACACCGGCTCGGCGATGGCGACGACGGCGATCGGCACGCTGATCCCGATCCTCCGCGACAACGGCGAGCTGAAGACCAGGTTCGGCACCTACCTGCTGGCGGCGGGCGGGGCGGGCGAGTTCGGGCCGATTCTGCTGGTGACGCTTGTGCTCTCCACCGGCAACCCCCTCCACGAGGCGGCGATCCTGCTCGCCTTCGTCGCGCTGGCGCTCGTCCTTGCGCTGATCTCGGTCCGCTTCGCCTGGCGGGGCTGGCCAGCCCTGGAGCGCACATTCGAGACAAGCGGCCAGCTGGCGGTGCGGATCACCGTGGTGCTGGTCTTCGGGCTGGTCCTGCTCGCGGGGGACCTCGGCCTCGACATCCTGCTCGGTGGCTTTGTCGCCGGCCTGATCACCCGGATGGCCCTGAGGGGTCAGGAGCTGAGCATCTTCGAGTCGAAGCTGACCGCGGTCGGCTTCGGCTTCTTCGTGCCCTTCTTCTTCGTCACCAGCGGAATCGAGTTCGACGTCGACGCCCTCGGCTCGGTGACCGCGCTGCTCAAGCTGGCGATGTTCGTCGGCCTCTTCCTTCTCGTGCGCGGCGCCCCCGCGATGCTGCTCTACCGCGCCGTCCTGAGCGCCCGTGACCGCGCCGCCCTCGCCTTCTACTCGGCAACCGAGCTACCGCTGGTGGTGGCGATCACGACGATCGCGACCGAGACCGGGCACATGAGGACCTCGACCGCGGCCGGCCTGGTCGGCGCCGCGATGCTCTCGACCCTTGTCTTCCCCTTCGTGGGAATGGCCCTGCGCAAGGGCCGAACGCCGAGGGAGGGCGGGAACCCCGCGGAAGGAGTCCCCGCCCCCGCCTAGCGACGGATCAGCTTGCGCTGCTTGTAGACGGTCGCCTTGGCCTTGCCGGCCCGCACCTTCTCGCGGATCAGCAGGCGCTTGCGCTTCGCGATCTTGGGACGCAGCTTCGGCTTCACCCGCAGCGAGACGAGCCGGCTCTTGCCCTTGCGGACCTTGACCGTCCGCTTCGCCGTCGCCGGCTTGCGCCTCGTCAACATGCCCTGTGCCGTGATCCGGCAGGTGCGACCGACTTTGCGTGGGCACTTGACCTTGACGAAGAGGTTCTTCCCCTTCAGCACCGCCGCCCCGGGGATGGAGGCGCTCATCAGCAGCTCCCTCAGCCTGGCGTCGCTCAGCGCGCTTCCTGCCTTGCCGTCGCCGCCATTGTTTCCGCGACCTCCTCCACCGCTCCTGTCACCCAGCACGGAGAGCGCGACGTTGTCGAAGCGGGCCGCCGTGGCGCCGCTGAGCAGGCCGGTGCCGACGACGCTGGAGGCGGTGTCGACCACGATCGAGATGGCGTAGGCGTGGCCACGCTTGACGGTCGCCGCGGCTTCTTTGCCGACGAAGGCCGAGTCGGCTGCGCTCAGCGTCTCGGTCAGCAGCTCCGACTGCTTGCCCGCCGTCCTGTCGATCAGTGTCACCGTGTAGGCGGCTTGTGGCTGGAGGTCGACCAGAGAGCCCGCCGAGAACTGCCTCTCCAGGCGCAGCGTGGCGCTTTTGGACTCGCCGCCGACCGTGAAAATCGGGCGACTGCAGGGTCACGGTCGATTTGAACAGCGTGAGCAGGTTGAGCGCGACATTGGTCTGCGCCGCGATCGATCCCGGCGGGTTGCCGTTGCCCCCGTCGTAGCCGCCGCCGGCGGTGCAAAGCGGGGCCGCGTCGCAGCTGGCCTCGGTGACCTGCCACCCCTGTGTCCCCCCGTCAAACGTGCTGCCCCCGCTCGGGTAGACGGCGCTCATCGCCGCCGGGGGAGCGACTAGCAGGCAGAGGGCAAGTGCCCCCATGCTCCCCGCAGCCGAGATGCGCGCTCTGGTCCTTGCCGTTCGCATCGATTCGCTCCTTGATCGTTCGTTGCGAATCCGACTTCCCGCAATATGCGCGCGGAACCGATTGCCGCCCGAATCTGGCCACCTCTACGAGAAGAGTCCTGGACGCTTGTTCTGCCCCAGGCGCCGGCTAGCCCTCGGTGAAGCTGATCAGCTCCTCGCGACCGGCCCCGCCGGACACGTCGAGAACCAGCACGGGGCCCACCCCACGAGCGTAGAACTTGTGCTCGAGGATCTTTGGCTCCAGCGGGACCAGGTCCTTGGTCATCACGACATCCGTGAAGTGCCCGAACGGAACCTCGACCTGCTCCTCGAGGCTGAGGACCTCGGCCTTGTCCTCCGCTTCGCCGGCGTAGTACTCCTGACGGTAGGTCATCCCGTCCGCCGGATCGGCGGGCATGGCGATTCCCGGCTGCGCGGAGTCGACGCCGGCCTCCCAGGAGCCGGCAGTGGACGTGACCTGTCCGTTCTCGTACTCCGCGGTGTCCTCGCCGAGGTACCAGACGTTGCCGTCCGCGTCCTGCGCGTACCAGTCATCTGTGACCTCGACGAACTCGCCGTTCTGGGTGACGACGTCGCGGAGGACCCGGGCCTCGATTCCGTTGGCGATCCGCTTCGTCTTGTCGGTGACGGTCAGCACGACTCGCTGGACCGTGCCGTCGACGGCGACCTCTCGATAGACCCAGCGGCTCCCCGGCTTCATCGGCCAGTACGGGTTGTCGATCTCGGTGGTGAAGTCGGCGGGGCTCAGATCGACGGACTCGCTCCCCTGCGGAAGGCCGGCACTTGCGGCGCTCTCGTCTCCCCCGGTCGCGTCTCCGCCTCCATTCGCCTTCTCGCCGCACGCAACGATGAGAAGCGATGCGAGCAAGAGCGCGAGCGCGCTGAGGATCGTCTTGAGCTTGCTGAGCTGGATCGAACGCATGGTTACTCCCTTTCGTTGGACGCTGTCGTTATCTCCGGTGTAAATGAAAATGGCGTGAAAACACGCGGGCACCGGTGTCGCATCCGCCGAGAACGCGCTTGCGCAGGGGGAACTGGGCGTTCATCCTCCTTTCATCTCCGCTCAGCAGTCTGATCTCGACTTCCCATGCGCGTTCTGATCGTCGAAGACGAAGCGAAGATGGCCGGCTTGATCCGACGGGGGCTCGAGCGAGAGGGCATGGCGGTCGACGTGGTCGGCAACGGCGAGGATGCGCTGTGGAGGGCCGAGGCGGTCGACTACGACGCCATCGTCCTCGACCTGATGCTTCCCGGCATCGACGGCTTGGGGGTCTGTCAGCGGCTCCGCGAGGCAGGGGTCTGGTCGCCGATCCTGATGCTGACCGCCCGCGATGCGGTGCGCGACCGGGTCGCCGGCCTCGACCGCGGCGCCGACGACTACCTGACCAAGCCCTTCTCATACGCGGAGTTGCTTGCCCGGCTGCGGGCGCTGGCCCGCCGTGGCCGTCCCGAGCGCCCGGCTGAGCTTCGGGTCGGCGACCTGCGCCTCGACCCGGCGACGCGGCAGGCTTGGCGCGGCGAGAGCGAGGTCGAACTCTCGGCGAAGGAGTTTGCCGTCCTCGAGACCTTCATGCGGCGACCGGGGGAGGTCCTCTCCCGCTTCCAACTCCTCGAACACGCCTGGGACTACGAGTACGAGAACCGCTCCAATATCGTCGACTCCTACGTCCGCTTCCTGCGCGGAAAGATTGACCGTCCGTTCGGGGTCGAATCGATCGAAACGGTGCGCGGGGCCGGATACAGACTGCGAAAGGACGGCGGGCGATGAGTCGCGTGCCGATCCGCCTGCGGGTGACCCTGGCCTTCGCAGCCGCGATGGCCCTCGTCCTGGCCGGGGTGGGGCTCTTTCTCTTCTTCCGGCTGGAGGCCCAGCTCGACGAGTCGATCGACAACGGGCTCCGCTCACGCGCGGGAGAGGTCTCGGCTTTGGCTCGCGAATCGGGGACCGGCCTGAGCAGGTCGCACAAGGCCCCGCTGATCGAGCAGGAGGAGAGCTTCGCCCAGGTTCTCACTGGAGACGGCCGACTCGTCGACTCGACGCCACAGCTGGGCGAGCGGCCGGTGTTGGGCAGCCCCGAGCTGGCAAGAGCATCGAGGTCGCCGACCTTCTTCGAGCGGGGTGGAGTGCCGGGCATCGAAGCGAACGCCCGTCTCCTCGCGGTGCCCATCGACGCCCGGAACGGTGAGCTCATCGTGGTGGTCGGCTCCTCTCTCGGCGATCGCAACGAAGCGCTCGACAGCCTCGCCACCTTGCTCTTGATCGGTGGCCCGGTCGCGCTGCTGCTCGCCTCGCTGGCGGGCTACGGAGCGGCTGGAGCTGCGCTGCGGCCGGTCGAAGCGATGCGCCGGCGGGCAACCGCGATCTCAGCGAGCGGACCGGATGAGCGACTGCCGGTCGAAGGGGCAAAGGACGAGCTCCAGCGGCTCGGCCAGACGCTGAACGAGATGCTCGACCGGCTCGAAGCCGGGCTGGAGCGCGAGCGCCGCTTCGTCGACGACGCGAGCCACGAGCTGCGCACGCCGCTGACGCTGCACAAGACCGAGCTCGAGCTGGCACTCAGGCACGGGCGCTCCGAGGAAGAGCTCCGCGCTGCGATCGCCTCCGCGCTCGAGGAGATCGACCGTTTAGTCCAGCTCGCGGAGGACTTGCTCGTCGTCGCCCGCTCGGAGGAAGGCAAGCTCGCCATAGCCTTGGAGCCGCTTGCCGTAGCCGATCTCTTCATGGCCGTAAGCGAGCGTTTCCGCGCTCGCGCGTCGGAGGCCGGCCGATTCCTCGTCGTCGAGGGCGCCGCCCCTCTCGCCGTCGAAGGCGATCGCCTTCGTCTCGAACAGGCCCTGACCAGCCTGGTCGACAACGCGCTGCGCCATGGCGAGGGCGAAGTGCGGATCTGGGCCGTCGAAAACGGCAGCGGGGTCAGGCTGCACGTCAACGACCGCGGAGGGGGGTTCCCACCCGAGTTCGTCGCCCAGGCTTTCGAGCGCTTCAGCCGCGCCGATGCCGCTCGCGGCCGCGGCGGCAGCGGATTGGGCCTGGCGATCGTCGAGACGATCGCACTCGCGCACCGCGGCAAGGCTGGGGTGAAAAACGACCCCGACGGCGGAGCCGACGTCTGGATCGAGATCCCGGCGGCTTGATCCCCGCTGATCGCTGCGGCCCAAGGCGGCGCAGTTTTCACCGTCGTTTCATCCGACCTCCGTACACGTGGTTCTCCATAGCCAGCTCTAAGGAGGAATCAGATGAAGAAGCGAACCAAGGTAGTCCTCGTCGGGGCGTCGGCCCTCGCTCTCGCCGCAGGCGGGGCCGGGATCGCAGGCGCGACCGGCGGTGGGGACGATTCCGAGGCCCCGCTCACCGGCAGCGCACTCGAGAAGGCGAGTGCCACGGCGCTCGAGGCGACCGGTGGCGGCACAGTCAGCGACACCGAGGTGGGCGACAAGGAGAGCTACTACGAGATCGAGGTCACCCTGGCCGACGGCAGCCAGGCCGACGTCCAGCTCGATCGCGGCTTCGACGTCGTCGGCCAGTCGGCTGACGAGGAGTCGCCGGACGACGGCTCTCGGTGACTCGCCAAATCCCTGCCGCCTAGAGAGGGCCCGGGCACCGGGCCCTCTTCGTATGATCACCAGGCCGGGCGCGTAGCTCAGTGGGAGAGCGCTCGCTTCACACGCGAGAGGTCGCTGGTTCGAAACCAGCCGCGCCCATCCCGAAGCCCTTGGTAGAGCCAAAAATCGGAGGGTGGTTCAAACCGGTCGCGATTTGGCTTTATAGCTCGAAAGACCGCCGAGCCAGGTAATGGCGGAACTCGAGCAACCGAATGAGTTTGGCCGATGCATTTTGTGCCCAAATAGGACATCTACTTCGTGGTCACGACCGCGAAGAGAGTCCCAGACCTCGAAGCTGCCCCCGCTCGGTTCCTCGATCAGTCCGAGGAGCTACGAATGGAACTCAGCAACGAGCAGTTGCTCTACGAGGCAATCGAATGCAACCACGCCGGAGTCGGGAGCTCGACGCTTGAGCGCTACCGGGACCACCTAGTTGACGTGCCTCACCACGTTCCGAACGCCATGAAGTAGGTCCGGGCCCGCC
>CAZHZI010000033.1:0-17660 GCA_964536955.1 uncultured Conexibacteraceae bacterium
CGAACTTCTCCGCCGCGCGGACCAGGCCCAGCGTCCCCTCCTGAATCAGGTCGAGGAAGGGCAGTCCCTGGTTTCGGTAGTTCTTGGCGATCGAGACGACCAGGCGCAGGTTGGACTCGACCATTTTCTGCTTCGCGTCGAGGTCGCCGCGCTCGATCCGCTTCGCCAGGTCGACCTCTTCCTGGGCGGTGAGCAGCCGCACCTTGCCGATGTCCTTGAGGAACAGCTGCAGGGAATCGGTCGTCATGTCCGGCTTCAGGTCGAGCGCCTGTTTCTGGCGCCGCCGGCCTTTTTTGCCGGTGTCGACGGGCAGCGCGTCGGCCGCGGCTTTCTGCGCCGGATCCATGTCCTCGACCAGCTCGATCCCTGACTTCTCGAGGTGCCCGTAGAGATCCTCGACGTCGGACTCGTCGAGATCGACCTCCGAAACCGCGGAGGCGACGTCGCCGAACGTCAGCACGCCAAGCTGCTGCCCGCGGCTGATCAGGCCTTTGACTTCCTCAAGCTCTTGAAGCTCTGCTACCAGCATCCTGTCTCTACCCATTCCCTTGCTCTAGGTGGTTTAGTCCTGCCCATGAAAAGCCGTCGCGGGCAAAAAGTCGCGAAAAAGCGGACCGGCGACCTGGTCCGCGAAGTAAAGAGGCACTGCGACGGCCCTCTGCCGGGCACTGAAGTCCTCAAACGTCTGTTCGCATGGTAGTCGCTTCAGTTTGTGAAGTCAATGCCTGATTCCTTGCGACATCCCCGCCCCTGGCTGCGCGCCTTCTGGCATCGCGCCTACCGCGAGAACGTCACCGGCCTCTCGGCGATGGTCGCCTACAACCTGATGCTGGCGGTCTTCCCTTTTGCGCTGCTGGTCCTCTTCGTCTTCGGCCAGGTGCTGAAGATCGGCGGCGTCGAGGCGGGCGTCCTCGACGACCTGCAGCGCCTCTTCCCCAACGTCGAGCAGAACACGCTGACGGACGCGCTGAACCGGATCGAGGAGAACTCGACGACAATCGGGATCGTCGCCTTTGCCGGGTCCCTGTGGATCGGTGCCTCCTTCTGGGGGGCGATGGACACCGCCTTCTGCCGCATCTACCACGTCGAGTGCCGGGGATGGGTCGAGCAGAAGCGCTTCTCCTTCGCGATGCTCGTCGTCGTCCTGCTCTTCATCGCCGCCAGCATCTTCCTCCCGGCGATCGAAGCGGCGCTCGTCTCCAGCACCGACAAGCTGCCCCTGGGGCTCTCCGACATCAAGGCGATCGACACGGTGCTGCTGCTCTCCGCCGCCCTCGTCATCACCTTCCTGATCTGCTGCGTGATCTTCTGGGCGGTGCCGAAAGGGCACATGCCATGGCGGGCCGTGTGGCCGGGGGCGGTCTTCGTCACCGCCTGCGCCGGCCTCGCCAACTGGCTCTTCCCGATCTATCTCGCCAACGTCTCCGGCCTGTCGCGCCTCGGCTCCACAGTCGGCTTCATCCTCATCGCCCTGCTCTGGTTCTACGTGCTCAGCCTGGCCCTGATGGCGGGGGCGGTTATCAACTCGTTGCGCCACGAGTTGCACGACACGGGCGAGTTGCCCTACGGGCGGCCGGAGCCCTGCGCGGACTGCTGAGCGCTAGCCGTAGCGCTCGCCGGTGATCTCGCGAAGCTTGGCCCGGTCGTGGCGGGCCTGGATGCGGCGGACCGTGCCGGAGCGCGATCGCATCACCAGCGACTCGGTGGTGGCGCCGGCGCCCCGGTATCGGACGCCCTGCAGGACATCGCCGTCGGTAACGCCGGTGGCGGAGAAGAAGACGTCCTCGCCGGAGCAGAGGTCGCCGCAGGTGAGAACCCGGTCAAGGTCGTAGCCGGCGTCGAGGGCGGCCTGGCGCTCCTCTTCGTTGCGTGGCCAGAGGCGACCCAGCAACTGGCCGCCCATCGACTTCAACGCGGCGGCGGAAATGACGCCCTCGGGCGTGCCGCCGATGCCCCAGAGCAGGTCGACCGGCGAGCGGTCGCTGACCGCGAGCAGCGCGGCGGAAACGTCGCCGTCGGTGATCAGGCGGATTCGAGCACCCGCCTCGCGGACCTCGCGCATCGCGTCCTGATGGCGGTCGCGATCGAGCATGACGACGCTGACGTCACCGAGGGAGCCCCCCTTGCGCTCGGCGATCAGCTTCAGCGTCTCCGGGAGGGGGCGGTCGAGGTCGAGCAGGTCCGCGATCTCCTCGCCACCGGCCATCTTCTCCATGTAGACGCAGGGGCCCGGGTCGAACATCGTGCCCCGCTCGGCGAGGGCGATCACCGCGAGGGCGCTGGGCATGCCCAGGGCGCAGAGGCGGGTACCCTCGAGCGGGTCGACGGCGATGTCGACGACCGGGGGGCTGTGGTCGCCGATCTTCTCGCCGTTGTAGAGCATCGGGGCCTCATCCTTCTCCCCCTCGCCGATCACGACGAGGCCGTCCATCGGCACCGAGTCGAGCACGAAGCGCATCGCGTCGACTGCGGCCTGATCAGCGGCGATCTTGTCGCCGCGCCCGACCCAGCGGGCGGCGGCCAGCGCCGCCGCCTCGGTGACGCGCACCAGTTCCAGCGCGAGGTTTCGGTCCGGTTTGGCGCCGGAGCGCACGTCGTGAGAAATGACTCCCATTCGGGCCGCAGGCTATAGGGTCGGCCCGTGGCTGAGCGATGGGGATTGACGTTGCCGCTGCCAGGTCTGCCGCTCGCCGATCACGAGGAGCTGGTGAAGCGCGCGGAGGCCGTCGGGTACACGGACTTCTGGAGCGGCGAGACGAACGGGCCGGACGGGTTCACCCCGCTGGCGCTGGGCGCGGCATGGACCGACCGGGCACGGCTGGGGACCGGAATCGTCGGCGTGTTCCAGCGCGGCCCGGCGCTCCTGGCGCAGGAGGCGGCGGCGCTCGCGGACGCCTCGCGGGGACGTTTCGTGCTCGGGATCGGCTCCTCCTCCGATCGGATCGTCGAAGGCTGGAACGACATTCCCTTCGAGCGACCGCTGAGCAAGGTCCGCGAGACGCTGGAGTTCCTTCGCGTTGCGCTGGAGGGCGAGCGGACCGCTACCGGCTTCAAGCTGGAGACCGCGCCCGCCGAGCGGGTGCCGATCGTGCTGGCGGCGCTGCGCGGAAAGATGCTCGAGCTGGCGGTCGAGCGCGCCGACGGCGCCTTCACCAACTTCCTGCCGCTGGGCGGCCTGCCAAAAGTCGTCGCCCAGCTGGAGGGGGCACCGGAGGGCTTTGAGCTGCTCTGCCGCTTCTTCTGCCTGCCGGGTGAGCGCGAGCAGGTCGAACCGCTGGCTCGCTTCATGTTCTCCTCCTACATCACCGTTCCGGTCTACGCGGCCTTCTACCGGTGGCTCGGCTACGGCGATGAGATCGACGCGATGGCTGCCGCCTGGGAGTCCGGCGACCGCCAGGCAGCCGCCTCCGCGGCGCCGTGGGAGCTGATCGAGGAGATGTTCGTCTTCGGCTCGCCTGAGGAAATGAAGAATCGAATCGGCGCCTTTGTCAGCGGCGGAATCACCTTGCCGATCCTCACCCCGATCACGACGCCGGACAAGCTCGCCGATCTGGTCGCGGCGTTGGGCGACCCCTTCTAGGGAGGAGGAGGACATGCTGATCGCCGCGGTGAGCGAAAACCCCTTGTCGCTGCCCCCTCCTCATCCTTCATCGCGTTGACAGTTGGCGTGCCACCTACCCAGCTGGCCCGAGAACGGAACCTCAATGCTCCGGCCCCCGAAATACAGTCGGAAGCAGTGCTCTACTTCAGCCACCCCGCGCAGCGTGGTCACGACCCCGCAGCCCAGATGCCGGGGCATCCCGAAGCGCCCGAGCGGCTCGACGCCGTCGAGCATCTCCTGTCGGAGTCCGATTGGCTCGGCTGGGAAAAGCGCTTGGCCCCCGCGGCCGAAGCATGGGAGCTGGAGCTGATCCACAGCAGCCGGCATGTGAAGGACATGCGTGAGCTCAGCCGCGCCGGCGGGGCTGCAATCGATGCCGACACCTACCTCGCCGAGACATCCTTCGAGGCGGCGCTGCACGCCGCCGGCGGCGCCTGCGCGATGGCCCGCGCCCTCCTGGGAGGCGAGGGAAGGGCCGGCTTCTGCGCCGTGAGACCGCCAGGGCACCACGCCGAGCCCGAGCGCGCCATGGGCTTCTGCCTGTTCAACAACGTCGCGATCGCCGCCGAGCTGTCGATCCGCGAGCTGGGCGCGAACAGGGTGTTCGTCCTCGACTGGGACGTGCATCACGGCAACGGTACGGCGGAGGCGTTCCGGCGACGGGCTGACGTCCTCTACGCGAGCATCCACCAAGCCGGGATCTTCCCGGGCACAGGGCCGCACGACGACACGGGCTCGGGGCCAGGCGAGGGATACACGATGAATTTGCCTCTGCCCGCCGGCTCCAACGGAGCGCGGTGGCTATCGCTGCTCGACGACATCGTGCTGCCGGCCGCGGCCGAGTTCGAGCCCGACCTGGTCCTGATCTCAGCCGGGTTCGACGCCCACGCCGAAGACCCCCTCGCCGACTGCCGGCTCGAAACCGAGTCGTTCGGACGGATGGCCGGCCGCGTGCGGGAGACGGCGGCCGGCCTCGACGTCCCCGTGGGCGCGGTGCTGGAGGGGGGCTACAACCCGCCCGTGCTTGCGGAGTGCGTGCGGGAAACTCTCACCGCGCTATCTGGGGCGGGCGAGGCTTAGCGCGTAGTCGCCGGCCGGGTCGGTGAACCAGCCGCTCATCCCGAGGCCCGCTTCGTCGTAGATGGCATCGAGCCGCTCGCGCGTGAACTTCGAGGAGATCTCCGTGCGCATCTCCTCCCCTGCCGAGAACGTCACGGTGAGGTCGAGGCCGCCGACGCGGACGGTTTGGTCGGCGAGGGAGCGGAGGCGAATGTCCATGCGGGCCTCCTCGGCGTCATAGCGAGCGACGTGTTCGAAGGCGTCGAGGTCGAAGTCGGCATCGAGGTCGCGGTTCAGCACCCGCAGGACGTTTTTGTTGAACTCGGCGGTGACGCCTTGCGAGTCGTCGTAGGCGGCCTCCAGGCGGGCCGGCTCCTTGACCAGGTCGGTGCCGAGCAGGATCCGGTCCTCGGGCCCGAGCAGCCCCCCCACCTGGGCGAGGAACTCGCGGCGCGCGTCCGGGTAGAGGTTGCCGATCGTCCCGCCCAAAAAGGCGACGAGCCGTCCCCCTCCCCCGCCGGGAATCGGCTCCAGGTCATGTTCGAAGTCGCAGACGAGGCCGCGAATCGAAAGGCCGGGGTACTCCTGCACCAGGCTCTGCGCCGTCTCGTGGGTGATCTCCGCGGAGATGTCGACGGGGACGTAGGTATCGAGACAGCCGGCGTCGCGCATTGCGCTCAGCAGGTGGCGGGTCTTGGAGGCCGAGCCGGAGCCCAATTCGACAAGAGTGCCCGGAGCCCCCGCGGCGGCGGCGATCTCGGCCGAGCGGTCCTCGAGGATCGAGCGCTCCGCCCGGGTCGGGTAGTACTCGGGCAGCTCGGTGATCCGCTCGAAGAGTTGCGAGCCGCGCCCGTCGTAGAAATACTTGGGGGCCAGCTCCTTCGGATTCATCGAGAGGCCGAGGCGGACGTCGCGCGCCATCGTCGCGCCGCCGTTGGCGGCGAGGCGGACCTCGATCGAGATCTGCTCTGCGATGGCTTTCGGCTCCACTCTCATCCCTCCTGGGAAGGCAGTCCGTCATCGGAGCGGCCAAGGTCCCTCGCGCAGCGGAAGCCGGCGAATATCTGGCGGCGCTCCGGCAGGTCCCAGTTGCGGAAGCTGGGCCGGATCGTGTCGCGGCGAGTCGCCCAGGCGCCGCCGCGAAGCACCTTGTAGGTATCGCCGAAGAAGACCTGGGAGTACTCGGGATAGGGGAAGGGCTCGAACCCCGGGTAGGCGAGGAAGTCCGAGGAGGTCCACTCCCACACGTCGCCGAGCATCTGGACGGCGCCGCAGGCGGCCGGGGCGTCGGAATAGGCGCCTGCGGGGGCGGTGCCGAAGGCGAGGTGGTCGAGGTTGGCACGCTCGGCGTCGGCCCCGGCGCAAGCCACCTCCCACTCTTGCTCGGTCGGCAGCCGCTTGCCCGCCCAGCGGGCGAAGGCCTCGGCCTGGTGCCAGGAAACGTGGATGACGGGGTGGCTGGGGTCGACGGGCTCCTTCCTGCCCCTCGCTGTGCTTACCCAGCGGCCCTCGCCGTCGCGCTCCCAGTACATCGGCGGCTCGGCGCCGGTGTCGGCGACGAACAGGGCGAAGTCGCCGTTGGCGACGGGGGTGCGGTCGATCTCGAAGGCCGGCAGCGCAACCGTGTGACGACAGCGCTCGTTGTCGTAGGCGAAGCCCTCGGGCCCGGCGCCGATTGGGTGCTCTCCCCCCTTCACCACGACCATCTCAGGACCGCCGGGGGCTGGTTCGGCGGCGGGACGGGAATCGATACGCGCCGGCTCGTAGCCGTCGACCATCTGAAGCAGTTGGAGCAACGTCTCGTTGTGCTGATGCTCGTGGGCGAGCAGCAGCTCGTAGACGAAGCCCCCTCTCAGCAGAGGGTCCTCTGTGTCCTCGTCGATCTCGACTTCGTCCAGCACCTCCAGGGCGCGCTCGCGGACGTCGGCGAGGTAGGCGCGCAGCTCGGCGTCGCGCAGGATCGGCAGCTCGCCCCGGATCGTGCGCGGATTCTCGATCGCGTCGTAGAAGCGGCCCAGGTCCCCGTGCAACGGCTTCCGGCCGCCGATCGTCTGCACAAGCCAGAGCTCCTCGAAGTTGGCGATGTGCCCCAGGTCCCAGGCCAACGGGCTGAGGATCGGCGAGTAGACGGTGTTGAGCTGCTCGTCGTCGAGCGGCTCGATCAACTCGAAGGTGCGCTCTCGCGCATCCGCGAGACGTTCCGCGATCGCTTCCTTGGAGCTTGCCGTCACCTCGGTGGCGATCCGCAAACCCTAGACGATCGGTTCAGAAACCTCGCGTATTCCGCAGGCCGGCGAAGTAGTCTCCCGCGCCGATGCAGCTGGAAGGCAAAAGCGCGCTGGTCGCGGGCGGGGCCTCCGGGCTGGGCGAGGCCACCGCACGCGCCCTTGTCGAAGCCGGCGCGAAGGTCGTGGTCGCCGATCTCAACGCCGAGAAGGGCCAGGAACTGGCGGCTGAGCTGGGAGCGGGCACGAGCTTCGTCGAGGCCGACGTGATCGACGAGAGCGCGATGTCGGCGGCAGTCGAGCGAGCCGCATCTACCGACGGGGGCCTGCGCGTCTCGGTCTGTTGCGCGGGGATCGGCTGGGCCGAGCGGGTGGCCCACAGGGGCGGGCCCCATAACCTCGAGCTCTTCTCCAACGTCGTCAAGGTGAATTTGATCGGCACTTTCAACGTCCTGCGCCTGACGGCGGCGTCCATGAGCGAAAACGAGCCCGACGAGGGCGGGGAGCGCGGCGTCTGCGTCAATACCGCCTCGATCGCCGCCTTCGACGGCCAGATCGGCCAGATCGCCTACGCGGCATCGAAGGGCGGCATCGTGGGGATGACCCTGCCCGCCGCCCGCGACATGGCCTCGCGGGGAGTCCGAGTGGTGACGATCGCCCCCGGCCTCTTCGACACCCCCCTGCTGGCTGCCCTGCCCGAGGAGGCGCGCACGGCGCTGGGGGCGGGCATCCCCTTCCCCTCGCGCCTTGGGCGACCCGAAGAGTACGCGCGACTCGTCGCTCAGATCGTCGCCAACCCGATGCTCAACGGCGAGACGATCCGCCTGGACGGAGCACTGCGGATGCCCCCAAAGTAGCCCCGACGAGGACGAACCCCCCATTTCCCATGCGATAGGAGGCAAATGGGGGTTTCGTCCACATTCAAGCTCAGCTCATCCCGCGATAGTGCGCCCCTCACATCGGGCGGGGCGCGTAGCGGCAATGAAGCATGAGCGCGTTGCCGTCCGGATCCGCGAAGTGGGCCATGTGGCAAACGCCGCTGTCGAGCGTGTCGGCGGGGAAGGCGACGCCCTGTGCCTCGAGCTGGGCGCGCGCGGCCCCTACGTCCTCGACGTGGAGCGCAACCGGGTGGGTGTGCGACTGGAACTCGAGGCCGAACGCGTCTGACTGCATGACGGCGATGGTCAGAGTGCCGGCCTCGAACTCGGCGGCGGGCATGTCCCCCCAGCGGGCCGAGCACGGGAGGTTGAGCACTGAGCCGTAGAACTTGCTGGCTCTCTCGAAGTCACGAGTGGGCACCGTGATGAAGTCGACGCCGGTGATCTTCGTCACAGGATTGAACATACAGATCAGCCTCCCGTCAAAGGGCCGATGCCTGCGGGCCTTGAGACAGCTTTAGTCGGTCCCTTCGGCCTCTGGGTCACGCCAGACGTGCTTATGCCAGGGCGGAGGGACCGCGAAGCGCGGGCTGTCCTCCTCGGAGGCGGCGATTTGCTCCAGCGCAACCAGGTGGACCTGCTTGCCACGGGTGAGGCGATTCCAACGGGGAATTCCCGCGGTGCCGCCGGCGTGACTGCCGCCTGAGACCACGAGCAGCCGCGTCTCCGGGCCCCAGCCGTTGCGATGCCGGCCACCGATCAGCTCGGCGAGAGCCTTCAGCGGGCTGACCCCGGCGTCGGAGCCCCAGTTGGCGGATCCCTGTTGGTAGTTGTAGCCGTGGTGGGAGGAGGCGCGCTGGTCGATGTCGCCGTCGGGCCCGACACGAATCTGCACGCTCTCCCAGTCGTCGGCGTGGTAGCCCTTCTCGCCGACGACCGGTACGCCGCGCAAGGTGGCTGAATCCGCGTAGTAGGTCCAGTACTGGACGTAGAGGTTGCCGGCGCGGTCGCCGGAGCACTCAGCGCCCGCCCGCTCGGACCTTTCGATCTCCGCCGGCCGGCAATCGACCACGTGGACGAAGGCGGTGACCGGCAGGCCCGCTTCGGTGCGGCGCACCAAGGCCTTCTCTGGATCGTCGTCGCCGTCGCCGCAGACGGTGCTGCGGCAGCGGCGGAAGTCGACCGGCAGCGCCCGCGAGCCCCGCTCGAAGGCGATGGTGGGCATGTGATCGCGGGCGAGCTTGCCGACCTCGGTCCCGTACGCGGCGATCAGGTGCGGCTCATCACCGCAGCTGTCAGCCATCGACGCCGCGCAGAGCAGCTTCGAGAAGATCGAGTCGGCGAGGGCGGTGCCCGGCACTCGGACCCCGACCGTCAGCAACCCGACCAGCAGCAGGCAGACCAGCGACAGCAGCCCCATCCACTCGACCGTCGACTGGCCTCGCTCGGCCTCCATGCGGCGACGGTATTGGCGCAGCCGCTACGCGTGTGCGCCTCCGGTGCCGGAATGGCGCTGGCGCTGTGACGACTCTGCGCTAGAGGCCTTGGATCTCGGAGGCGATGTCGGCCGCGGCCTGCTTCGCGTCGGCGAAGAGCATCGACGTGTTCGGCTCGTAGAAGAGGTCGTTGTCGATGCCGGCGAAGCCGGGGCTGAGGGAGCGCTTGATCACGATCACCTGCTGGGCTTGGTCGACCTCGATGATCGGCATCCCGGCGATCGGGCTGTCGGGGTCGTTCTTGGCCGCCGGGTTGGTGACGTCGTTGGCTCCGACCACCACGGCGACGTCGGTGCGAGGCAGCTCAGGATTGATCTCCTCCATCTCCTTCAGCTGCTCGTAGGGAACGTCGGCCTCGGCCAGCAGCACGTTCATGTGGCCCGGCATGCGGCCCGCGACCGGGTGAATCGCGTAGCTGACCTTGACGCCCCGCTTCTCCAGCTCGTCGGCGACCTCCTTGATCGCGTGCTGGGCCTGAGCGACGGCGAGGCCGTAGCCGGGCACGATCACCACCGAGTCGGCGTAGGCGAGCTTGATCGCCGCGTCCTGAGCGCCGATCGAGGTGTGGGGACGCTCCTCGCCGCCGCCGGCGCCGGTGCCGCCGCTGGGCACGCCGCCGAAGCCGGCGAAAAGAACGTTGCCGACCGAGCGGTTCATCGCCGTGGCCATCTCCATCGTGAGGATCGTTCCCGAGGAGCCGACCAGGGTGCCGGCGACGATCAGGGCGACGTTGTCGAGGGCGAACCCCGCGGCCGCCGCCGAGAGGCCGGTGAAGGCGTTGAGCAGGGAGATCACGACCGGCATGTCGGCACCGCCGATCGGCAGCACCACGAGGTTGCCCAGCAGCCCCGCCGCGATGAGGACGGCGATGAATATCGCCTGCGACGGATCGTCGTTGTTGACGGCGATGTTGATGCAAGCGGCGAGGATGCCGATCAGCAGCAGCGCATTGACGAACTGCTGGCCGGGGACCGCGAGCGGCCGGGTGGGGATCAGATCTTGAAGCTTGGCGAAGGCGATGTTCGAGCCCCAAAACGAAATCGAGCCGACGACCGCGGCGAAGAGGACCGGGATCAGCTCGTCGAGGGGAATTTCGTGGCCCAGCGAGATCCCATGGCGGATCTCCGCCCAGGCGATCAGCGCGACGGCGCCGCCGCCGACGCCGTTGTAGAGGGCGACCATCTGGGGCATCTCGGTCATCTGGACGCGGATCGAGGCGATCACGCCGATCGCGGTCCCGATCCCCAGGCCGAGGGCGATCAGGCCCCAGTTGCCGATCCCGTCGAGCAGCAAAGTCGTCACGACGGCGACCGCCATGCCGAAGGCCGCGATCAGGTTGCCCTGCTTGGCGGTGGTCGGATGGGTGCCCCGGCGCACGCCGATGATGAACAGCGCGAAGGCGACGATGTAGAGGGCGGTTGCCGCGTCCCCGCCGGGCTGAAGAACGGCCGTCAACATGGTGGTCATCCCTTCTCAGACCCCGCCGCCCCCGAACGCGGGAGCCCAGGCGAATCCATATCTGATTCCTTCGCCTGGGCGGGAGCAGAGGAGGCGGCGGGCTTTTTCTTTCTGGAGAACATGCCGAGCATTCGGTCGGTGACCATGAAGCCGCCGACGATGTTGATCGTGCCGAAGGCGATCGCGATCGTGCCGATGACGTATTCGAGCGGATCGTCGGCGTAGCCGACGACGATCAGCCCACCCAGCATCACGATGCCGTGGATCGCGTTGGTCTGGGACATCAGCGGCGTGTGCAGGGTGGTCGGGACCTTCGAGATCACCTCGAACCCGACGAATGCGGCGAGCACGAAGATCGTGATCTCGGTCATCAGGCTCATAGAACCCCCCTGTGTTCACGCGCCAATCGCCACGGACTCGAATTACCGGAGATCACCGTGCCGATTGGCGCGTTCACCGTGCTGCCCTCTCGTTCTTGATCTCGCCGCCCTGCGTGATGCAGGCCGCGGCAACGATGTCGTCCTCGAAGTCGACGGCTACCTGTCCGTCCTCGGTGACCAGCAGCCCGAGCAGGTTCTCGACGTTCTTCGCATAGAGCTGAGAGGCGGGCGCCGGCATCTCGCTGGCCAGGTTTCGCGGGCCGATCACCTTCACGCCGTTCTCGACCACCGTCGTCCCGGCCTCGGTCAGCTCGCAGTTGCCGCCGGTTTCTGCGGCGAGGTCGACGATCACCGAGCCGGGCGCCATGCCGCGTACGGCGTCGGCGGTGATCAGCAAAGGCGCCGGCCGGCCGGGGATCGCGGCGGTGGTGACGATCACGTCCTGTTTCGCGGCGTTCTCGCCGAGCGCGTCGCGCACCTGCGCGTTCTCATCGTCGGTGAGGGGACGCGCGTAGCCCCCCTCTCCCTCCGCGTCGGGGATGAAGTCAAGTTCCAGCGGGCGACCCCCGAGCGAGGCGATCTGCTCCCAGGCGGCGCGGCGGATGTCGAAGCCGGTGACGATCGCGCCGAGCCGCTTGGCTGTGGCGACCGCCTGCAGGCCGGCGACTCCGGCGCCGAGGACGAGGACCTTTGCCGGCGGGACCGTGCCGGCGGCGGTGGTCATCATTCCGAAGAAGCGGCCCGACTCGCGGGCGGCGATCAGAGTCGCGGCATAGCCCGCGGCGGCGGCCTGGGAAGAGAGCGCGTCCATCGCCTGGGCGCGCGTCGTGCGAGGGATCGCCTCCATCGCGAAGGCGGTGACCCCGGCAGCGGCGAGCGCTCTGTTGGTCTCGGCTGCGGTCCAGGGCGCGAGGTGGCCGATCAGCAGCTGGTTGGGGTTGAGGCGTCCGATCTCCTCGGTTGAGGGGCCGGCGACGCGCAGGACCACGTCCGCGCCCCAGGCGGCATCGGCGCCGGAAGGCTCCGCCCCGGCCTCGGCGTACTGGGAGTCGGGATGGCCGGCAGCTTCGCCGGCCCCGGACTCGACAAGGACGTCGACGTGCTCGTTTTTCTTGAGCGCCTTGACTACGTCAGGGACGAGCGCAACCCGGCGCTCCCCCTCAGCGGTCTCTTTCGGAACTCCGATCTTCATGCGATGCGGCGCGGGAGACTACGTGATCCGGCTAGACCGGCGTCTGGACGCCCGCGATGTCCGCGATGCGCTCGATCGTGTGCAACTGCTCGGCCTTGTCGACGTGGACCGGGGAGACGATCAGCCGGTCGATACCGGCGGCGCGGAAGCGCTCGATCCGCTCAGCGACCTCAGCTTCGGTTCCGACCAGCGACGTCGCATCGACGATCTCGTCCGGCATCGCCTCAAAGGCGCCGGCGCGATCGCCGTCCTGGAAGCGACGCTGCACTTCGTCGGCGACCTCGCCAAAGCCGAAGCGGTGCGCGAGGTCGACGTAAAAGTTGGTCTTGCGGCTGCCCATCCCACCGAAGTAGAGGACAAGGCCCATCTTGACGACGTTCTTCGCCGCCTCCTGGTCGCCGTCGATCGCCACCTGCAGAGAGGGGGATACCTCCAGGTCGGAGCGCTGCCGCCCACCCTTGGCGAAACCGGCTTCGAGGTGCTCGCCCCAGGTCTGCTCGAAGGCGTCGACGCTGAAGAAAATCGGGATCCAGCCGTCGGCGATCTCGGCTGCCAGTTCAACCGATTTGCGGCCGATCGCTCCGACGAAGACGGGGATGCGATTGCGGTCGGGGTGAAAGTTGAGCTTCAGCGGCTTGCCCTCGCCGCCCGGCAGCGGCAGCGTGTAGTGCTCGCCTTGGTGCTGCAGCGGCCCCTCCCGGGCGACGATCGCGCGCACCACCTCGATGTACTCACGGGTCCGTCCCCAGGGCTTCGCGTAGGGAACGCCGTACCAGCCTTCGGAGACCAGCGGGCCGGACGGACCGAAGCCGAAGATGAAGCGGCCACCGGAGAGCTTGTCGATCGTCGCGCCGGCCATCGCAGCGGCGGCGGGAGGGCGCGCCGGCACCTGCAGAATCGCCGCGCCGAGCTTGATCGTCGTCGTCTGCGGGATCAGCCAGGCGAGCACGCTGACCGCATCGGAGCCGTAGGACTCGGCCACCCAAACGGAGTCGAAGCCGGCCCGCTCGGCGGCCTGGACCGCCTCGACCGCATCCTCCCCTGCGGGCCCGATCCCCCAGTAGCCGAGGTTTATCCCTAGCTGCAGAGCCATCCGAGCCGGACCCTATTGAATACTCGTCATGACCACCGCCGACGCCTCTACCGAACAAGGCCTCTCCAGCGCCGAGGCGGCGGGGCGGTTGCGCAAGCTCGGCCCGCCGGCGGAGAGCTCCTCCCGCTCGACCTCCAGCATCGTCGCCGGAAACGTCTTCACGCTGTTCAACGCGATCATCGGCGTCTTCTTCGTGCTCATCCTCTCGCTGGGGCTGTTCGCCGACGCGGCCTTCGGCCTCATCGCGATCGTCAACTCCTATATCGGGATCCGCCAGGAGCTGAAGGCGAAGGCGACGCTGGACGAGCTGGCCGTGCTGGTGGCCCCGCACGCCAAAGTCGTGCGCGACGGCGCGGAGGTGAGCTTGGCCGCAGCGGAAGTCGTCCCAGGCGACGTCGTCCGCGTGGAGCCCGGCGACCAACTCGTCGCTGACGGGGAGGCGATCTCCAGCCGCGGCATGACCCTCGACGAGTCGCTGCTGACGGGAGAGGCCGACGGCGTGCGCAAGGGGCCGGACGAGCGGATGCTTTCGGGCTCCTTCTGCATCTCCGGGTCGGGCTACTACGAGGTCGATGCGGTGCGGGAGGACAGCTACGCGGGCCGGCTGGCCGGAGAGGCGAAAACGTTCCGCCACCCGCCCTCCCCACTGCAGAGCGAGGTCAACCGGGTGATCCTCGCCTGCACCTACGTGATGGTGCCGCTGGCCGCCCTCCTCTTCCTCACCTTCACCGTGCGCGACGTCGATCTGGTTGAGGCGGCGCAGACCGCCACGGCGGGGTTGGTGACGCTGATCCCCGAGGGGATGGTGCTGCTGATGAGCGTCACCTTCGCGGTGGCGGCGGTGCGGCTGGCGCGACGCGACACGCTGGTCCAGCAGATGAGCGCGACCGAGAGCCTGGCCGCGGTCGACACGATCTGCGTCGACAAGACCGGGACCCTGACCGACGGCGAGCTGCGACTGGCGGGCGTGGAGGTCGCCGAGGGCGTTGACCCGCAGGCGGCGCATGAGGCGCTGGCCCGCTTCGCGGCGAGTGCCGGGGACCGCAACCGCACGCTGGAGACGATCGCCGAGCGTTTTCCGGGCAAGGCGGAGCGGGTCAGCGCCGAGGTGCCGTTTTCCTCGGAATGGAAGTGGAGCGGGTCGCGCATCGACGGAACGACCTACGTGCTTGGAGCCCCGGACGTCTTTGGGCAGAGCGGGGCGATGACCCTGCCGCCGGGCCTGGCCCGCAAGCTCGAGGAGGAGGCGGCGGCCGGACGGCGCGTCGTCGCATTCGGCGAGTCGGGCGAGACGCTCCCGGCCAACCCATCCGAGGCGACGCCGCCGCAACTCACCCCGCTGGCGCTGATCGTGCTGGAGGAGACGCTGCGGCCCGACGCGGCGGAGACCATCGCCTTCATGCGCGAGGAGGACGTCGACCTGAAGCTGATCTCGGGGGACGCACGGGCGACGGTCACCGCGGTCGCCTACGGGGTCGGGGTGCCGCGCGACGCCGGGGTGATCGAGGGCCCCGACCTTCCCGACGACCCCGAGGCCCTCGCCGAGGCCGCCGAGCGCAACACGATCTTCTGCCGGATCAAGCCCGAGCAGAAGAAGGCGCTGGTCGGCGCGCTCGCGAAGTCCGGGCGCTACGCGGCGATGATCGGCGACGGCGTCAACGACGTGCCCGCGCTGAAGCAGGCGCGGATGGCGGTGGCGATGGGATCGGGGGCGCAGGTGACCAAAGGCGTCGCGGACGTTGTGCTGCTGAAGGACGAGTTCGCGCGGCTGCCGCAGGCGGTTGGCGAGGGACGCCGGATCGCCCGCAACATCCATCGTCTGGGGCGCCTTTACCTGACCAAGACCGTCTACGCGGCGGCGCTGATCCTGCTGGTGGCGGTGCCTGGATTTGCCTTTCCCTTCCTCCCCCGGCACCTCACCCTTGCGGCGTTTCTGACAATCGGCATCCCGTCGTTCGTGCTTGCGCTGGCGCCCTCGGACGGGCCGCTCTACCGGGGTCGACTGCTGCGAGCGCTGGCTGCCTTCGCGGTACCCGCCGGGCTCGCCATCGCACTCGGGTCGATCCTCTCCTTTTTCCTCGTCGACACGGTGTTCGGCGGCTCCCTCGACGCCGGTCGCACCGCCGCGACGACGACGCTGATCATTCTCGGCCTCAGCTTCGTGCTTCTCCTCGAGCGCGGCCCCGGCCGCGAGCACATCGCAATCCAGAGCTACATGCTCGCCCTGATCGCCGGGCTCGGCGCCCTCTTCGCCCTCGGCCTGGCGGCAACGCCGGTGCGGGACTTCTTCGAGATGACGCTGCTGAGCGCCGGGCAATGGTTCTTGGCGCTGCTCTCGGCTGCGATCGGGCTGACGATCGCGAGCGTCCTCTGGCGGCTGCCCCAAGTCGAACGGCTGGAGACCCCGGCCGACTTAGAGGCTAAGGCCCCCTGACCAAGCAGAGCAAGGACGCAGGGAGCGTGGCGTGCTCCGCACGCGAGCGACCGAGGACGCCGATATGCGCCGGTCAGGGGGCCTTAGGCGGAAGCACGAACTGGGTGGCGATCAGATTCGCGGCGAGGCGCTGGGCTTCCCCCTCGCTTGCCGCACGATCGATCTTCACCTCGATCACGACGGTGCTGCGGCCGACGTGCAGCGGGGTCGCGACGGCGACGATCTCATCGCCGGGCAGACCCGCAGAGAAGACGTTGAGCTTCAACTCGATCGTCGTGAAGTTGTGACCCGGGGGAATGCTGCGAAAGGTCGCCCAAGCGGCGACCGTGTCGCCCAAAGCCGTCCAGACCCCGCCGTGGACGTAGCCGCCGGGGTGCAGGTGCCGCCGGTCGACGACGATCCTGCCGCTGGCGAAGGCGTCCTCGACCTCCAGCGGCTCGATCCCCAGGTCGCCCGGGAAGCTGTCCGACAGAAAGTCGCGGACGTTGTCCGGCGTAATCGCCGACCGGTCGCTCATCGGTCGGCACCCTAGCCGACTCCGAAGCCCCCCAGGCCGTGGTCGCCGAACGGCTCGTCGCGCTCCCGCACCGCCTCCTTGAAGCCAGCATCGGCAGCGCGCCGCACGAAGGCGTGACCCTCGTCGGTGTGACGGGCGATGCCGTCGAAGAACGTCCCCAGCACCTGGGTCTGGTGGAGGCCCTGGGCGTGGATCGTCTGGTTGACCAGCATCTTCATCATCACCAGTTGGTTGATCGGCATCCGGGTGACGCGCTCCAGCAGCCACTCGAAGCGAGCGTCCAGATTCTCGGCGGCAGCCGCCTCGGTGGCCAGCCCCCACTCCACCGCCTCCTCGCCGGTAAGCGAGTCGCCGGTCAGGAGCAGGCGCTTCGCCCGCATCGCGCCGACCCGGGACGCCCACAGCGCGGTTGTCGGCGAGCCCCAGGCGCGCGCCGGCGGGTAGCCGATCTTTGCGTCGGAGGCGACGACGAGCAAGTCCGAGCAGAGCGCCATGTCGGTGCCGCCTGCGACGCAGTAGCCGTGGACCTTGCAGATCACCGGCTTCTCGGAGTGAAAGAGGCTCATGAAGCCGCGCACGTTGCGCCACATGAACTGAAAGTCGGTGACAGGGTCCCAGTTGGACTCCGGGGCGTGGTTGGCCGCGATCGTCGCCGGATCGAGGGGCGAGCCCTCCGGCGCCTCGACACCGTCCAGCTCCCCCATCTCGCCTTCGGCAGAGGCGACCAGGTCATACCCGCCGCAGAATCCGGTCCCGTTGCCGGCCAAGGCGATGGCGTGGACGGCCGGATCGAGATTGGCCCGCTCGACGCAGGCCGCGATCTCAGCCGGCATCCGAGGGGTGATCCCGTTGCCGCGCTCGGGACGATTCAGGGTGATCCGAGCGACTCGGTCGCTGCTCTCGTAGGTCAGCGTTTCGAGTCGCATCGCATCGGCCTGCTTAGTTGAGCCTCTCCACGATCATCGCCTTGCCCTGGCCCCCGGCGACGCACATCGTCTCCAGGCCAACCTGATGGTCGTCTGTCTCCATCACATTGAGCAGGGTCCCCATGATGCGGGCGCCGGTCATCCCAAACGGGTGGCCGAGGGCGATCGCCCCGCCGTGCGTGTTGAGCTTATCGATCGTGATCCCGCACTCGTCCATGATCGGGATCACCTGAGCGGCGAAGGCCTCGTTCAGCTCAACCGCGCCGACGTCCTCGATCGTCATTTCGGCCCGGTCCAGCACCTTCTTGATCGCGCCGATCGGGGCGACGCCCATGTACTCGGGCTCGTTGCCCCAGGTGGCGGCGGTGATGATCCGCGCACGCGGCTTCAGGCCGAGCGCC
>CAZHZI010000034.1:0-16888 GCA_964536955.1 uncultured Conexibacteraceae bacterium
TGCGCACAGTCCCGCTACGCCGAGGCGGATACGCCGATGCACGCGATGATGGAGCCGGAGCAGATCCTTGAGCACGCGAAGGCCGCCGAGGCCGCCGGGGCGCACCGCTTCTGCATGGTCACCCAGGGCCAGGGGCTCTCCAAGCGGGATTTCGCGAAGATCCTCGAAGGCGCGAAGCTCGTCGCCGAGCAGACCAACCTGAAGCGCTGCGCCTCGATCGGCCACATGTCGACCGAGCGGGCCAAGCAGCTGCGCGAGGTCGGCATCCAGCGCGTCCACCACAACGTCGAGTCGGCGCGTTCCCATTACCCGGAGGTCTCCACCACGGTCCGCTACGAGGGCCGGCTGCGGACGATCCAGGCGGTCAAGGAGGCCGGCCTGGAAACCTGTGTCGGCGGCATCCTCAACCTCGGTGAGACTCCGCGTCAGCGAGTTGAGATGGCTTTTGAGCTGTCGGAGATCAACCCCACTTCGGTTCCGATCAACCTGCTCAACCCGCGTGAGGGGACGAAGTTCGGCGAGCGGCCGTTGATGGACGCCTGGGAGGTGGTCAAGTGGGTGGCGATCTTTCGCCTGATCATCCCGGGAGCGTTGTTTCGCCTCTGCGGCGGCCGGGTGGAGAACCTAGGCGACCTCCAACCCCTGGCGGTGAAGGCGGGACTGAACGGGGTGATGATGGGCAATTTCCTCACCACGCTGGGCGCGGAGCCCGAGGACGACCGAGCGATGTTCGAGGAACAGGGGCTAAACGTGGCCCGCCAGCCCGACAACGGCGCCAATCCACGCCCGGATAACCGCTCCGGATGGCTGGAGGGAGAAGCCCCGCATACGCCGATCGACGAGCTGATCGACCGCCGGGACGAGGCCAGCTTCTGGGACCCGTCGACCCAGCTTCGAGTGATCAAGAAGGCGAAGAAGCCTCCCCCCTACCCGCAGGCGGCATGACCGACATCGCAGACCGGCTGGAGGAGCTCCGGGACAGGGGGCTCTACCGGCGGCTGCGGCTGATCGAGAGCCCGCAGGGGCCGCGGATCCTGCTGGACGGCCGGCCCGTCCTGCTGCTCTGCTCGAACAACTACCTGGGGCTGGCCGACCACCCGCAGGTGCGCCAGGCGGCGGCCGAAGCGGCGATGCGCTGGGGCGCCGGCGCCGGCGCCTCGCGGCTGATCAGCGGAAACATGCAGCCCCACCGGGCGCTGGAAGAACGCCTCGCCGACTTCAAGGGGTACCAAGCGGCGTTGCTCTTCGGCTCGGGCTACCTCGCCAACACCGGCGCGATCGGCGCGTTGGCGGGCCACGGCGAGGTCGTCTTCTCAGACGAGCTGAACCACGCCAGCATCATCGACGGCTGTCGCCTCTCGCGGGCCGACACCTTCGTCTACCGCCACGGTGACGTCGAGCACCTGGCCTGGGGACT
Source organism: uncultured Conexibacteraceae bacterium (assembly GCA_964536955.1). Lineage (GTDB taxonomy): Bacteria > Actinomycetota > Thermoleophilia > Solirubrobacterales > 70-9 > CAZHZI01. The sequence goes on from CAZHZI010000034.1 coordinate 1,418, forward strand.
GCGCGAAGCGAAAGGGCTCGGCTCGCTGATCGTCACCGACGGCGTCTTCTCGATGGACGGCGACATCGCCCCGTTGGAAGGGCTGGTCGGGTTGGCCCGCCGCCACGACTGCCGCCTGATGGTCGACGAGGCGCACGCCACCGGCGCCATCGGCCCAGGCGGGCGCGGCTCGGTGGCCGCCGCCGGCCTGAGCGAGGAGGTCGACCTCGTCGTCGGCACCCTCGGCAAGGCACTCGGCTCCTATGGAGCCTACGCCTGCGCGAGCCGCGAGATCGTCGAGTTCCTGATCAACTCGGCCCGTCCCTTCATCTTCTCAACCGCTCCGCCGCCTCCGGTGGTCGCGGCGGCGGCGGCGGCGCTGGAGCTGCTCGACTCCGATCCGCGCCGGGTGGAGAGGTTGCAGGCCAATGCGACGGTGCTGCGGACAGCGCTGAGCGAGGAGGGGCTCCCGGCCGGCGGCGCGCCGAGCCAGATCGTCCCGGTCGAGGTCGGCGACGCCGAGCGGACGATGGAGCTGTGCGAGCGGATGCTGGAGCGAGGCGTCTTCGCGCAGGGCATACGCCCCCCCACAGTCGCCGAGGGCTCTTCGCGCCTTCGCTTCACGGTCATGGCGACCCACCGGGCGGAGGAGCTGCGAGGCGCCGCAAAGCTCGTCGGTAGGGCGGCTCAGGAGATCGGGATCCCAACCGCTCCGGCGTCCTCCGAGTCGCTGGCAATCGTCGCCTGACCTCACCTTGCGGGGCGTCTTCGTAACCGGCACGGGAACCGGGGTCGGCAAGACCGTGGTCGCGGCGGTGATCGCCCGGTCGCTGGCGGCGGAGGGCCAGACCATCGCCGTCTTCAAGCCGGCGCTCACCGGGCTTCAAGAGCAGGGCGAAGCCGATCACGAGCTACTGCGGCGCGCCGCCGGTTCCGAGCAGAGCGATGCCGAGATCGCCCCGTATCGCTTCGACCCCCCCGCCTCCCCGCATCTCGCGGCCGCGCTCGCCGGAGAGGTAGTCGACCCCGTCCGGCTGCGCGAATCGGCGCGGGCCGCGGCGGCAAATGCAGACGCGCTGGTCTGCGAGGGGGTCGGCGGCCTGCTCGTGCCGCTGGCGCCCACCTACCTGGTCCGCGACCTGGCCATCGACCTGGCGCTACCGCTGGTCATCGCCGCGCCCCCTGCGCTTGGCACGATCAACCACACGCTGCTGACGGTCGAAGCGGCCCGTGCCGCGGACTTGGACGTCGCGTGCGTCGTCCTAACCCCCTGGCCCGATTTCCCGAGCCGAATCGACGAATCCAATCGCGAGACGATCGCAGCGCTGGGCGATGTCCGGGTGGAGACGCTGCCTAGGCTCGAGCTGGCGGATCCGAGGTCGTGGCCAGCGCTGCCTCTGCTTCCCCCAGGCTGAGCGCCTTTCGCTTCGCACGAATCGCCACCGCAGCAATCGCGGCCCCGGCCAGGGCGACCACAGCGGAGACAGTCATCGCGTGGCCGAGCGCGTCGACGAAGTCGACGGGAGTTGCGGTGGCCGGGTTGCCGACTGCACCCTGGAAGATCGCGCCGGTGACCGCGACGCCGAGAGTGCCGCCGACCATCCGAAACATCGAGAGCACACCGGAGGCGATCCCTGCCTTCTCGACCGGAACCGCATTCATCGCGGCGCTTGTCATCGGCGACATCGTCATCGCGATCCCGATGCCCAGCAACGTGAAACCTGGCAGCAGGTCGAGGTAGCTGGAATCCACGGCAATGCCGCTGAAGCTGAACAGCGACGCGGCGACGACCGCGAGCCCCACTGAGATCAGCCAGCGCGGGCCCACCCGATCGGAGAGCCGGCCGGCGATCGGCGCGACGGTGACGATCATCAGCGTCGACGGGAGGAACCTGACGCCCGCCTCCAGCGCCGAGTAGCCCAGGATGTTCTGCATGTAGAGGGCAAGGAAGAAGAAGACGCCGAGCATCGCGAACGACACGATCAGCGCCACAACGACCGCGCCGACGAAATTGCGATCCGAGAAGAAATGGAACTCGACCATCGGCACCTTCACCCGCAGCTCGATGGCCACGAAGGCGACAAGCCCGGCGCCGGCTGCCACCAGCAGGGAAATGATCTCGGTCGATCCCCACCCCCAGGCGTTGCCCTCGACCAGGGCTAGGACCAGGGCGGTGAGCGACGTGGTCAGCGCCGCCACGCCGAAGTAGTCGACTTCGCGGCCAACCGTCGTGTCGCGCGACTCTCGCACCGCGAACAGCGCCGCCGCGACGGCACCGGCCGCGACCGGGATGTTCAGGTAGAAGATCGCCCGCCAGCTGACGTGCTCGGTGAGGAAGCCGCCGAGCACCGGGCCGACCGCCAGGGCGAGCGCCGAGACGCCGGCCCAGGTCCCCATCGCCTTGCCGCGCTCGCTTGGCGGAAAGGCGTCGGTCACGATCGAAAGTGTCGCCGGCATCATCAGCGCCGCCCCGACGCCCTGCACGACGCGGCTGATCACCAGCGACGTCGTGTCCACGGCCAGGCCGGCGGTCGACGAGGAGAGGGCGAAGATGACGACGCCGAAGAGAAACATGCGGCGGCGTCCGAAGATGTCGCCAAGCCGCCCGCCCGTCGCCAGCAATACCGCGAAGGAGAGCGTGTAGCCGTTGACGGTCCACTCCAGGGCCGAAAGCGACGCGCCGAGATCACGCTGAATCGAGGGCAATGCCACATTCACGACTGTGTTGTCGAGCATGATCATGAACAGCGCGAAGCACATCGCCCCGAGCGTCCACCACTTGCGATTCTCGTCGCTGATCAGGTGGCCGTAGCGATCGGGCATCGCTCCCCATGTTGGCCCATCGCGCGGCTTTTCAGAGTGACGATTGCCGCCGAATGCCGGGCTAGGGTCGCTCGGGCGATGGCGACGGATCCAAGGCAGCTCGATCGTGATCATCTCTGGCACCCGTTCACTCAGCAGCGTGACTGGTGCGAGGAGGAACCCCTGGTCGTCGAGCGCGCCGAGGGCGCGCATCTGATCGCCGACGACGGCCGCCGCTATCTCGACGGCGTCTCGTCCCTGTGGTGCAACGTCCACGGCCACCGCCACCCGGGCATCGACCGGGCCGTGCGCGACCAGCTCGGCAGAGTCGCCCACTCCACCATGCTCGGCCTCTCGCACCCGGGCGCCGCTGAGCTGGCCGCGCGCCTGGTCGACCTCGCCCCGCCCGGCCTCTCGCGCGTCTTCTATTCGGATTCCGGCTCGACCGCTACCGAGATCGCGCTGAAGATGGCTTTCCAGTACCAGCAGCAGCGGGGCGGCCAGCACGTGCGGCGCGCCTCCTTCGTCCACCTGCGCGACGCCTACCACGGCGACACGATCGGCTCGGTCTCGGTCGGCGGGATCGACCTCTTCCACTCCACCTACCGGCCGCTGCTCTTCGAGACCCACACGGCGGTGCCGGGCGACGCCGCCCATCTCGCTCGCATCCTCTCCGCGCACGAGGAGGAAATCGCGGCCGTGATCGTCGAGCCGCTGGTCCAAGGGGCCGCCGGCATGATCGTCCATCCTCCCGGTTACCTGCGCGCCGTCCGGAAGCTGTGCGACCGCTACGGCGTACTGCTGATCTGCGACGAAGTGGCGACCGGCTTCGGCCGGACCGGCACGATGTTCGCCTGCGAGCAGGAGCGGGTCGCGCCCGACTTCCTCTGCCTCGCCAAGGGGCTGACCGGCGGCTACATGCCGCTCGCGGCGACCCTGGCGACCGAGCGGGTCTACGAGGGCTTCCTGGGTGCGCCCGAGGAGCAGCGCACCTTCTTCCACGGCCACACTTACACCGGAAACCCGCTCGCCTGCGCAGCGGCCCTGGCCAACCTCGACGCCTTCGAGTCCGAGCGCACGATCCTGCGCCTACAGCCGAAGATTCGCTTGCTGGCCGATCTGCTTGGCGAGGTCGAGGCGATGCCCGAGGTCGTCGAGGTCCGCGGCCGCGGCTTCATGGTCGGCATCGACCTCGGCAAGCACGATCCGGCGCTGCGACTGGGCCACCGGGTGACGCTCGAGGCCCGCCGGCGAGGCGCCATCGTCCGCCCGCTCGGCGACACGATCGTGCTGATGCCGCCGCTTTCGATCTCGAAGGGCGACCTGCGGAGGCTGGTCGAGATCACCGCCGATTCGATCCAAGCCGCCTGCTCTCCCGCAATTCCAGTGCCAGTTCAAGTGGCGCAGGCTGCCTAGCGCTCGCCCGCGCCACCCGCGGAGATACGCTGGCCCGCGTGACCGACCGTCAACGCGGGTCTGCCGAGGCGCCGAACCTCGGTGAGCCCTCCGTCCCCCGTCCCGCTGCGTCGGTTGTGCTTCTACGCCGGGGGGGAAAGCACGCCGATCGGGCGCTGGAGGTTCTCCTGCTGAAGAGGACCGAGAGCGCCAAGTTCATGCCCGGCGTTTGGGTGTTCCCGGGCGGGGCCGTGGATCCTGAGGACGGCGACAGCGAAGCCGGATATAGAGCTTGTGCTGCGCGGGAGCTGTCTGAGGAGGCTGGGATCGAGCTCGCCGCCTCAGAGGAGCTGGTGCTGTTCTCCCGGTGGATCACGCCGGAGGTCGTTTCCCGGCGATTCGACGCTTGGTTCTTCCTGGCTCTCGCCCCGGCCCACACCCCGCCGAAGCCGGACGGCGTCGAGACAACCGACGCAGCCTGGTTCGAGCCGCGCGCCGCGCTGGAGGCCCAGGCGACCGGCGAGCTGGCGCTGGCCTTCCCCACCGTCAAGCAGCTGGAATCCCTGCTGCCCTTCGGCAACGCCCAGGAGGCGATCGCGGCCCACCGCGATCGCGAGGTCGAGCCGATCCTGCCAAAGGTGATCGGCACACAAGACGATCACCGCGTCGTCCTTCCGGGCGAAGCCGGCTACCCGGCCTGAGGCGCTAAGCGTCCGGGAAGGGCGCCAGACCGGCGTGCCAGGGGCCCGGCGGGTAGGTATGGAGGCCGTGCTCGTCCATTTCCCTGTGGAGGCGCTTGAAGAGATGGCCCGCGTTCTTCAGCGCCTCTTCCAGCTCGGCTTCGTCGCGCTCGCGCAGGCGCCAGAGGAACCAGAGTTGGCGATCGTTGATGCCGAAATCGATCTCTCCGGTCATCGTCGTCGTCCACTCCAGAAAGCCGGGGCTGAACAGCTCGCGCAGGGCGAGGGGGTCGTACTCGCGCGGCACCGTGGCGAGAAAGCGGCGGTTGAAGTCAATCGACTCGAACTCCACCTTGCGGGCGAAGCGCTGGGTGAGGGCCTCGTGGCCCTCGATCGACTCAACGTTGAAGGCCGGGACGACCTTCGCCAGATCGGGCATGTGGGCCTTGGCGAGCAGGGCCGTCGGCAGCACCGCCTTGGCGAAGAAGCCGCCGACCTCCTTCTCGTCGGCATCGCAGGAGGACCCCCAGAATTCCTCTGCGAGCTGTCCGGTCAAGCGGTTGGTCCCCCCCACGCACAGCGCCACGGGCCCGTCCTTGGCGTTGATTCCGCCGATCGGCTCGTAGGTGAGGTCGTGCCGTTCGCCGTACCTCCGAACGACCTCCGACCAGGCCGTGGCGTCTTGCTTGGCTCCCATGGCAGCGCCGATCCTAAGCGCCCGACCCGCTCTGGCCGTGCGGGATCGGCGTTAGGATGGCCGGGAGCAGGTCCGACCAAGGAGAGCCTCCCCCATGACCATCGCCATCATCGTCGTCGTCGCGATCATCGTCATCGCGGTGCTCTACTTCATCGCGAAGCGCAACTCGATCATCGCCGCGCGCAACCAGGTCGACGAGTCATGGAGCGGGATCGACGTGCAGCTGAAGCGGCGCCACGACCTCGTCCCCAATCTCGTGGAGACCGTCAAAGGCTACGCGGAGCACGAGAGCCAGGTCTTCGAAAAGGCGACCAAAGCCCGCGCGGAGGCGATGTCCGCCCACAGCGTCGGCGAGACCGCCCAGGCCGAGCAAAATCTGACCGGAGCGCTGACCGACCTCCGCGCGGTCGCCGAGAACTACCCGACCCTTCGCGCCACCGAGAACTTTCAGCAGCTCAGCCGCAGCCTCGCCGAGCTGGAGGACGAGATCCAGGCCTCGCGCCGGATCTACAACTCCAACGTGCAGTCCTACAACACCGACATCCAGCAGTTCCCGGGCTCGCTCATCGCCAACCAGGGCAGCTTCTCCGAGCGGGAGTTCTTCGAGATCGAGGACGCCACCGAGCGCGAGCCGGTCTCCGTCAGCTTCGGCAAATGACGTCCCTCTAGGATTCCGAGATGACCGCGACCCAGGAAGCGACCCTCTGGATCTGCGACAGCTGCGGGTTCATCTACGACCCCGCCGTAGGAGATCCGGATGGCGGCATCCCGCCTGGAACGGCGTTTGAGGACATCCCGAAAGACTGGTTTTGCCCGGTCTGCGGCGCCAGGACGAGCGACTTCCGCCCGCTCGAGCCCGGAGAAGCTTGAGTCACGACTACGACTGGCTCGTAGTCGGGTCGGGTTTCGGGGGCAGCGTCGCGGCGCTGAGGCTGGCCGAGAAGGGGTACTCGGTCGCGGTGCTCGAGTGTGGCAGCCGGTTTCGGGACGAGGACTTCGCCGAGTCGACGCTGCGCCAGCCCCGGCGCTATTTCTGGGCGCCCAAATTGGGCTTCCGCGGGGTTCTGCGCATGTCGTTCTTCAAAGACGTCTTCGTCGTCTCCGGCAGCGGGGTCGGGGGCGGAAGCCTCGGCTATGCAAACACCCTCTACCGGGCGAGACCGGCGTTCTTCCAAGATCCGCAATGGTCCGGGCTGGGCGAGTGGGAGTCCGAGCTTGCGCCGCACTACGAGACCGCCGAGCGAATGCTCGGGGTCGTCGAGTACGACGGGATGGGCCCGGCTGACGTGCTGCTGAAGGAGTACGCCGAGGAGATCGGCGTCGGGGAGTCGTTCCAAGGCACGCGGGTGGGCGTGTTCTTCGACCAACCGGGGCGCGAGGTGCCCGACCCGTACTTCGGCGGGGAAGGGCCGGACCGGACCGGCTGCATGCGCTGCGGAAGCTGCATGGTCGGCTGCCGTCACGGGGCAAAGAACACGCTGGTGAAGAACTACCTCTGGTTCGCGGAGAAGCTCGGGGTGGAAATAGAGCCTGAGCGGCAGGTGACCGAGGTGCGGCCGCTGGGTGCGGCCGACGGAGCGGATGGCTACGTCGTGACGAGCGAGCGCTCCGGCTCCTGGCTGCGAAAGCGGCGGCGGACGATGACCGCCAAGGGAGTGATCGTCGCCGCGGGTGCGCTTGGAACCAACCAGCTGCTCGCGAACTGCAAGCACGGCGGCGCCCTCCCCCGCCTGTCCGATCGGATCGGAGAGGTGATCCGGACGAACTCGGAGTCGATCCAGTCGGTGACGGCCCTCGACGACGAACGGGACTTCAGCCGCTCGGTGGCCATCACCTCGAGCATCTATCCCGACCCCGATACCCACATCGAGGTGGTGACCTACGGGGGGGCCGGCGACGCGATGAGCGGAACCTTTACGGCTATGACCGGTGAGGGAACGAGGCTGACCAGACCACTCAAGTGGATGGCCGCGATGCTGCGCCACCCGCTGCAGACCCTGCGGATGCGGATTCCCTACAGATGGTCGCGGCGAACGGTGATCCTGCTTGTCATGCAAACGGTCGACGCCGCGATGAAACTGCAGCCAAAGCGCAAGCTCCTCGGCCGAGGGGTGCGTCTACAGACCGCGCAGGACCCCTTGCGGCCCAATCCCACGTTCATACCGGCGGCGGAGCAGGTGACTCGCTGGTTCGCCAAGCGGGTCGGGGGGATAGCCCAGAGCGCGCTGACAGAGTCGATCCAGAACGTCCCCACCACCGCCCACATCCTGGGCGGGGCGGTGATCGGCGACAGCCCGGAGAGCGGGGTCGTCGACGCGGCCAACCGGGCTTACGGCTACGAGAACCTGCTGGTCACCGACGGCGCCTCGATCCCGGCCAACCCCGGGGTCAACCCAAGCCTGACGATCACCGCCAAGGCCGAGCACGCGATGAGCCTGATCCCGCCAAAGGCGGGAGAGGCCGGGCCGCGCCACCTGCCCGGGGCGGCACGGCCCGCCACACCGGTCGCCCGATAGCGCTCAGCCGGCCTCGGCGAGGCGCCGGGCGACGTCGTCCCAGTTGACGACGTTCCAGAACGCGTCGATGTAGTCAGGGCGCCGGTTCTGGTACTTGAGGTAGTAGGCGTGCTCCCAGACGTCGCAGCCGAGGAGCGGCAGGCCGCCGTCGGCGATCGGCGAATCCTGGTTCGGCGTGGAGACGACGGCGAGGCCGGTGCCATCGTGCACGAGCCAGGCCCAGCCGGAGCCGAAGCGAGCGATCCCGGCGTTTTTGAACTCCTCCTTGAAAGCGTCGAAGGAGCCGAAGGTCCCCGAGATCGCCGAGCCGAGGTCGCCGCCCGGCTCCCCGCCGCCATCGGAGCTCAGCATCTGCCAGAAGAGCGTGTGGTTGTAATGACCGCCCGCGTTGTTGCGGACCGGCGCCTGCTTGTCCCCCGGCAGGCTGGAGAGATTGCGCAGCACGTCCTCGACGTCGCGGTCGGCCCACTCCGTCCCCTCCAGGGCAGCGTTCGCTTTGTCGACGTAGGCCTGGTGGTGCTTGTCGTGATGGACGCGCATCGTCGCCTCGTCGATGTGCGGCTCGAGCGCATCGTAGGCGTAGGGAAGATCGGGAACCGAGAATGCCATCTGGCGTCTCCTGTCGGTCGGAGGAAGTTGTCCCCAGCCTAACTACCCGAAGGGGAAGGAAGCGCGCGGCACGGTTTCCGCATCCCCTTCGGTCCAGGCGTTGAAGCGGTACCAGGCCGGCTTCGCCTCGCGGGCGTTGGTCAGCAGACCGGCCGAGTCGCAGAATTGGCAGCCGCCGTTCTCGTCGCTCCACGAGAACCACCAGACGCCGCCGATCCGCCAGCGCAACCGCTGTGCGGAAAGCAGCGAGAAAGCCTGGTCCAGCTGGTTCGCCTGGCCGTAGAGGCCCCGCTCCCAGCGCGACCCGCCGCTGTCCGACCCCCAGCCCAGCTCGGTGATGTAGAGCGGCGTGGCGGCGTCGTGGTGGACGCGCATGACACGGCGCAGGTTCGTGATCTGAGCGCGCATTGCGGCGGCGTCGGCGACGTAGGGGTGCAGCGCGACCCCGTCGAAATGCTCCTTGACGCGTCGAGCCCGGTAGAGGCGCGACAGGAAGTCGCCCGAACGCACGTTGGGAGGGATTTGGAGGGGCCGACCGAAGAGGCCGCCGACGATCACCTTGGCGCCGGGGTCGGCTCGGTGCAGGACTCGCCCGGAGAGGCGGATCAGCCGCGCGAAGCGCTTCGGGTCGGGCCGATGGGCGAAGGTGACGATGTTCTGCTCGTTCCAGATCTCCCAGCGCCGAATCGGCAGGAACGGCAGCTCTGGATTCTCTTCCCAGAAAGATCCGTTCGGGCCGTAGCGGTCGACCGCGTCGTGTAGGAAGGTCGACCATCCCCAGCGCTGCCAGGCGCTGTCCACCGGCTCGGCGCTGAGATGCGGCGAGACCCAGGAAGGCGAGCCCCAAAGAAAGGGAAAGATCCGCAGCTCGTGCTCGGCGGCGAGCCCCACCGAGCGGTCAAAGCCCTCCCAGTCAGGCTCGGCGAGGGTCGGGTCCTCGTCCTGAATCGCGGACCAGACCATCGGCAGCCGCACGCTTTCGACCTCGGCTCGCTCCATCAGCGAGAAATCCGTGTCGTTCGCCGGGCTCTGGGGGGAGATCCCGAAGAAACCGGGCGAAACGTAGGCCTCGGCGGAAGGCGCCGGCACCAGAAGAGCGAGGGCGATGAGGATAAGGGGGATCTTGCGCATCGAGGGTCCTACTGTGACCCCGAACGCGAGCGAAAGTCGCGGCCGGTGGCGGACTGGAATGAAAGGGTAGGCGAATGCGGAGCTGCCGCGGCCGTGCGGTGAGAATCCGCCGTGGAGAATCATCGGGGCGCCCGGATTTGAACCGGGGACCTCACCGACCCGAACGGTGCGCGCTACCAGGCTGCGCCACGCCCCGAAGCGGTGATTATCCCAGGCAGACGCCGGCGACGCGGAGGCGTCGCTACCGGACCGCCTGGATCGCCCCTTCGATCTGGGCCAACGTCGGGCCGTCCTGAAGGGTCCGAGTCCCCCCCGGACCGGTGACGATCGCCGCTTGGCGGGTTCGAATGCCGAGGTCGGCGCCGAGGTCGCTGTAGCCCTCGAGCGTCTGAGTGATGGCCCCGTCGGCGCCGCTTTCGCGGTCCAGGTAGGACGCCCACTCGGGCACATCCAGCTCACCGATCGAGCCGGCCAGGGAGCCTGTGAAGTCCTCGCCGACGCCAAACCGCTCCGCCTCGTCCTGATTGTGGAAGAAGAGGTAGGTGTACTGCCAGCCATAGCCCTGCTCAGCCGCGGCCTCGGCGCCGAAGAAGCCGACCTCCACCGGGTTCGAGCTGACCGAGTAGTGGCGCATCAGCAGCTTGGCCTCGCCGGGCCGAGCGTAGCCGTCGGTGAGACCGGGAATCGTGCGCAAGAAGTCGGCGCGGCAACTCGAGCACTGCATGTCGTTGAAGACCTGAATCGATACCGGCGCGTCGGCGGAGCCGAGCCGCTCCCCTGCCTGCGGCACCCCGCCGAAGATCCGCTGCGCGTCGGAGATCCCCGAGATGCGCACCACCGACCGCCCCGCCTCTTTGGTCGAGATGCCGACGATGGCGTAGCCGAACGCGACAAGCGCGAGAAGGAGGAGGGCGATAACCCCGGCCCGACCGCGCCGGGAGCGCGTGTCCGGCCCACTGAGGCTCGTTGCTTCCATCGCCGCCATTATCCCGATCGGCCTTCCCCACAAGTCGTGCTACTTGCGGAAAAGAGCCATTTGACACATCCGCCGCAGCGGGTGTAAATATCGGTGGTCGATCGCCGGTCCACTACACAGGGAGGTCTGCCTTGGCCAATCACCTGACGCCCACCGAGCTTGCCGACGAGCTGCAGATGAAGCGACAGGAGGTGATCAGCAAGTGCGTGGAGATGGGCGTCCCGATCTTCCACGGCCGTATCGACAAGGCGCTATTCGAGTCTTCGCTGCGCAATTTGATCGCCCGAGGGGCCCAGAGCCAGGCTTCAGCCGCCTAGCCTGACTAGACTCCCCCCGCAATGGGGAGGGGCACCGGCTCGATCACACTCGCCGACCTGCTGTCGCGGGCGGCAGATCAGTACGGCGACGCGCCCGCCGTGCGGTACAAGGACGGCGACGCCTGGGTCGACCGCAGCTTCGCCGAAGTGAGGGACATCGCCCGCTCGCTCTCCCTGGGGCTGATCGACCTCGGGGTCGAGAAGGGCGACAAGGTCTCGATCCTCGCCAACACCCGTCCTGAGTGGACCTACTTCGACTTCGCCGCCCTCTCGGCGGGGGCGATCGTCGTGCCGATCTACCAGACCAACTCTCCCGAGGAGTGCCAGTACGTGCTGGAGAACTCCGACGCGAAGGTCGTCGTCGTCGAAGACGACGAGCAGATGGAGAAGATCCGCGCCGTTCGCGACCGCCTGCCGAAGCTGGAGCAGGTGGTGCGGATGACCGGCTCCAGCGATGACGCGATATCGATCGAGGACCTGACGACGCGGGGCGGGGCGCGCGACGCCGCCGAATGGGAGGCGCGCTGGAGCGCCGTCACCCGCGACGACATCTGCACGTTCATCTACACCTCCGGCACGACCGGCCCGCCGAAGGGCTGCGTGATCAGCCACGGCAACTACCGAGCGATGCTGGACATGGTCAACGAGACCAGCGTCATCGTGGACGAGGACGTCAGCTACCTCTACCTCCCCCTCGCCCATTCCTTCGCGCTGCTGATCCAGCTAGGCAGCTTCGACCTTGGCGCGACGCTCGCCTACTGGGAGCGCGACCCGCTGAAGATCGTCCCCAACTTGGCCGAGCTGAAACCGACCTACTTCCCCTCGGTGCCACGCATCTTCGAGAAGATCTACACGACCGCGACCGGCGCGATGGAGAAAGAGGGCGGCCTCAAGAAGGCGATCTTCGACTGGTCGATCAAGCTCGGCAGGAAGATGCGCGAAACGCAGCGGGCCGGACGCAAACCGGGCTTCCTGCTGCGCAAGCAGTACGAGTTCGCCGACAAGAAAGTGCTCTCCAAAATCCGCGGCCTCTTTGGTGGGCAGCTGCGGTTGGCGGTGTCCGGTGCGGCCCCGATCAATCCCGAGATCCTGCGCTTCTTCGACGCCGCCGGGGTGCTGGTGCTGGAGGGCTGGGGGATGACCGAGACCTCGACCGCGGCGACGATCTCATCCCCTGACGACTTCAAGATCGGCACGATCGGCAAACCTTTCCCAGGTTGCGAGGTGAAAATCGCCCAGGACGGCGAGATCCTGGTCAAGGGCCCAAACGTCTTCCAGGGCTACTACAAGAACGAGGAAGCGACGCGCGAGACGATCGTCGACGGCTGGCTGCATACCGGCGACATCGGGGAGATCGACTCCGACGGCTTCATCACGATCACCGGCCGTAAAAAGGACATCATCATCACAGCGGGGGGCAAGAACATCACCCCGGCGAATCTGGAGGCTGAGATCAAGCAGCACTCGCTCGTCAGCCAGTGCGTCGTGGTCGGCGACCGTCGGCCCTACCTGGTGGCACTGGTGACGCTGGACCCCGAGGAGATCGTCTCCTACGCCAAGGAGCACGGTCTGCCGGAGGACCCCGAGGCGCTGGCCTCAAACGGGGAGGTCCGTGCGGCGATCGAGGCTCACGTCGAGAAGATCAACGAGAAGTTCGCCCGGGTCGAGCAGGTGAAGAAGATCGCCATCCTTTCCCGCGACCTCTCGCAGGAGACCGGTGAACTTACGCCGACCTTGAAGGTCAAGCGGGCCGTCGTCGCGCAGAAGCACCAGGGCGAGATCGACGCCCTCTACGCCGGCTGAGCGCGAGCCGAACCCGGGTTCCCTTCAAGTCTTATTGCAAGTAACTGCAAGCTCAGTTCAAGTGGGTCTCAAGCGCCAGTAGGCACGAGGATCTCGTGGAGACTTCCCAATCCACTCGACGATTTCGGCCTCTCTGAGCGATGCGAGCTCGCGCTGAGCCACTGGCCGTGATACGCCCAATGTCTCTACAATTTCCCCCGTGCTTAAGCGATCTGCCTCGCGCAAGGCAGCCATGATCGCTCGCGCGTTCCCTTGAAGTCGAGCTTCCAATCGCCGATCCACCGGTTCAGCGAGAAGCTTGAGCTCAACGCTGCCGGACGTCTGCCTATAGATGGGATCGGTGAGCCCCGCCTGTCGCATCTCTTCGAACATGCGCCGAATCCCCTCTCCCAGCTCCTGTCCATAATTGAGGTCTGCGCAAACCCTGGCGATCCTTGGATTTCTGGCGAAGCGGGTCGTGGTCAATGGCTCGCTCAAATCGACCAGTCCCGGGAAACGCCCAGGGCTTGAAATTTCGATCCGATCGTCAAAGATTTCAGCCCGGATGTGGTCCCCCGCTGCGCTGTAGGAGCGATGGACGGCAGCATTGACGATCGCCTCAAGCCATGCATCCTCCGGCACCAGAGGCACATCACCAAACTTTCCACTGGAGAGCAGAGCCCGGCGAACAGGTTGAAGGCGTTTGATGTGATCCCGAGCTTCGAGCAGTTGCTGAGGAATGGGGCCCTCGATCCGCACATCCTCGATGAGCTGTTGCCGGGCACCCGTTCCGCGCTCTTGCCCGCGATACCGGATCACACGGATGAACGCCTCCGGAAGAAACGCCTGTGGAGAGTCGGCAAACAGAAGGCAACCTGCGATCGTGAGCTCAGACTCGGTGGCGAGACCCCGAGCTTGAAGCAAGCGCATGGGATCGGACGCGCTAACGGCTTGCGCGTATTCGCCTAGAAGATCGCGATCGAGGCGATTGAATCCCACTTCGGCGAGCGCGCGGGCTTCGTAACTTGCCTGACCCTTGTCGTACAGAAGCTCCTGCCGTTGCGCGAAGCTAAGCCGCCGATTCTCGTCACCGACTCGCAGAAATACCTCGTCTTTCTGATTCGCATGGACGACCTCACTCGACTCGACCTCGATCACAATCAGCTTGTTCGGTTTTTCGTTGCTGTCGATGCAGTCAACAAGTCGGTACTTGGCACGAACCGGAGGTGTGCAAAAGTCGATATTGGCCTGCATTTGTGCGTTGCGCCGGGTTGGGTTGGCCTCCGTGCCTTCGATAATCTCCCCGTGCAGACCCACGACGACTAAACCACCGTCAGCGTTTGCAAAACCAATCAAGGCATTGGCTAACTCGCGCGGAGCGATCCGAACCGACTTGCGCTCCAGCCACTGGTCTTCAGGGAGGGCCAAAAGATCCCGGCCCACTTCCGGCGGGGACCCATCGAGAGCCTTTTCAACGGCAACCGTTCCCATATCTACTTGCAATTATTGCAAGTACTTGCAAGTAGGGGGTGCCGGCTAGGAAGCTTCGCCGGACTGCCGGAGCAGGACCGAGGTGGTCTGCTCGAGGACTCGCCGCCAGGCCGAGGACTGCCCTTCCTCCTCCTCCGCGGCACGCTCGACCACGCGGCGGACCCGGCGTTCGGAGATCTCGAGACCGTGGCGCTCGGAGATCTCCTTGTAGCGGACATAGTCCTGCGCGAGGGCCGCGGTCACGGACTCGAAGCCGTGGCGGGCAATCTGCAGCCGCCGGGAGTAGTCCATGATCGGGGTGCCGAACATCAACTCGTCGTTGGGCTCGGGCTCGATCAGGATGATGTCGACGCCCGGATAGCGCTCCTGCCACTGCTCCACCGCCTGGTGGAGGCGAGCGTGGGCGATCAGCCGGAAGGTCTGGTTTGCGATCGCCGGCAGTCCCATGTCGGAGACCCTCCGCGCGCGCGTGCCGAGGACCGTCGGGATCGTCTTCTCGAAGTCGTTGACGTAGGGGACGAGCGGGTTGACGACGATGATGAACTTCGCCCCCTTCTCGACCGCGATGTCTACATTCGTGGTCGAGCGGATGCCGCCGTCGATCATCTGGCGCCCCTTCAGATCGACCGGCTTGTAGACGATCGGCAGCGTGGTGGAGCACTGGACCGCCTTGGAGATCGGCACGTCGGACCAGCCGTCCTCGCCGAAGACGATCCGCTCGCACGTATCGAGGTCGGTCGCGGTCAGGTACAGCTCGCGGTCCAACAGGCGGAAGTCGTTGCTGCGGCCATCGTCGGAAAGCACCCCCTCCACGTAGTCGGCGATCCCGTCGCCCGAGTAGAGACCGGTCGGCAGCGCCTCGGCGAGGGCTACGCCGAGATCCATCGCCGAAAACTCGCCGATCCGCATCAGGTTGCGAAGCAGGCCGACGGTGCGCAGCGGCAGCACCGCCGCTTTCTGGACGAACCCGAGGTAGTTGGGCCTCAGCACCTTGTCGAGGTCGAGGTCCTCCAGCTCCGAGGGGAGGCGGTCGTTTATCACCCGCATCATCTCCTCGGGGGTGACCCCGTTGGCGAGCATGCCGGCGACAAATGAG
>CAZHZI010000035.1:0-16747 GCA_964536955.1 uncultured Conexibacteraceae bacterium
GCGTCCCGGCGGTGAAGTTCTTGATGTCCTGGTTGCCGCCGTTCTCGCGCGGCGGCGCGGTGCGGGCAGCCTCGCCGGCCACCCTGTCGAACTCCGCCCCGCTCAAGCTGCCGAGGATCGCGCTTTCAGGAAGTGGCGGCAGCGCCAGCGGCGGAACGCGATCGGGATCGGTGGCGATGAGGTCGGTCTCGCGCTTGGTCCACTTCGCCAGCAGCTCGGCCGAAGGCGCCGTGCCCATCAGGCCCGGGTGGTGGATGCCGACGTAAGAGCATTCCGGGATGTGGCGCGACGTCGCGACGTCGCCCTGGAAGTCCCAGATCACCTTGTAGGCGTCGGGGAACCGCTCGGTAAGAAAGCCGCCGCCGTTGTTCTTCGCGAAGACGCCCGTGTAGCCCCAGCCCATGCCGGCGTAAGCGCCCTCGGACTCGTCGTGGGAGGCGTCGATGTCGAGGATGTCGACGACGAGCAGGTCACCGGGCTCGGCGCCTTCGACGTGGAACGGCCCGCTGAGGACGTGCACCGAGGGCAGCGGCGCGTTGCGCACGTCGTCGGCGGAGTCGTCGTTGTGGATCGCACCGTCGAACCACTCGCGGATGTCCGCGCGGAACACGTCGCCCGGCTTGATGCTGACGTTCGCGGGGATGTCAGGATGCCACCGGTTGTGACCGACGTGCTTCTGGTCGGTGAACCTCTTGGTGTTGTCGAGTGGGTACAGATTCTCCATGAGAGACCTCCCTCAGAACGTGATTGTTGTGTGAGCTCTACGACCGGCTGGTGGCACCTCCGGGGCTGCTCGCGTACCCCGTCTCCGCGGGGGGGGCTTCGGCCGCGGTCGACCAAGGCCTCAGGAGCGGCAGGAAGAGCAGGAAGGTCACCACCGAGACCGCCCCGATGATCCAGACGAAGGTCGACGTCAGCGCGTTCGGAATGTTGATCAGAACGATCGCGGGGACGAATCCGGTGTAGATCCCCTGACAGGCGCACCACGCCCCGGTGAACCTCGTCCAGGACTCACGGCCGATGCCAAGCACGATCCAGAACAGGAACCACAGAACCGCCCAGCTGGCCCACAGGACCCCCAGCAGATTGCCTATCTGACCGGTGGTGGTGCCGAGGTCGGCATAGCCGGAGAAGTTCCACCATGAGTACACAGCGGCGGCGCCCGCCACGTACAGGCAGAACCATCCGAGCCCGGTACCGTCGTAGTCCCAGGTGAAGTTCATCGCCACATACAGATAGGTGAAACCGAACAGGAACAACCCCGACGCGCCAATGATGGTGGCCTGATCGCCACCTGCCGTAAATATGAGGTAAAGCGGCGTGATGACCTGCAACACGCCGACGAACAGGTTCATCGGGACCAGAGACCTGCCCTTGACCCATCCGAACAAGGTCAAGCCGTTCACAAAGAGCACTGCACCCACATACAGGAGCCCAACTGCAGCCATGCGCTACCTCCTGTCCCGAATAGCTACAAGACGACCAGCGCAACCTGATACGTAACCCAGGTCACCGTCTTACTTTCCGTCACTCGAAGCCACCCACCAGTGTCTCACTTCGCGGCTTCCATGTCAATGCGTCAGCCGCCAGGATTCAGGGTGACCAGCGACCTCGTGCCGCGCGGTGCTCGGTGCAGGAACTCCACCTCGGCGATCGCGTCTCGGCGGACCACGATCGCGCGGGGGGCGAGCGGCGCGCCATCGGCCGCCCGCAGCATCTCGGCGTTGCGCGCGGGGTGTGGATAGAAGGTGACGAACGCGTCGCCGGGGCCGGGCTCGAGCCCGAACAGGAAGAACCGCTCGCCGCCGTCAAGCGTCACGCGCACGATCGGGGCATGGCCGCCGCGGATCTCGGCGAAGTCCTGTGCGCGCCGGACGAGCTCGGCGGTCCAGTGATCTCCCGTCCCCCCCGCGCCGGCACGGGGGCGCTCGGGTGGGCGGCGCTGCGCCAGAGTGGTGACCCAGGCGGCGCGCTCGGCCACGTCCAGGCTCCCATGGGTGATCTCGCCGATGCGCTCGCGGTAGCCAGGGACCAGGACCGACGTCACGACGCCGTGCTCGGCGGTGACCTCGTCGATCACCGGCCAGATCTCGGCGACCCGTTCAGGCCGGTCGACGTAGACCGTGTAGGACGGACGCTGACTCCCGATCCGGCCCAGCCGGTCGCCATGTGCAGGCTCGTCGCTGGAGAACCCCCAATCGCCGAGCACGGTCGTCGCGCCGGCCGCGCCCGCCTCCCGCAGGCGCCGGGTGAGCTCGCTGTACAGCGCACGGCCGTCGACCTGGGCGCTGCGTCGCGTGTAGACGCGGATCGTCTGCCACAGGTCCGGCTCGCCTCGCCCCCTCGTCGCGACGCTGGGCGGCGGCTCGAGCAGCCGCCCGTCGTGCTTGACCTGGGCGATCGCCTCCAGCGTGACCACCGGGTCGTGCAGCGCTTCCGCGAGCCGCGGCAGGCAGCGCGCCAGCAGCCCTCGCGGGCCGACCGACACAATCATGACGATCGGCCGGTCGCGCACCGAGAAAACCCGGAGCCGGGCCCGTTCGCCCCGCAGCACCCCGTCGACACCGTTCAGCGCGACCGCTCCCGTAGCGCCGTGGCGGCGGAGGATCTCGACCACCTGCCGGGCGGCCGGCCGCCCGTCGATCCGCTCATCGGCCCGGCAGTAGACCGACAGCTTCGCCGCCCGCCCCGGCCCGTCCGGGGTCTCCGCTGAGGCCACGTCCGTCCCGGTCGCCAGCAGCGCGTGCTCGAGCGTGAGCAGGCCGCGCGGGACCGCCTCGTCGACCGCGTCGATCATCCCGCGGATCCGGTCGTGCTCGTCGACCGCGACCGCGAGCAGCGGCAGGTCGGTCGAAAGATCCGGAAAGCGCGCCGCGCGGATCCGCCGGTTGGCCCCGAAGCCCTCGACCCCGCGCAGCAGCGTCGCCGCGGCCGGCCCGTGACGCTCCATGCAGTCCATCAGGGCGTCGCTCGCCAGGGTGCCGCCGGTCGTCACCGAATCACCGAAGTAGACCGACAGTTTGAGGGCGTCGGCGATCATCACAGCTCGCCGCCCAGCAGCCAGCCGGCGCCGCCCGCGACCAGGCCGGCGAGCATCGAGCCGAGCAGATAGCTCGACATGGCGACCCACGACGCATCCTCGCCCAACCGCTGCGCCTCGACCATCCAGGTCGAGAACGTCGTGTAGCCGCCCAGCAGCCCGGTGCCAAAGACGAGCATCGCGTCACCGCTCACGCCGAGCCCGGTGAGCAGGCCGAGGGTGAAGCCGCCGCTGATGTTGACGACGAACGTCCCGTACGGAAACGCGCTCGGCCGCCACGCGGTCACCCCATCGGCGACCCGGAAGCGGGCGAGCGCGCCGATCGCGCCGAACGCCCCGACGCCGATCCAGGCCAGGACGGTGATCATCCGTAGCGCCGCCTTCGCGCCACGACCGTGGCCGCGATCGCGATCGCCATCCCGGCCGCGAGGCTCGCCGCCGCATAGCCCACGGCCGTCTCGGGGTACCCGTCCTTGGCTAGGCGCAGCACCTCGATCTGGAACGTCGAGAAGGTGGTCAACGCTCCGCACAGCCCGGTGGCGAAAAGCAGCCGCGCGTAGCGGCTGGGCGGCACGATCTCATCCAGGCGGGTCGTCAGCCAGGCCAGCAGCGCCGCGCCCGCGAGGTTGACCGCAAACGTCGCCCACGGCCACGAGCCGCCGGATTGGGGCAGACCCTCGGCCACGCCGGCGCGGGCGAGCGCGCCGGCGGCTCCCCCGGCGAGGATGGAGGCAACCCGCAGCCGCGCGATCCTGGTGTCTTGTAGCTCACCGGTGACCATGGCATGCGTCTCATCCCGTCATCGTCGCTGCCGCGATAGCTCCATGAGAAGCGTAGATGAGCGCCAATCGCGCAGGTCTGTTTGGGCAGCGAGCGATTGGAAAATCTCGTCCGCCATCGCGCCGACCAGCCCCTGAAACGCGAAAACCCGCTCTGCGAGCGGGCTTCCGATCAAGCGGCTGATGGGATTCGAACCCACGACCTTCTGCATGGCAAGCAGACGCTCTAGCCAGCTGAGCTACAGCCGCATCGGGGCCGAGTATAGCCTCGGCGGGCCCTGGCTCAGCGGTCGAGTTCGGCGAGCAAATCCTCGACGTCGAGGGGCTGAACGTACATCTCGACCTTGTTGCCCGGCTGGGGCTCCGGCCACTCCTCGCGGGGGCGGTCCCAGTAGAGCTCGATGCCGTTGCCATCGGGGTCGTGGAGATAGAGCGCCTCGCTGACCCCGTGGTCGGAAGCGCCGGTCAGCGTGATCCCAGCGGCGGAGAGGCGCCGCAGCGCGTCGGCAAGAGTACGGCGGGTCGGGTAGCGGATCGCGGTGTGGAAGAGACCGGTGCTGCCCGCGGGGGGCGGCGACCCGCCTTTCGAGTGCCATGAGTTGAGCCCGATGTGGTGGTGGTATCCGCCGGCCGAGACGAATGCGGCGTCCTCGCCATAGCGCTGCTGAAGCTCGAAGCCGAGCACGCCGCAGTAGAAGTCCAGCGCGCGGTCGACGTCGGCCACTTTGAGGTGGACGTGGCCGAGGTCGACGCCGGGATCGATCGGCTCGCCGCTTCGCTCATCCGCCACCCGCCGACCTTACCGCTGTAACCGCCGCTACCGGCTGTCCAGGGCCTCGTTCACGAGCTTGTCCGCCTCCGCGTTGTGCTCGCGCCGCACATGCCGAATCGACCAGCGGTCAAAGGGCTCCAGCGCCTGCTTTACCCGGCCATGCAGGGCTCGCAGGGCGGCGTCCTTGACCTTGTACTCGCCCTTTACCTGGCGGACGATCAGCTCCGAGTCGCCGATCAGCTCCAGCTCACTGGCGCCCAAGATCCCCGCCAGCTCGATCCCGAGCAGCAGTGCCCTGTACTCGGCAACGTTGTTGGTGGCGCGGCCGATCTTCTCGGCCCTCTCCTGCAGCACCTGGCCGTCGAGCCCCCGCACCACTGCGGCGATCGCCGCCGGGCCCGGGTTGCCGCGGGCGCCGCCGTCGACGTTGACCACCAGCCTTGGCAATGCGTCAGCCGACCGGCTCGCGGTCGCTCACGGGCGTGGCGAGGAAAACCTGCCCGTCGACGGCGGTCGCGTTCCACTGGCGTGCGGGAACGTCCAGCTGGTCGATCTCGTTGCCCTTGTCGAGCGAGAAGACCGGACGCAGCTCATCGCTCAAGTCGACGCCCCACTGATACCAGGACAACTCCCAGGCAACGGTTACCCGCGCCTCGCTTGGTGAGCCGGCGGACGCGCCCACCGATACCCACGGCTCGCCCAGCGTCCGCATCAACCCCGCCATCGTGCGCGAGGCCTCGCTGAGGTTGAAACGCCGCACCGCCTCGTGCAGCCGGCTTTGGGGCGACTCGGGCAACTTCGGTCCCCCCCGCCCGATGTGCGCGCCGGGCGCCGCCGGATCGGGATTTGGGTGAGTTTCCACCGATTCCTCCTCGGCGGGCCCATCCCCCGACTGCTGGGCCTCCTGGGCGACTGAGGCGTCCGTCGGAGGTGGAGCCTCCTCTCCGCGGCCCCGGTCGAAGCCCTTGAACAGCGACCGCAGCCCCGTCGAGCGCCGTCGCGGACGATCGGAGTCCAGCTGCCCGGCGTCCTCCTCGGCGACCCAGCCAACTCGTTCGGCGCGGGCGCGGCAGAGCTCGCAGACCGTGCGTTGTCGGCCCTCCGCAGTCAGGTAGTTGTGGGTCCGCTCCCCGGCCAGGATCGTGCGGCCGCAGACAGCGCAGCTGGAGAATTGCTCCACCTGGGGCAAATTACCAGCGAGCTCGGCCCCAGCCTCAGCGAGTCTGGCCGGTGTGACCGAAGATGAACTGCTCCTGCGGAGCGCGAGCACCAAACTGGACCCCAGTGCTCAGCGAAACCCGCACGCTCTCCAAAAGGACCAACGAGTCGAAGTAGACCGAGCGATGCTTCAGATAGAAGAGATCGTGGCAGAGCTTCCAGCCCGTCCCTTCCTCGGAGCCACCGTAGCCACAGCGTGCCTGTGCCCAACCGGCCAACCCCGGCTTGACCAGGTGACGCCGATCGTAGTAAGCAAACTGCCGTTCGAGCTGACCGATCAGCTCGGGCCGCTCGGGCCGCGGGCCAACGATCGTCATCTCCCCTTGCAGCACATTCCACAGCTGCGGCATCTCATCGATGTGCAGGCGCCGCATAACCCGGCCGACCGGCGTAATCCGGTCGTCCTCGTCCTGGGACCACTGGGCGCCGACATCCTCTGCGGCGACCCGCATCGAGCGAAGCTTGATCATCTCGAACTCCTCTCCGCTCTCGCCGATGCGGCGCTGGCGGTAGAAGATCGGCCCGCCGTCGGTCAACTTGATCGCGATAGCGCAGGCCGCGAGGACCGGCGCCGTGACGATAAGCATCACGCCGCCGACGAACAGATCAAAGACCCGCTTCGACCACGGCGCCCCGCCTCGATAGCGAGGGTGCAACAGGTACTGGAACCAAGCGGCGTTTGACTGGCCGAGTGGCACATGCCCGAGCAGGTCCTCGTAGAACTGGCTTGCCTCGATCAGGCGTACCGGCAGGTCAAGGCAACTCCCCGCAACACACTCGAAGATCTCCAGGCGCGAGCGGCGAGGCTCGGCCTCATCGGCGCGCGTGCCGCTGGAGTGGACCAAAAAGTCGATCGAGTGACGTGTCACCACCTTACGGACCTGATCGAAGGAACCAAGCCTCCGCGGGCCCCCAACCGCCGGCTCGGAGGTAGGCCGGCTGCCATCGACCCATCCGACGACGACGTAGGAGCGAATGCCGGCTAGGCGCAGCTCCTCGGCAAGGCCTATCGCCAATCCGGGTGATCCGATCACCCCGATCCGGATCTTCCGGGAGGAGTCGAAACGAATCCTGCTCCACGCGGCAAAGGCGGTCACCAGCCACGCCCCGATCAGTGGAACGATCATGTCCCAGGCGGACTCGGCCCCACCCCCCAGCGCAAACATCGTGAGAGCGAGCCCGATCCCGAGCACCGGGACGAGGGCGCGGACCACAAAGGACGCGAGCGGCATCAGATGCAGCGGATAGCGCTCGCGCTCCAGCACGAAACTGCTGAGCAGCACAGCGACGAACACGAGGACGCCGTGTCCGGCGCTGTGCAGATGACCGCCGGCCATCAGGCCGGCGGTCGCTGCAGGGGCGACGCTGAAGGCGGATATCCCCAGCAGGCGCTGCGCGCGCAACGCTGTCAGATGGGGAAATGCCGTCACGTCGCCCATCGCCCTCAGCCCCTGTGGTCGGAGGCCGTCAGGCGTCGCAGAGCCAAACCGGTGCCGGTCAGCATCGCGGCCACCAAGAGCAGAATGCCGACGTCGAACCCGGTGAAGGGCAGCGAGCCGCTGTCGTCGGAGGCGGCGACCGCCGCGGTGCCGCTTGGCGCGCTGACGGGCGACGTCGAACTCGATGTCGGATTGCTAGCTGCGCTCCTATTCTCAGTCTGGATCTCGCTGGGCGAGCAGTACTGAGCCGCCGTGGGGTCCGACCCCGCGTTGGAGCAGTCGTTCTGGGCAAAAGCCTGTGCGGGCAGCACGAGGGCGGCTGCAAGCACCGCTATCGCAATCACCGCGCGCAGGCCGGTCTTTATGTCACTGGTTCCGGTCACTGCTGCGTATCTCCTTTTGTTCTGCCATGGCCAAGATCAGGTCCGCCGGCACGTTGGCACCGAGGTCCGGATGGAACTCACCAAAGTGAAGTCGTACTAGTTCGACCAAGCGTTGTTCTTCTTGTGCAAACACGATTGTGCCGCATTCGCATCGGAGCGTCAGTTGTGAATCTTGAAAATCGAGGGTCAAGTTGCTGGGCATTCGTTCCGATCATGCAAGAGACATGTTGCCTTTCCGTGAAGACAGCGTTTCCTTATCGTTTCCACCTATACCCCCATCTGAGGCGGGTATAACTCGTATTCAGCTCTGCGGGCGACTTAAAGCAGACATCAGGGGAAGGCACGTCACCCCGGCTCTGCGCGGTCGACAGGGCCGGATCCTTCTCGCATACCTCGTACTAAACCGAGGACGGGGAGTTAGTCGCGATGAGCTGATCACCGCTATCTGGCCCGACTCCCCGCCGGTTGACCCCTCCGCCGCCCTTCGCACACAGCTCTCCCGCCTACGGAGCGCCTTCGGATCCGACGCCCTGGCTGGTCGTGACACCGTCGAGCTTCGCCTTCCCGAAAACACCTGGGTCGACATCGAGGCCGCCGAGCGAGCGATTCGAGTGGCCGACTCGGCGCTCGAAGCCACCGACTGGAAGGACGCCTGGGCCCACTCGCACATTGCCCTCAACATCTCCGGCCGTCCCTTCCTGGCCGGTTTCACCGCGCCCTGGGTCGAGGAGATTCGCCGCGAGCTGGAAGAGCTTCAGCTTCGCTCCTGCGAGGTGATCGCTCGCGCGGGCATCGGCCTTGGCGGGTCGGAGCTGGCCGGCGCCGAGCGCTCGGCCCGAGCGCTGATCCACGCCGCTCCCTTTCGCGAATCCGGCTACTTAAGCCTGATGGAGGCTTTGGTGGCCTCGGGAAACACCGCCGAGGCGCTTCGCACCTACGATCGGCTGCGCAAGCTTCTCAACGAGGAGCTTGGCAGTGCTCCGAGCGCCGAGATCCAGGCGCTGCACCGAAAGCTGCTCAGGTAGCTAGACGCCGGCTCGGGCACCCTCACCCGCCGTCGCGATCACCTTCGCGGCAAGGTGCGGTGGCACTTCCTCGTAGCGGTCGAATTCCATCGTGAAGTCCCCTCGACCGCCGCTGATGGAGCGCAGGTCGGGCGCGTAGTCGAGCATTTCGGCCATCGGCACCTCCGCCCTCACCTCGGTCGCCGACCCCTTTGGCTCCATCCCCAACGGGTGGCCCCGGCGTGCGTTGAGGTCACCGATGACGTCGCCGACGACATCGTCGGGGCAGCTCACGGTCAGTCGCACGATCGGCTCCAGCAGAACCGGATCCGCGTCCTCCATCGCTTGTCTGAAGGCCATCGAGCCGGCCATCTTGAAGGCCATCTCAGAGGAATCTACGTCGTGGTGCTTGCCATCGATGAGACGTACCTGCACGCCTTTCACCGGATAGCCGGCGACGGTGCCGTGCTCCATCGCCTCGGCCACCCCCTTCTCCACCGCCGGGATGAAGCCGCCCGGGATCGCGCCGCCCTTGATCGCGTTGACGAACTCAAGGCCGATGCCGTCATCTGCCGGCTCCACCTCGATCCGGCAGTCGGCGAACTGTCCTCTCCCTCCCGTCTGCTTCTTGTAGCGAGCGTGAGCGCTGGCCGGCTTGCGGATCGACTCCTGATAGGGGACGCGCGGCGGGTGGAGGTCGACCTCAGCGCCGAAACGGCGCCGCATCCGGTCGACGACCACCTCGACGTGGACCTGGGTGAGGCCGGCGATGATCTGCTCTCCAGTCTGCGGGTCGCGATGGATCTCGAGCGTGGGGTCCTCCTCCGAAAGGCGGCGGACGGCGGTCGCAGCCTTCTCCTCGTCGCCCTTCGACTTCGGCTCATAGGCAAAGGCCATTACCGGCGCGGGCAGCTCCAGCGGCGCGCAGGCGATCGCCTCCTGACGCTCGCAGATCACGTCGCCGGCCCGTGTCTCCTTCAGCTTGGCGACCGCGCCGATGTCACCCGCCCCCAGCTCGGTCGCCGGCTTCGAGTCCTTGCCGAGTGGCTTGCCGAGCTGGCCGATCCGCTCCTTCTGACGCCGCATGACGTTGACCGCATGGGAGTCGGATCGAAGCGTTCCGCGATACACCCGGAAGAGGTTGATCCGGCCGGCATAGGGATCGGCGAGCGTCTTGAAGACATAGGCGACGAGCGGTCCGTCCTCGTCGGGGTCGACTTCGATCGGCTCCCCTTCATCGTCGAGCGCCGCCAGCGCCCCGCGCATCGCCGGCGAAGGAAGGTCCTCGACGAGAGCGTCAAGCAACCGGTTGGTGCCCAGGTTCTTGGTCGCCACCCCACAGGTGACCGGGAAGAGCCGCCCCGCTGTAACGCCCTGCTTCAGCACGGTGACGATTTCTCCATGCTCGATCTCCTCGCCATCGAGGTAGCGCTCCATCAGCTGGTCGGAGTTCTCCGCAACCTCGTCCATCAGCTTTTCGCGGTACTCCTCGGCCTGGGCGCGCAGCTCCGCGGGGATCTCGACCCTCTGGGAGCTGCCGCGACTCGTACCGTCGTAGACGAAGCCCTCCATGTCGATCAGATCGATCACCCCGCGCACCTCGTGCTCGGCGCCGATCGGGATCTCCGTGGCGACGACGTGCGGGCCGAAGGCCTCCTTCAGCGAGTCGAGAGCGCGGAAGAAGTCGGCTCGCTCGCGATCGAGCATGTTGACGAAGACCAGACGCGCCAACCCCCCGGCGTCGGCCCGCCGCCACAGCCGCTCGGTATTTACCTCGGGCCCCATCACCCCGTTGACCACGACGACCGCCGCATCGGCAACCCGCATCGCCGCGGCCGCGTCCGCGACGAAGCTCGGCTCGCCGGGAGTGTCGATGAGGTTGATCTGCCGCCCCCCGTGCTCGAAGCAGGCGACCGATGCCCCGATCGACATCTGGCGCTCTCGCTCGTCGGGCTCGTGGTCGGAGACGGTCGTCCCGTCGACCACCGTCCCCAGCCGGTTGATCGCCCCGGCCTCGAACAACATCGCCTCGTGCAGGCTCGTCTTGCCGCTGCCCCGGTGCCCGATCAGGGCGACATTGCGAATCCGGTCGGCGGCCTTATGCGGCACGCATTGAAGCTACACCTGTTGCAAGTGCGACTTCAAGCGCATCACGGCCTTGGTGTGAAGCTGGGAGACGCGAGACTCGGTGACGCCGAGCACCTCGCCGATCTCACGCAAGGTGAGGTTCTCGTAGTAGTAGAGGGCCACGACCAGCTGCTCGCGCTCCGGCAAGGAGCCGATGGCCTCGGTGAGCCGGTCCTTGACCTCGCTGGTGGCGAGCGCTTCCTGAGGGTCGTCAGCGCGCGGGTCGGAGATCGTGTCGAGTAGGGAAACCTGATCCCCGGACGAGTCGGAGACCGTCCACAGCTCATCGAGCGCATAGACGGATGAGTTGGCGATCTCCAGCAGCGAGGCCTGCAGCTCCTCCTCGCTGACGCCGAGTTTGGCCGCCAGCTCTTCCTCGGTCGGCGCCCGCTGCAGCTCATGCTCGAGTTTGGCCTGGGTCGCCTCGATCTCCCGAGCCCGAAAGCGCACCGAACGAGGCACCCAGTCCAGCGAGCGCAGCTCGTCGATGATCGCGCCGCGGATGCGGGTCATCGCGAAAGTCTCGAATTTGATGCCACGCTCCGGCTCAAATCGCTCGATCGCGCCGATCAGGCCCATCAAGCCGTAGGAGATCAGGTCGGCGTCTTCCACGTGGGACGGCAACCCCGCCCCCAGCCGGCCGGCGACGAATTTGACCATCGGCGAGTAAGCGACTACCAGTCGCTCCCGCGCCGCTGCGTCGCCGTCCTCCTTGTAACGGCGCCACAGGTCACGCAGCTCCACTTCTTTTACCCCTGTTTCCATGACCTTCGGTCGATTCTACGGTTGCAAAGCCGTTTTCGGCTACCAGGGCACCTCATGCACGGGGATGGGTAGCGGCGTAGGTGTCGCGCAGGCGGGCTGCATCGACGCGCGTGTAGACCTGGGTGGTGGAGATCGACGCGTGCCCGAGGAGCTCCTGGATCGTGCGCAGATCAGCCCCGCCTTCCAGCAGATGGGTGGCAAAGGAATGGCGCAGTGAGTGAGGAGAGATGCCCGCCGTGAGGGAGGCCTCGCGGACCCAGAGGCCGAGGCGGCGGGTGATGTCGGAGTTCGAAAGGCGGCGCCCGCTCTTGGAGAGGAAGAGGGCGTGCTCACGCGGATCGGCGAGCGCGTGGCGGGCCCGCTCCTCGTATCTCCTCAGGGCCCGCTGGGCCGGCTCGCCGACCGGGACGAGTCGCTCTTTGGAGCCCTTGCCCAAGACACGCAGCTGCTCGGTCTCCGGGTCGAAAGCGCCGACGTCCAGGTTGACGATCTCCTCACAGCGCAATCCACAGGAGTAGGCGAGCTCGAGCATTGCCCGATCGCGCAGCTCCAGCGGCGTGCGAGCGGGGATCCGCTCAAGCAGCGAGCGCACCTGCTCGACCGACAGCACCCGCGGCAGCTTCTGCGCCTTCTTGGGACTGGAGACGAGGTCCGCGGGGTTGTGGCCCACACGGTCGGTGCGAACCAGGAAGTCGTAGAGGCCGCGGATCGAGGCAAGCTTGCGGGCGACCGTGGCCGGAGAGGCGCCGCCGGAGGAGAGGCCCGCTGCGAAGCGGCGCACGTCGCGATGGCGGACGGCGTCGAGGGCCAGCTGGCGCTCGCCCGCCCACTCTGAGAACTGGGCGAGGTCGACCCCGTAGGCGCGCCGCGTCCGCTCGGCCAGGCCGCGGCCCCGCAGGTCCCGGTCATAGCCGGAGATGGCCTCATCCCAGGTCATGCAGCTAGGTTCGCCGCCCCGCCATGGGCGCCTTCGCTCAGCCGATGTAAATCGGGGTGCCCACGTCCACTTGGTCGTAGAGCTCCATCACGTCGGGGATCGACATGCGCACGCAGCCGTGCGAGGCGGCCGTGCCGAGCGAGTAGGTCGCATCGGTGCCGTGGATGCCGGCGCCGGAGAAGATTCCCATCCAGCGCGCCTTCAGCGGATTGGAGGGACCGGGCGGGATCACCTGTCCGGCCAGGCTGCCGGCCCAATCCGACTCGGGAACGTGCCAGTAGGGATCCACCTGCTTGTCTTGGATGTGGTAGAGCCCGGCCGGGGTCTCCAGCCCTACCTGGCCCACCGCGACCGTGTAGGTCTTGCTCAACTCCAGGTCCTCCCAGAGCCGCAGCGTGTAGGAAGCGCGATCGAGGGTCAGGTAGGACGGGTACGCGGCCGCGACTTCGCCGCCGGTCACCTCCGGCTTGACGGAGTGGGTTCGCGCGGCGATGGTGTGAGGGGCGTTGGCGTTCAGCACTGCGGCGTTCAGCTCGCGGGTGAACAGGTTGTCCCGAAGCTTGCGACCGTGCTTGGCGGGAACGATGCTCAGCGAGGCGCCGGTGGCGCTGACCGTTGCGTCCTGCGGCTCGCGATTCAGCGCCGCCGCGACGCGGCGAACGAAGCGGTTGACGGCAGGCTGAGAGTAGGAGACGTCGGCGGAGACGCTCTCGTCGACCCGGCCCCCGGTGACATAGCGGACCATGCGCGTGGGGAGCCCGCCCTGGCGGCTGTTCGAGAGCGCCTCGTCGATCGCGCCATCGAGGTCAGCGTGGACCTTCAGCCTCACCCCCGGCAGCTCCCACGTCCTGCCGTCGTAGCGCACGCGGAGCGAGTGGCGCAACGGCGCGATCAACTGACGGTGGACGGTTTGCTTGGCCTCCGCCACGTCGAGGCCGCCGACATCGACACCGCCGATCGTCACCCCTTCGGCGATCGTCTCGTCCTGGGAGCTGTCGTAGGCGTAAGCGCCTACAGCACCGAGGATGAGCGCCAGCACACCGACGACGATCGCGATTTTTGTCTTGCGGCCCTTCACCGTTTACTCGAACCAGCCATCGGCAACGCCTCGAATGCCACTGCGCAAAGTCTAGGCATACGGATCATTCGGCCAAATCCGCTTCCTGCCCTGCAAATCGGCGTGCGGCCTGCAAGCGCGCTTCGGGGATATCTTTCGCCTGTGCGCTCAAAGGACAGCGTCCGCAAGGAAGTCTGGAAGGCGATGGATCGCGAAGGCGTGTCCCGATTTCCTGGCGCCGAGGGACGGATCCCCAACTTCGCCGGGGCGAAGATGGCCGCCGAGAAGCTCGCCGCACACCGGTTGTGGAAGCGAGCTCGAGTGGTGAAGGCGAATCCCGACTCCCCCCAGACATATGCCCGGCGCATAGCGCTGGAAGAGGGCAAGACGGTGATCATGGCGGTGCCTCGCCTGCGCGATCCCCACCCCTTCCGGGTGCTCGACCCCAAGGAGCTCTCAAAACAAGCGGTGAAAGAGGCGGCGACGATAAAGGGGGCGTTGAAGCACGGACGGGTCACCGCGCTGGACGATCTGCCGGCGATCGACTTCGTGCTTTGCGGTTCGGTCGCGCTGAACCTCAACGGAGCGCGGGTCGGCAAAGGCGGCGGCTACTCAGACCTCGAGTACGGGATCCTGATCGACGCCGGCAAGATCGACGGCCACACTACGGTGGCGACGACTGCGCATCCGACGCAAATCATCCGTAGTCATCTGATGATGACTGCGCACGATTTGCCGGTCGACGTAATCGCCACGCCACGTGCGGTGATCGACGTCGAACGTCAGTACGAGCGGCCGCGAGGCATCCTCTGGGACCACCTGCAGCCGCCGCAGATCCGTGAGATACCGGTCCTGGAGCGAATGGGGTATGCCTGAGGCAGCGATGAGGACCGTCCCCCGGACCCTGCCCGGCGCCGACTACGGAAACCCCGATCCCGAGTGGCTGACGATCGACTGGCGGCGGCACCTGCGCCGGATCGAGCTGCCAGGCGCTCTGGTCAACTATGTGGAGATCGGCGAGGGCGAGCCGATCGTCTTCCTCCACGGCATCTCCGGGTCCTGGCAGAACTGGCTGGAGAACCTGCCCCACTTTGCCCGCCGCCACCGAGCGATCGCGCTCGACCTGCCCGGCTTCGGCGCGAGCCCTGTGCCTTCGTGGAAGATCGACATGCCCGCCTACGGCCGGCTGATCCATGACTTCTGCGAGAGAATCGGGGTGGACCGCGGCGCCGCCCTCGTAGGCAACTCGATGGGTGGGCTGGTCGCGGCGGAGGCGACCCTGGTGGCACCCGGCAGGTTCGACCGCCTTGTCCTGGTCTCGGCTGCGGGGTTGATCAACACCTGGCGCCCCAAAGAGCGAGGCGCCGCCACCTCGCACGCCTGGAGCACGTTTGGCCCCTGGGTCGGCCGGCTCGCACGAGTCATCGTCAGCCGACCCCGCAGCCGCTACGTGATGTTCCGGCCGTTCTTGCGCTGGCCGAACCGACTGCGGCCGGAGTTGCTTTGGGAGCAGATGGCCTCGGGCGTGCCATGTGCGGGATTCTCGGACGCGCTCGAGGCGGTGATCGAGTACGACGCCCGCGACCGCCTCGCCGACATCGACATCCCGACCATGATCGTCTGGGGCAGCGACGACTGGGTGATCTCAGCCCTGGCGGCACTCAGCTACCACCGGCGCATTCCCGGCTCCCGCCTGGAGATCCTGGAGCGCACCGGGCACGTGCCGCAGCTCGAGCGTCCGGCACGGTTCAACGCGCTGCTCGACGACTTCCTGGGCTGACGGTCAGCCGGTGACTGCTCCTTCGGAGGCCGATGAGACCGTGGCCGCGTACTTGGCCATCACACCCGTGCGATAGGTGGGCTCGGGGGGCCGGTACTCGGAGATGCGCTTGGCGATCTCCTCCTCGGAGAGGGCGACGTCGAGGCGACGTCCTTCGACGTCGAAGGTGATCTCGTCCCCCTCGCGGACGGCCGCGATCGAGCCGCCCTTGACCGCCTCGGGGGCGACGTGGCCCGCCATCAGGCCGCGCGTGGCGCCGGAGAAGCGCCCATCGGTCAGGAGCGCCACGCTCTCCCCAAGGCCCTCGCCGACGATCGCCGCGGTCACGTGCAGCATCTCCCGCATCCCGGGCCCGCCGGCCGGACCCTCGTTGCGGATCACGACGACATCGCCGGGCCGGATCTGCTGGTCCTTGACGGCGCGAAAGCACTCCTCCTCGGACTCGAAGACGCGGGCGGGGCCGACCTGCCTCTTGCGCTCCGTCCCGGCGAGCTTGACGACGGCGCCCTCGGGGGCGAGGTTGCCACGCAGAATCGCCAAGCCGCCCTCGGCCTTGAGCGGGTCGCCCGCCGGCCGAACCACTTCCTGGCCTTCGGCCTCGACGGCGGCCTCCGCCTCCTCGCCGATGGTTCGGCCGCTGACCGTGATCGCTTCGCCGTGCAAAATGCCTGCCTCGGCGAGCCGCTTGAGGATCAGCGGCACCCCGCCGGCCCTGTAGAGATCGGTGGCGACGAAGCGGCCACCGGGCTTGAGGTCCGCGAGCAGTGGCGTCTTCCGCGAAATCCGCTCGAAGTCGTCGATGCTGAGCTCGATCCCAGCCTCGCGCGCGAGAGCAAGCAGGTGGAGAACGCCATTGGTCGAGCCGCCGGAGGCGCACACGCAGGCGATCGCGTTCTCGATCGACTCGCGCGTTATGACCCGACTCGGCCGCAGGTCGTCGCTCAGCACGCCGATCACCAGCTGGCCGATCTTCTCGGCGACGGTTCCCTTCTGTTCGTCCTCGGCGGGAACCATCGCCGAGCCGCCTGGGCTAAGCCCCATCGCCTCGAAGGCGCAGGCCATCGTGTTGGCGGTGAACTGCCCCCCGCAGGCACCGGCGCCGGGGCTGGCGACGCTCTCCAACTCGCGAAGATCCTCGTCGCTCATCTCGCCGGCAGCGTGTGCGCCAATCGCCTCGAAGACGTCGAGGATCGTCACATCGTGCCCGCGCCAGTGGCCGGGTGCAATCGAGCCGCCGTAGAGCAGCACCGAAGGCACGTCGAGCCTGGCCAGCGCCATCGCACAGCCCGGAATTGTCTTGTCGCAGGCCGAGAGCGCCACGATCGCGTCGAACTGGTAGCCGCGCGCCATCAATTCAATCGAATCGGCGATCACCTCGCGGCTGACCAGCGAGGTCTTCATTCCCTGTGTTCCCATCGTGATCCCGTCGGAGATCGCCACTGTGTT
>CAZHZI010000036.1:0-16411 GCA_964536955.1 uncultured Conexibacteraceae bacterium
GTCATCTGCGTCGGCGCGGAGCCCCTCGCGATGCTCGACTACATCGCGATCGAGCGGGCCGACCCGGAGGTCTGCGAGCAGATCGGGGTCGGCTTGGCGCGCGGCGCCGAGCGGGCCGGCATCGAGATCCCCGGCGGCGAGCTGGCACAGCTCGGCGACATGGTGCGTGGGTTCGACGTGGCGGGCGCCTGCTTCGGCACGGTCGCCCTGGACGAGATCGTCGACGGATCGACGGTGCGCCCGGGCGATCCGGTGATCGGCCTCCCCTCCTCCGGGATCCACTCCAACGGATACACCCTCGCTCGGGGCGCCCTGGAGGGAATCCCCCTCGACGACGACCGCCTCGGTCGCCCGCTCGGCGAAGTCCTGCTCGAGCCGACCGAGATCTACGTCAAGCCGGTCGTCGAGCTGCTGCGCTCCCAGGCCGACGTCCGCGGGCTCGCGCACATCACCTCGGGCGGCCTCGGCAACCTGCTCCGCCTCGCCGCCGAAGTCGGCTATGAGATCGACGACCCACTTCCCGTGGCTGCCGTCTTCGAGCTGATCCAGGAACGCGGCGGTGTCTCGGACGCGGAGATGCACGACGTCTTCAACATGGGCTGCGGCTTCTGCGCCGTCGTCGCGCCGGGCGACGAGCAAGCCGCCCTCGACCTTCTCCGTCGCCACTACCCGGAGGCGAAGCGGATCGGCCGCGCGGCCGCTGGCCCC
Organism: uncultured Conexibacteraceae bacterium; assembly: GCA_964536955.1. GTDB lineage: Bacteria > Actinomycetota > Thermoleophilia > Solirubrobacterales > 70-9 > CAZHZI01. Next base: position 709 of record CAZHZI010000036.1, read on the forward strand.
CGCGAAGTTCGCCGCGGCTGAAGCCTACGCTCCCAGATCGTCCCGGTCAGAGCTTGGATGGCCGAGCAAGCCCACCCATCACCCAAGTGAAATCGAGCTCGCCGTCGAACTCCCACATCGGCCTGCGAAGCTTCGGCTCGGCACCCCACGACCACGAGCAGGCCGGATCGGTGTAGTAGCGAACTTCAACGGACACGGGTAACCGACAATACCCTCGGACAGTAAGGCGACACCCTCGATGGAAGCGCGCTCAAGCAGCTCACAGATGATCGGCACCGTTCTCTCCGACCGCTACCGGCTGGAGGCGAAGCTGGGCAGCGGCGGCATGTCGACCGTCTTCCTCGCCAAGGACGAGACGCTGGACCGGTCGGTCGCGGTGAAGGTGATGCACCGGGAGATGTCCGAGCAGGCGGACCAGCTGGAGCGCTTCCGCCAGGAGGCCCGAGCGGTCGCAAAGCTCTCGCATCCCAACGTCGTCTCGGTGATCGACGCCGGTGAGGACGGCGGCCACCCCTACATCGTCTTCGAGTACGTCGAGGGAGAGACCCTGAAGCAGCGGATCGGCCGGCTCGGTGCCCTCGACGTTCAGGAGGCGGTGGCCTATGCGATCGAGGTGGCCCGCGGGCTGTCGGTCGCCCATGCCCGCAACCTGGTCCACCGTGACATCAAGCCGCAGAACATCCTGATCGACAGCGAGGGTCGTGCGAAGCTGACCGACTTCGGCATCTCCCGCCAGCTGGAGCAGGCCGGGATGACGGCGACCGGGCGCGTGCTCGGCACCACCGACTATGTCGCCCCCGAGCAGGCGATGGGCAGGGGCGTCGACCCCCGCAGCGACGTGTACTCACTCGGCGTCGTCCTCTACGAGATGCTGGTCGGTCAGGTGCCCTTCCATGCCGACAGCCAGGTCGGTGTGGCGATGAAGCACGTAAACGAAGAGCTGCCGGACGTGCAGCGGCGCCGGCCGGGGGTTTCCGCCGCCGTGGCGCTGGTTGTGGAGCGGGCGACCGCGAAGAACCCGGAGGAGCGCTACCAGCGGGTCGGCGAGATGATCGACGATCTCTCCACCGCGCTCGAGGTGGAGGCGGCGCGGACGGGATCGACCGCCGGCGAGGCGACCAGCGTGCTCGAAGCGGTACCGCCTCCGAAGCGCAAGCTCCCGAGCCAGGCGCGCTGGAGCTGGATGGCGATCGTTGCGCTGCTGCTGATCGCCGCGGCGGCGCTGGGCATCGTCCAGCTGATCTCCAGCGGAACCTTCGGCGGTGGCGGCGCTGAAGAGGGAAGCGGCGCGCCGGTGGGGATCTCCTCGGCGACCGACTACGACCCCCAGGGCGACGCCGAGGAGATCGGCAGCAAGATCGGCCTTGCCGTGGATGGCAATCCGAGCGGCACCTCGTGGGAGACCGAGCACTACGACACCGACAGCTTCGCCGGCACCAAGACCGGCCCCGACCCCGGGGTGGGCGTCTTTGTGACGAGCAAGTCGCCGGCCTCGCCCGAGACGATGGTGGTCCGGACCCCAACCTCCGGCTGGGACGCGGAGATCTTCGCCGCCCCCGCCGGTCCGCCCAGCGATCTCTCGGGGTGGGGGCCGCCGGTGGGCACGGTCACCGACGCGTCGGGGAGGGAGGAGATCGCCCTCGACGTCACGCAGCCCTCGCAATACTTCCTGCTCTGGTTCACCAAGGCCTCGGAGGCCCGCGACCAGCCCGGCCGCTACCAGGTGGAGATCAGCGACGTCGAGCTGCGGGGTTGAGCCCCGCCGCTCAGAACTCGTAGGAGCGAGTGAGCTTGTGACGCTCTACCGCCAGCCCGACCAAGCGGTCGCACAGGTCCGGATAGGGAATGCCGGTCGCCTCTAAGAGCTTCGCGTAGACGCTGGTCTCGGTGAAGCCGGGCATCGTGTTGATCTCGTTTACCAGCACCTCGCCCTCGCTGGAGCCGACGAAGAAGTCGCAGCGGGCGAGGCCCGCGCATCCCGCCAGCTCGAAAACCCGCACCGCGAGTTCGCGGACACGGGTGGAAAGCTCCTCCGAAATCGCCGCCGGCACGGTCAGTTCCATCCCGCCGTCGCGGTACTTCGTCTCGAAGTCGTACCACTCGGCGTGAGCGAGGATCTCGCCGGGCAACGAGGCCACCGGCGCCTCGTTGCCGAGCACCGAGCACTCGACCTCGCGCCCGGCGGCGTGCGCCTCGACGATGACGCGGGGATCGTGGCGGGAGGCCGCCTCGACCGCCGCGTCGAGCTCGGCTGCCGCGGTGACTCTGCTGATCCCCACGCTGGAGCCGAGCCGCGACGGCTTCACCCAGAGCGGCCAGCCCATCGCCGCGACCCGCTCGCGCCAGCCCGTCTCACCCGCCCTGGCAAACGCCACCTGCGGCACCCCCGCCTCGGCGAAGAGCCGCTTCAGGGTTAGCTTGTCCATGCAGGTCGCCGAGGCGAGCACGTCAGAGCCTACGTAGGGAACGTCCAGCCACTCCAGCAGCCCCTGCACGCTGCCGTCCTCGCCGAACGGTCCATGCAGCACCGGGAAGACGGCGTCGGCGTCGAGCAATCCCGCGGCCGGCTCCAACTGGACCGCCGCCCCGGCGCAGTCCCAGCGACCCTCACGGGCGATCCTCACCCGCAGCGCCTCGTGGCCGGCGGCTTCCAGGCCGCGCGCCACCGACTCGCCGGAGCGCAGGGAGACATCGTGCTCGGAGGAGCGCCCGCCGGAGAGCACCGCGACCTTCATGGCGCCGGGGGGGTCGTTGGCGTCGTCGTCGTGCCGCTCGCCTGCCTGCCGACCACGACCGTCACCTCCGAACCGCTCGTCAACTCTGCGCCGGGCGGGGGGAACTGGTCGGTGACCCGGCCCACCTGGGTGGGAACTTCGGTCTCCTGCTCCTGCACGGAAGGGACGAAGCCGGCGTCGCGAAGCGACTGCACCGCGTCTGCCCGGAGCTTGCCGATCACGTTCGGCACCGCGACCTCCTCGATGCCCTTGGAGACGACGATCGAAACCGTTGAGCCAGGATCGACCTGCGTCCCCGCGCTGGGCGACTGGCCGATCACCTCCCCGGCCGCCGCCGTGCCCTCCTGCTCGTCGACGCTGGGAACCAGGCCGCGGCTGCGGATCTGCTGGACGGCGACCGCGCGCGGGCTGCCGACCAGCACCGGCACGCTGGCCAGCTTCGGGCCCAGGGAGACGAACAGGGAGACCGGGGAGCCGCGGGTCAGCGTCGTTCCACCCGAGGGGGAGGAGCGGATCACCAACCCGGCCTCGACGTCCTCGGAGTTGACGGCCTGAAGCTGCGGTGAGAACCCGGCGTCCTTCAGCCTCGAGATCGCCGTGTCCCGTTCGAGCCCGGCGGTGGACGGCACTTTGGCGCTGCCCGGGCCGGCGCTGACGGTCAGCGTCACCTCCGGCTTCGAGCAGACGAAGGCGAGGAAGGCACAGTCGAGCTCCGCTTCGCCGGCCGGGGGCGAGGCGGCCGGGTCCTGTTCGAGGACCGTGTTCTGCGCAGCGTCGCGCTCGACCCTGCGCACGTCGCCGACCTCGAAGCCGTCCTGCTGGAGCAGCGAGATCGCCACGTTGAGCTGGTTTCCGGTCACGCTGGGGACCTCGGTCGTGGTGTCTCGGGTCAGCGCCAAGCCGGCGAGCACACCGAGCAGGATCGCGAGCAGTACGAGCAGCCAGAGGCGATTCCAGCGCCTCTCCTCCTCCCTGCGCTCCTCCGGGTCTGCTGCCTCCACCGGCGCGGCCACCACGGGAGGCAGCGGAGCAAAGGCGGCCGTGCCCCCGCCGGCCGCACCGGGGTCCCTCATCGCCGCGTCGAGGGCCGCGATGAAGGCCTCGGCGCTCTGGAAGCGCTGGCCAGGCTCCTTCTCCAGGGCACGCATCACGACCGCGTCGAGGGCCGGGGAGACCTGTGGGGAGATCGAGCTGGGGCGCTGCGGCGTCTCGGACACCTGTTTCATCGCAATCGCGATGGCCGAATCGGCCTCGAACGGCACCCGCCCGGTCAGCGCCTCGTAGAGGATCACGCCGATCGAGTAGAGATCGGAGACCGCGGTGACGTCCAGCCCCTGCGCCTGCTCGGGCGAGAGGTAGTGGGGGGTGCCCATCACCGAGCCTGCCTGGGTGATCTCCGACACGCCGGCGCGAGCGATGCCGAAATCGGTGACGGCTGCCTTGCCCTCCGCGTCGACGATGACGTTCTGGGGCTTGAGGTCGCGGTGGACGATGCCGTGCAAATGGGCGAAGCGGGCGGCTTCCAGGACCTGCCGCACCAGGTGCGCCGCCTGCTCCGGGGTCAGCCCGGCGTCGATCAGCTCCTTCAGCGAGCTGCCCTCCACATACTGCATGGCGATGTAGTGGGCGCCTTCAAACTCGCCGCGGTCGAAGACGGCGACGACGTTTGGGTGCTGTAGCCCGGCGGCGGCCTCGGCCTCGCGGCGGAAGCGCTCGACGAACTCGCGGTCCTGCGCAAAGCGGCTGTGCAGGACCTTCAACGCGACTCGACGCTGGAGGTGCGCGTCCTCGGCGAGCCAGACGTCGGCCATCCCCCCCGAGCCGAGCCGCTGCAGCACCCGGTACCGGCCGTCGACGACGCTGCCCTCGCTTACCTCAGGCACGTTCCCCGCCTCCTCGTTTCACTCGTCAGCCTCCATTCAGGATCGTCGCCGCGACGTCGCGGAAGATCGGCGCGGCGATCTCGCCGCCGAACTGGGTCGTGCACTCCACCGTCGCCGCGATCGCGATCTCGGGGTCCTCGGCGGGCGCGAAGCCGATGAACCACGCCTGGTTCTCGTCGCTGCCCCCGCCGCAGGTCTCATTGAAAGGCGTCTCCGCGGTGCCGGTCTTGCCGGCGACCGCCACGCCGCCGATCGCGGCGTTGGTGCCGGTGCCGCCGCTGACCACGTCCTGCATCGCGGCGTTCAGCTCGGCCGCCGTCTCCTCGTCGATCGGCTCGCTGTACTCGGAGGGCTCGAGGCGTTTGGTCACGCGGCCGTCGGGGTCGATCACCCGGCTCCAGATCTGCGGCTTCATCAGCTTGCCGCCGTTGGCGATGGCGGCGGTCACCATCGCCATCTGCAGCGGCGTAACCGCCAGACGCTCCTGCCCGATCGCCAGGCGGGCGAGGTCGACCGGGTCGCCGGGGCCGAGCAAGTCGCCTCCCTCGAAAAGGCCGCTCTTGTAGACCTGGGTGGAGGGAAGGTCGATCGGCGGGTTCGACCCGAAGCCGAAGCGGTCCATGTACTTGAACATCGTGTCCTCGCCCACCAGCTGGCCGAGCTGGGCGAACCAGGTGTTGACCGAGTTGGTCAGCGCCGTGGGCAGGGCGATCTCGCCGAAGCTCGCGGAGAAGTCGTTGTTGAGCGGCTGGCCCTGGACGTCGAGCGTGCCCGGCGCGTCGATCGTCGTCCCGACATCGATCGTGCCGCTGTCGAGTCCCGCCGCGGCGGTCACGACCTTGAAGGTCGAGCCCGGTGGATACTGGCCCTGAGTGGCGCGGTCGAGCACCGGCGAGGTTGGGTCGGTGCTGAGCTCCGAGAAATGATCGGGGACGCGGTTGGGGTCGTAGGGGGGATTGGACGCGAGCACCCGCACCCGCCCGCTCTGCGGTTCGATCGCGACGACGGCGCCGAAGCCGGCGGCTTCCAGTTCGTCGAGAGCCACCCGTTGCGCCGCCGGGTCGAGGTTGGTGGCCACGTCGTTGCCCTCCTGTCGCTGCCCGCGCAGCTCGTCGAGGATCGAGGTGAACTCGGACTCGTCGCCGATCAGCTCGTCATTGTGGAACTCCTCGAACTGGCTGTCGCCCAACCGCACGAAGCTGTAGCCGATCGGGTGCCCGTACAGCGACCCCTCGGGGTAGCGCCGCACGTAACGCAGGCTGTCGCCGTGGCCCTTGGGCACCGAGCGGGCGATCACCGTGCCGTCTGCCGCGAGGATCCGGCCACGGCTTATCTGCTGCTGCTCCAGCAGGGGCCGCTTGTTGGCCGTCTTCTCCTTCAACGCCTGCGCGTCGAAGACCGACCAGTACGACGTGAAGCCGATCAGCACTGCGAAGAGCACGACGACGAAGGCGAACAATTGGACGATCTGGCGGTTCACGCGCGTCCCATCGCCAGTTCACGCCCGGAGGCGGGGCCGGCCTCCCGGCGGGCTCGGTCGGAGATCAACAGCAGCAGGGCGAGCAGCACGAAGTTGGCGACGATCGAGCTGCCGCCATAGCTGATGAAGGGAAGGGTGACGCCGGTCAGGGGAATCACCCGCGTCACGCCGCCGATGATCACGAAGGCCTGGATCGCGAAGACGGCGGTCAGTCCCGTCGCAAGCAGCTTCGAGAAGCCATCGTCGGCGAGCAGGGCGATCTTGAACCCCCTCGCCGCGATCAGCAGGTAGATGAGGACCACCGCGCTGGCGCCGAAGAGGCCGAGCTCGTTGACGATCAACGAGTAGATCGTGTCGGTCTGCGCCGCCGGCAGCAACGCCGCGTCGGTCCCTGGGATGGTGATCAGCGACTGGCCGAACCCTTTGCCGAACAGGCCACCGTCGGCCTGGGCGAAGATGGACTGGAGGATCTGGTAGCCGCTCGTCGTCGGGTCCGCGTAGGGATCGAGCCAGATATCGATCCGGTCGTGAACGTGGGGGACGGTCGAGGCGAAGAACCAGGCCCCGACGAGGAACATCGCCATCCCGATCACCACGAACGAGAAGCGCCCCGTCGCCACGTAGAGCAGCGCGAGGAAGGCCGCGAAGAACATCAGCGAGCTGCCCAAGTCGCGGATGAAGACGAGCATGAACATCGACGCTCCCCAGACGACCAGCATCGGGCCCAGGTGCTTGAGCGGCGGCAGGGTGACCCCGAGCACGCGGCGCGCACCGACGATCAGCACCTCGCGGTGCTCACGCAGGTAGCTGGCGAGGAAAACGACGATGCAGATCTTCGAGAACTCGGCCGGTTGGAATTGGAGGGGGCCGATCTTCACCCCGAGGAAGGCGCCGTTGACCTGCTGGCCGATCCCCGGCAGCCGTGGCGCCAGCAGCAGCAGGATGCCGATCGCGGCGATCGTGTACCGGTATCGCTCCAGCACGTCGTACTCGCGCAGGAAGTGGATCGTCAGCGCGAAGAGGGTCAGGCCGAGGACGAACCAGTTGGCTTGGTCGCGGGCCAGCTCGGCGTCGATCCGGTAGACCATCACCAACCCGAAGGCCGTGAGCAGCGCGACCAGCGGGAAGAGGTAGGGGTCGGCGTTGGGGAGGCGCATCCGCAGGTAGATGTGGGCGGCAAGGCAAACGGCGAGGAAGTAGGCGCCGTAGACGAGGCTGAGGTTGCCGAGCCGCGCGTTTTCCTGAGCGAAGACGGCGGCAAAGCCGGCGGTGAGCAGCAGGGCGACGGGAACGAGGGCGACCAGCTCCCGATTCCTCGCCGCCCTCATGAAGCCGCCCGCGTGCTCTGCTCCCCCGAGGGCGCGTCCATCGTCACCGGGGGCCTCGCGTCCTCTCTCCCGCGTCCGTCGCGGGCGGGTATCCCTCGCTGAGCTGGAGGTCCTCGACGAGGGAGACGGCGTCGGCGCGGCCGCGCAGGTCATGGGTGGTGACCGCGTCGCGTCGCGTGGGCGGCAGCGCGGCGGTCTGAATCGGGCTCGCGTAGCGCTCGTCGTAGAGCTCGATGCCGAAGGGCAACTCGTAGGGCAGGCCGCGGTAGAGCGCCACACGCCCGCCGGAGTCGGTGCCGAGAAACCAGACCTGGCGGTTTCCGTACCAGGCGCCGAAGGCGATCGCCGCCAGCGCGACCAGAAGGGCGAGGGCCTTGGCTGCCCTCTTCAGCCCGCGGCGCTTCGGCCTCGTGGCCAGCTCCTCGCGCCGTTTCTTCGCCGCGGCGCCGGCGGCGCGGCGGCGCACTTCGGTCGCGGTAAGGCCGGCCTCCTCGGCGGAGGAGGCGATCAGGGTCGCGCCCTCCGGGGCCCGTGCCGGGGCCTCGGAGTCCTCCAACCGGAACCCGAGCGCCGTGATGTTGTCGCGACCGCCGGCCCGGTTGGCCTCGTCGACCAGGGCGCGAACCGCGGCGTCCATCGAAGTCGATTCGGCCAGCACGCGGGCAATTCGCTCCTCGCCGAGCATCGTCGTCAACCCGTCGGAGCAGAGCAGGAAGACGTCGCCGGGGGCGGCGGGGACCGTCTGGACGTCAACCTCGACCTCGGGCTCGGGCCCGAGCGCGCGGGTGATGATCGAGCGCTGTGGATGCTCCTCGGCCTGGGCGTCGGTCAGCTGGCCTTTGCGGCGCAGCTCCTCGACCAGCGAGTGATCGCGCGTCAGCCGTTCCAGCGTGCCCTCGCGCAACCGGTAGGCGCGACTGTCGCCGACGTGGCCGATCGCCACCTCCTCGCTGCCGGGGTTGACGATCGCGGCGGTGATCGTCGTGCCCATCCCGGCCAGGGAAGGGTCGGATTTGGCGCGCTCGTTGATCTCTCGGTTGGCCGCCTCGATCGTCTCGCGCAGGATCCGTTCGGGCGGGCCGTCGGGGAGATCGCGGTCGAACGCGTCGGCGGCGGTTTTGGAGGCGACCTCGCCGGCCTGCGCGCCGCCCATGCCGTCGGCGACGACGAAGATCGGCGCGCGGGCGAAGTACGAGTCTTCGTTGGCGTTGCGCTGGCGGCCGGTGTCGGTTCGGAACGCCTGGTCGTCTACGCGCAGCATCAGCCCACCTCGAACCTGAACTCGGTATCGCCGATCCGCACCACGTCGCCGTCGATCAGCTCCGCCTCTCCCTTCAGCTCGGCGTCGTTCAGCAGCGTGCCGTTGGTCGAGTTCATGTCCTCGATGTAGGTACGACCCCCACGGGAGAACACCCTGGCGTGCAGGCCGGAGGCGTAGCGGTCCTCGATCCGCACGTCGGAATCGCCGGATCGGCCGATCGAGAGGCCGCCGATCAGATCGAAGCGCTCCCCCGGCTCCAGGCCGCCGCCGCGCTCGACCACCAGCCAGATGTCCCCCCCAGCGGCATCGCCAAACGCCGGGGCCGGGTGGAATCCGGTCGCGTCGGGTGCGGGCGCGACGGTCCCTCGCAGATCCCTCAAAGCGCTGCGCGCGATGAAGAGCAGGAACAGGTAAAGGACGGCCAGGAAGCCGAACTTGAGAGCCACCGATATCGGGTCGTAGTCCACGCGGTCAGCACACTACGACTACTGCTCGATGTCGAACTTGAACGAGGTGGTCCCGACAGTCACCTCGTCGCCGGGGCTGAGCCGGGTCGAGGCCACGCGGCGGCCGTTCACCTTCACCCCGTTGGTCGAGCCGAGGTCGGCGATCGTCCAGTCGCCGTTCGCTCCGCGCCGCAGCTCGGCGTGGCGGCGGGAGACGTTGGGGTCGCGCAGCACGCACTCGGCGTCCTTGGAGCGACCGATCGTCGCCCTCGGCCCCTCTAACACGTAGCGACGGTCATCGAGGGAAACGACGGCGCGGGTGGAGACCAGGGAGCCGACCGCCTGCTCGGGACGCTTGGGCCGGTCGGCGTCGCGCTCGCGCACGGCTGAGTACACCATCGTGTGGCCCTCCTCCCCCTGGCTTGGCCGCTCCCCCTCGTGGACCGGTGGCTTGACCAGCCGCGTCTGGATCCCGAACTCCCCCAGTCGCAGCCGCTCGTCGGTCTTGAACTCGACCGCGGGCCTGGTCAGCAGGTCGTAGCCGCGGCGTCGCGCGTGCTCCAGCAGATAGCCGGACAGCTCCTGCTCGAGCGAGCGCTCGTAGCCCTCCAGCTTGGCGCGGTCCTTGGTGGAGAGATAGACCGTGTACTCGTTGGGCACGTAGACCCTCGCGACCGAGGCGGTCTTGTGCGCGTCCATCTCCTTGGCCAGCTTGCGGGCCAGTTCGACCGGCTGCACCTCGGAGCTGAAGGCGCGGCTGAAGACCCCCTCGACGAGGCCTTCGATCCGAGCTTCGAGGTTGCTGAAAACGCCGATCGGGGCTCCTTTGGGGTGGGAGCGGCATCCCCCGGCGGGGGAAACCGGCTGAAATCCTACGGGAGGAAGGCTCCATGGCCGATCGCCAGCCAGGCCCCGAGGACCGCGGCGGCAGCTGCGGCGCCGAGACGCATGCCCAGCGGACGGGGGGCGTTGCGGGGGTGCTCGTCGAGCCGGTCGAGCGAGTTCTCGATCGCCGTCCCCAGCTCCTCCAGCGGTGGGCGGTGGGAGGGGCGGGGGCTGAGGCATGCGCCGAGCGCGTCGCTCAGCTCCCGCGGCAGGTCGGGCCGCAGTCGCCGCAGGGGGCGAGGCCGGGAGCCGATCGCTCGCGCGGTCGCGGCCGGCGTCGCGCGACGGTTCGGATTCTCGTCGCTCCAGCACTCGTAGAGCACCAGGGCGAGCGAATAGACGTCGGCCTCGGGGCCCGCGGTGTGGCCCTCCGCCTGCTCGGGCGACATGTAGGCGAGGGTGCCGACGACGTCGCCGGGCGACGTCAGGGCGGCACCGTCCGTGAGGCGGGCGATGCCGAAGTCCATCAGCTTGGCGCGGGGCTCGCCGTCGTCGGTGACAAGGACGTTCTGCGGCTTGATGTCGCGGTGGACGACGGATCGCGAGTGGGCATGGTCGAGCGCCTCGCATAGGTCGGCGCCGATCTCGCCGATCTCCCGATCGCTGAGGGCGCCCTCGCGGCTCAGCCGCGCCAGGGTGGAGCCATCGACCAGCTCGGTGACGAGCAGCGCGTTGCCGTCCTCCTCCCCCATCTCGTACAGCGTCACGATCCCCGGGTGGTTGAGCCGTGCCGCCGCCTGGGCCTCACGCAGGACTCGGCGTCCGGCTTCGCCGCGCGACTCGATCGCCTTTACGGCGACCGATCGCTCGAGCCTTCCGTCCCAGGCCTCGTAGACGACGCCGAATCCGCCGCTGCCGATCCGGCGCTCGATCAGGAAGCGGTTGAGAACCAGGGAGCCGACCAAAGCTCCTTCCCCTTCGCCCCCCGTGAGGAGTCTCCTGCCCTCCCCCCGCGCCAAAAACGCAAGGTTTGCTGCGGCTCTTGACTGCGCGACCACCTCAACGTTCATACTTCTCGCCCAGTCAAGAGCTTCAGAGAGGCATTCTTGGAGGACTCCCCAGCAGCTAGGCCGAGGCGCCGGCCGCGCTCGGCGCGGCGGCCGGAGCGACAACAGATCCTGATTCGACGTGGCCTCGCCCTTGGCGCAGGACTCCTCGTCCTCGTCCTGCTCGTGCTGGGGGTGAAGGGCTGCCTCAACGCCCGCAAGGACCGAGAGCTGACCGACTACGCCCGCAACGTCTCGCAGATCGCCGACGAGACCGCGCAGACCAGCGATGCCTTCTTCGGCAAGCTCGATGACCCTGGCGGTCTCTCGGTCACCGAGTTCGTCGCCGACGTCAACGCCGATCGCAGCGCGATGGACAACTACATGACGCGGATCGAGGGCCTCGACGCTCCCGGCGACATGGCCCATGCGCAGAGCGCCTTGGAGCTGGTCTACGAGCTGCGTGGCAGCGCGATGACCGAGTTTGCGACGCAGATGAGCACGGCGCTCGGTGACGTCGGCTCCGAGAAAGCGATAGCGAGCATCGCCAATCAGATGAAGAAGTTGCTGGGAAGCGACGTCCTCTACGCGGCGGTGGTGCGGCCGGAGGTCAACGGGGTGCTGGCCGACAAGGGGATCGAGGGCAGCGACGTGCCGGAGAGCGTCTTCCTTCCAGACACCAAATGGCTCGACGCGACCACGGTCAGCTCGGCTCTTGGGTTGGTCAGTGGAGCGACCGGGGGCGCAACCCCGGGCGTGCACGGGCTGGCATTGATCGCCGCCAGCGCCGACGGCACCTCCCTCACCCCCGATTCGACGACCACGATCGCCGCCGGCGACGCCCCCGAGGTCGGCGTCGAGGTCCAGAACCAGGGCGAGTCGACTGAGAACACGGTGACGGTGACGGTGACGGTGTCCGGTGGGCAAACGCTGCAGCAGGACATCAGCAGCATCGCCCCCGGTGAGACGCAGAGCGTGACGATCCCGCTGACGCCGGCGCCGAGCGGACAGGTGACGCTCGACGTGGAGGTGCAGCCGGTGCCCGGCGAGCGGGTCTCCACCAACAACGAGGCCAGCTACACCGTCGTCTTCGAGTAGGCAGCGCGGTCGGGTGAAGATCGCCTACCTCGGTCCGGCGGGCACTTTCACCGAGGACGCCCTCCGCGAGGCTTGGAGCGACCCGGACTTCACGCCGCTGCGCACGCAGACCGTCCACGACGCGATCCTCGCCGTCGAACGCGGCGAGGCCGACCGCGCCCTGGTCCCATTCGAGAACTCCATCGAGGGTTCGGTCCGCAGCACCCTCGACACGCTCGCTTTCGACGCCAAGGCGGTGACGATCGTCGGCGAGCACGACTACGCGGTCCAAGCCCACCTGATCGCCCGTGAGGCGATCGAGCTGACCGCGATCGAGGCCGTTCTCTCCCACCCGCAGCCGCTCGCCCAATGCGCCCGCTTCCTGCGCGAGCACCTGCCCGAGGTCGAGCGCCGCAGCGTCAGCAGCACCGCGGCGGCGGTGCGCATGGTCGCGGAGGGGCCACGGCCATGGGCCGCGATAGGCGCTCGCTCGGCGGCGGACCTCTACGGCTGCGCGATCCTCCGCGAAGGAATCGAAGACGAGGTCGACAACGTGACCCGCTTCGTCTGGATCGCCCCCAAGGAAACAGAGCCGGCCGGCGCGGGTCCCTGGAAGACTTCCCTGGTCTTCTCGGAACTCGGCGAGGATCACCCGGGGGCGCTGGTAGAGGCCCTCCAGGAGTTCTCCAACCGCACCGTCAACCTCTCCCGAATCGAGTCCCGGCCCCTTCGCCAGGGCCTCGGCCGCTACATGTTCTTCTGCGACCTCGAGGGAGCCCTAACGGACCGAGCTGTCTCGGAGGCCATAGAAGCTCTCAGGGGTAAGGCCGACTCGGTTCGCATCCTGGGCTCCTACCCCGTGAGCTGAGCGGTGCAAGGAGGCCGGGGGTCCTCCGGCCCCTACAATCCCCAGGCACATGGCACGCGTGCTGGTGCTAAATGCGACGTATGAGCCGATCAACGTCTGCACGTTGCGACGTGCCGCTGTCCTGCTGCTGAAGGAAAAGGCCGAGCTGCTGGAGCAGCGAGAGGGAGCGCTGCACTCCGAGCACATGACGATGGAGCGACCCGACGTGATCCGTCTCGTCAGCTATGTGCGGATTCCGAGGGAAGCCCACCGGCGGAAGATCACCCGGCGCGCCGTTCTCGCCAGAGACGCCTGGACCTGCCAGTACTGCGGATCGCGAAAGTCCGGCCTGACGGTCGACCATGTGATCCCACGAAGCAGGGGCGGCAAATCCGTCTGGGAGAACATCGTGGCCGCCTGCGCGACCTGCAACCGTCGCAAGGGAAACCGCCTCCCACGCGAGATCCAGATGCATCCCCGTAACCGGCCGAAGGCCCCAGGGCCGACGGTCTTCATCCAGGTGGCGAGCCCGAGCATCCCACCCGCCTGGCAGCAGTACCTGCCGGCCGCGGCTTAAACGGCGCCGTCTGAGAGCTGCTCGGGCTCCGGCTGCTCGGGCTCGGGCTCGGGGCCTTCGGGGGAGCTGGTGTCCGACTCGACCACCAACGCCACTGCGCTGACCCGGTCGTCGTCCTTGATGTTCATCACCTTGACGCCCTGCGTCGAGCGGCCCATCTCCGAGATCCCGCTCACCGACGTCCGCTGCACCATCCCGTTCTGGGAGATGAACAAGAGCTCCTGGTGTCCGCGAACGATCAGGGCGCCGGCCAGGCCGCCCTTCTTCTCGGTCAGCTTCGCGGTCAGCACGCCTTTGGTGCCACGTCCCTTCACCGGGTACTCAGCCACCGCCGTCCGCTTGCCGTAGCCGTTCTCGGTCACGACGAACAGCTCCGTGTCGTCGCGGGCGATGTCCATCGCCAGCACCCGGTTGCCCTTGCCGGCGACGTTCATCCCCTTGATTCCGCTGGTGTCGCGGCCCATTGACCGCACCAGCTTCTCGGCGAAGCGCGAGGCGTGCCCGGAGTGGGAGACCATCAGCATGTCGTCCTCACCCGAGGTGAGCCTGACCTGGACCAGCTCGTCGCCGTCGCGGACCTTGATCGCAATGATCCCGTCGGCCCGGATCGGCGTGTTGTACGCGAGGAACTCGGTCTTCTTGATCTGGCCCTTCGCGGTGGCGAAGGCCAGGTACTTGTTCTCTTTGAAGTCTCGCGTCGGGATCACCGCCATCACCTTCTCCCCCTCGCGCAGGGGCAGGAGGTTGACCAGGGCGCTGCCTTTCGCAGTCCGCGACCCCTCCGGCAGCTCATAGACCTTCAACCGGTAGACCTTGCCGCGGTTGGTGAAGAAGAGCAGGTAGTCGTGGGTCGAGCAGATGTGGAGGTGGGCGATGTAGTCGTCCTCCTTCATGTTCATCCCCATCACCCCGACCCCGCCCCGGTGCTGCTGCCGGTACGTGGCAAGCGGCAACCGCTTCACGTAGCCGGACGCGGTCAGGGAGATCACCATCTGCTGGTCGGCGATCATGTCCTCGATTCCGACGTCGCCCTCGAAGTGGGCCAGCTCGGTGCGCCGCTCGTCGCCGTAGGACTCGACGACCTCGGCCAGCTCCTCCTTGACCAGGCCGAGCACCCTGGACTCGTCGCCCAGGATCGCCCGCAGCTCCCCGATCCGCTCGATCAGGTCGGCGTGCTCGGCGCGCACCTTGTCGGCCTCCAGCGCGGTGAGGCGCTGCAGGCGCATGTCGAGAATCGCCTGAGCCTGCTCGCGCGAGAGCTCGAATGTGGCGATCAGCCCGTCCCGCGCCTCGTCGGGGTCCGCCGAGGCGCGGATCAGCTTGATCACCGCGTCGAGGTTGTCCAGCGCAATCAGCAGCCCCTCGAGGATGTGGGCGCGAGCCTCGGCGCGGCGCAGCTCGTACTGCGTCCGGCGGGTGACGACCTCGCGCTGGTGCTGGACGTAGTGGTGGACCAGCTCCAGCAGGCTGAGAGTGCGCGGCACTCCGTCCACCAGCGCCACCATGTTGACGCCGAAGGCCGTCTGCATGGCGGTTTTCTTGTAGAGGTTGTTGAGAACGACCTTGGCCGGCGGCCCGCCGCGCTTCAGCTCGATCACCAGCCGCATCCCGGAGCGATCGGACTCGTCGCGCAGGTCGGAGATCCCCTCCAGTTTCTTGTCGCGGACCAGGTCGGCGATCTTGGTGATCAAGCCGCCGTCGCCGCCCTTCTTGACCATGAAGGGAAGCTCTGTGACGACCACCGCGTCCTTGCCGCCCTTAAGCGGTTCGACGTGGGCACGGGCGCGGACCTTCACGCTGCCGCGCCCGGAGGCATAGGCGTCGCGGATGCCCTCCATGCTCATGATCCCGCCACCGGGGAAGTCGGGGCCCTTGACGTGCTCCATCAGCCCGGCCAGGTCGATCGAGGGATCGTCGACGTAGGCGGTTACGGCGCCCGACACCTCGCGCAGGTTGTGGGGTGGGATGTTGGTCGCCATTCCGACCGCAATCCCGGATGCTCCGTTGACCAGCAGGTTCGGGAAGCGCGCCGGCAGGATCAGCGGCTCCTGCGTCGACTCGTCGTAGTTGGGGCCGAAGTCGACCGTGTCGGCGTCGATGTCGCGCAGCAGCTCGGTCGCGAGTCGCCCGAGGCGCGCCTCGGTGTACCGCATCGCCGCCGGCGGATCGTCGTCGATCGAGCCGAAGTTGCCCTGCCC
>CAZHZI010000037.1:0-16201 GCA_964536955.1 uncultured Conexibacteraceae bacterium
CAGTCGAGGGGGCGGCGGCCGCCGATCGCGATCACGCCTGCGCCGGTCACCGCGTAGCGTCCGTCGACCAGCGCCAGCAGGGCGCCGGGCCTGTCCCGCCGGCTGCGCAACGTCGACAGCACCGCGATCCCGTCGATGTCGCTGGGCGCCGCCGGATCTTCGTCCTTGCGCGCCGGACGCACCGAGAAAACCTGCGACGCGGCGCGCCCCGGCAACATCGGCGGCGGCGGAGTCCCGATCGGACCCTTGTGCCAGCGCTGCGTCAGCTCCTCGACCTCATCGCGCAGCTCGCTCCGGACGAGGACGTGCAACTCGTCTCCCTCGCGCAACTCGGTCGAGCCGCGCGGTGGGATCGCCCTGCCTTCACGGACGATCACGTTGACAAGCGCCTCACGAGGCAATCCCAGCTCCCTCACCGGCTGTCCAGCCGCGGCCGCGCCCGGCCGCAGCCGGTAGGCGATCACGTCGCCGCCCATGCGGCGGATCCGCCCAGACTCCAGCAGTCGACGCGGCAGCGCCGGCTCGCTGGTCGTCAGCCCCAGCCGCTGCGCCAGCACCTCGAAGCTCGCCCCCTGAACCAGCGTCGAGGTGACGACGACGAAGAAGACGATTGCGAACAGCTGCTCGCCACCGCCCACTCCCGCCACGACCGGGAAGGTCGCGAGCCAGATCGGCGTCGCGCCGCGCAATCCCGCCCAGCCGAGCATCGCCCGCTCGCGCAAGTCGAGCGGCGCGAAGAGGGTGGCGGCGAGGGCGGCGAGGGGCCGCGCCACCAGGATCAGCACCGCCGAGAGGGCTAGCCCCTCGACGGCGACGTCCCCCAGCGTGCTGGGGAAGACCAGCAGCCCGAGCAGGATGAACAGGGCGATCTGGGCCACCCAGCCGACCCCCTCGTGGAAGGCGACGATCGTGCGGCGCGCCGGGATGTTGCCGGAGCCCAGCGCCAGCGCGGTCAGGTAGGTGGCGAGCAGGCCGGAGCCGTGCGCGACCTCCGCCAGGCCGTAGGCCAGCGCGGCGATCGCAATCGTCGCAACGGGGTAGAGCCCGTCGCTCGGCAGGCGTACCGCGTTCAGGGCGGCGACGGCGACCCGGCCCAACGCCAGCCCAATCGCCGCCCCCAGCGCCAGTTTCAGGGCGAGCAGGCCGGTCATGTCGACGATTCCGTAGCCCGGCTGCTGGATCCAGTCGATGAAGCCGATCACCAGCAGCAGGGCGACCGGGTCGTTCATGCCGGACTCGCCCTCCAGCGAGCGCGCCAGCCGCTTCTCCAGGGTCGAGCGGCGCAGGACGGCGAAGATCGCCGCGGAGTCGGTGGCGGCCACGGCGGCGCCGACCAGCATCCCGTCCAGAGTGCTGAGGTCGAAGATCCAGCGCGCGGCGAAGCCGGCGACCAGCGCCGTGACGATCGTGCCCACGGTCGCCAGCGAGGCCGCGGTCCCCAGCACCGGGCGGATCTCCGACCAGCCGGCTGTGAGCCCGCCTTCGAAGAGGATCAGCACGAGGGCGATCGTGCCCAGCGTCCGGGCGAGCTCGGCGTCGCTGAACTCGATTCCGCCGATTCCCTCCGAGCCGGCCAGCATTCCGAGGCCCAGGAAGAGCAGCAGACCGGGGATGCGGACTCGATCGGCGAGCAGGGCGCCGGCGATCCCCGCGGCGAGCAGGGCGCCGGCTACAAGGATCAGCTCGGCGTCGTGGCCTCCCATCGGGGGACTCTAAGCGCCTTCGTCGACCGCCGCCAGCCGGGTTTCCAGCTCCTCGGTCGAGCCGGCGCCAGGCACGTCCTCCCGGCGTTCGCGCGGGCGGCGGTAGATCGCGAAGAGGAGGCCGAGAAGCAGCCCGGCCGTCAGGGCGAAGCCAACCTCCACCCGGCGGAACTCATCGGCGATCAAGGGGAGGAAGCACCACCCGGTGAAGAGGGCGGCGCAGCCGATCCACCGCACCGAGGCGCGTCGCACCTGTCCCTGGGCGAGGCAGGCCTGGTTGATCGTCACCGCGGCGAGGTAGAGGCCCATCCCCGCGGTGATCAGCAGTAGACCGGCCCGGTCGTACTCGAACTTCTCGCTGAAGGCGAGTTGCATCAGCTGCGGTCCGGCGACCAGCGCGAAGAGCGCGACGACGGCGGTGAAGACGGCGATCGCCGCCAGGACCATTCGCACCGAGCGGTGGAACTCATCCTGGCTGCCCCGCTTGGTGGAGGTTTGGAGGCTGGTGAGGTGCGGAAGGATGCTGGTCGAGACCGCCTGGAAGAGCTGCAGCGGCGCACGGGCGATCATCAGCACGTTGAAGATGAAGCCGGCCGCGGCTGCGCCCTCCAGCCCGCGGATGATCAGCGGCCCGGCGTTGAGGAAGACCTGCTCGCTGAACATGATCAGCAACACCGCCGCTGCAAAGCCGCTGCCATGGGCGAGGCTGAACTCGGCGGCGCCCGCGGTCGCCTCGACCGGGGGCGCCTTCTGCGCCCTGCGCGCGAACACGGCCGGCACCACCATCAGGCTGAGAGCCGGCGCCGCGACGATGCCGATTGCGACCGCCGACTGCCCGCTCAGCAGACCGACTGCGACCAGCACCGCGAAGAGGGTGCGGAAGACCGATTCGGAGAGGATCAGGGCCGTGAACAGGCCGAACCGACGGTGCCCGGCCAGGTAGCCGCGAGCGAAGTAGCTCGCCGCGTAGAAGAGCACCGCCGAAAGGAAGATCCAATAGAGGGCCTCGCTTCCCTGGAGCAGGCCGTCGGAGATCGGGCCTCTGAGGGCGAGCGTGACGACGGCGAAAACCGCAGCGAGGCCAATTTGAATCTTCGCCGCGACCCGCATCGGCTCGTCGATCGGCTGCCCCTTCACGAGTCGCTCGGATATGTGTCGCGAGAGCAGCTGGTCGATCGGCCGGTAGAGCGTCGAGACCGTGATGAAGACCGCCGACCAGAGCACGGTGATCTCGCCGTAGTCCGGCTTCGAAAGCACATGCGAGGCGATGAAGAAGTACGTGTAGGTGATGACGCCCGTGAGGCCGACTCCGATCGAAAGGAAGCTGGCCGTCCTGCCGTATTCGGCCGACGCGGAGCCGCCCTCTCTGTCGCTCATCGGTCGCCCGGCGCGCGGCGCTCGTAGTGGGAGGCCTCGACTCCCAGCGACAGCTCGATCCGACGCACTCGCTCGAAGACGCGTTGCGTCATCACTCGCTGCCCGGCAAGCAGGTCGCCGATCACTCCCAGCGCCAGCAGCTGGGTGGCCGCGATGAAGAGCACCGCGCCAAGGATCAGGGACTGGATGTGCCCGGTGCTGTCGCCATGGAAGACCCAGTCGATCAGGAAGGGCATCCAGGCGGCGACCGCCAGCGCGAAGACGATCAACCCCGCGGTCGCGAAGACCCGCAACGGCTCATAGCGCGCGTAGATGCGCAAGATCGACAGGGCGTTGCGCCGCACGTAAGAGCCGGTCGAGTCGAACAGCCGTGACTCGCGCGTCTGGGGGTTGGTCGCGATCTCGACCTGGCCGACGGCGACCAGCATCTTCCCGGCCTGGATCAGGCTCTCCAGCGTGTAGGTGAAGTTGTCGACGACGAGCAGGCCCAGCGCCGCCTCGCGGTTGTAGGCACGGAAGCCCGAGGTCGTGTCGGCGATCTCGGTGCCCGAAAGCCGTCGTACGACCCAGCTGCCGATCCGCTGCAGGACTTTCTTCGGGCCGGAGAAGTCGTCGACCTGGGAGACCTGGCGGTCCCCGACGACGATGTCGGCCTCGCCGGCAAGGATCGGCGCGACCAGCTTCGGGATGTCGGCGCCGGAGTACTGGTTGTCGGCGTCGGTGTTGACGATCAGGTCGGCGCCAAGCTTCAGGCCGGCGTCGAGCCCAGCCTGGAAGGCGGCGGCCAGGCCCTTGTTGTTGGTCAGTCGCACGATGTGCTTCGCCCCGTGCGCGCGGGCGACCTCGACCGTGCGATCGGTCGAGCCGTCATCGACGATCAACAGCTCCACCTCGTCGATTCCCTCGATCTGGCGTGGGAGGTCGGCGATCGTCGCCGGAAGCGTTTCCTCCTCGTTCAGGCAGGGGATCTGGATGATCAGCTTCATGGAGCGGCTCAGGGTATCCGCGCGCTCGGCGCGCGGGTCCCGCGCGGCCGAGGGCTCGACTACTTGGGCGCGGTATCATTGGTTGATTGACTAGTCAATCGGTCGTATGAATGCCCAGCTCACAGTCACGGATCGCGCTCACCTGAGGCGGGCGTTGGAGCTTGCCGAGGGGGGCCGCGGGCGGGTCAGCCCGAATCCGCTGGTCGGGGCCGTGATCGCCACGGATGACAAGGTGGTCGGCGAGGGTTTCCATGCCCAGCTTGGCGATTTGCATGCTGAGCGGGCTGCATTGGAGGATTGCCGCCGGCGTGGAGAGGGCCCGGCTGGGGCGACGATGTTCGTGACCCTCGAGCCATGCGCGCATCAGGGGCGCCAGCCTCCCTGCTCCGAGGCGATTCTCGAGGCCGGGATTGCTCGAGTGGTGATTGCCTCCGACGACCCTTCCGAAAAGGCTGCCGGGCGGGGGCCGGGGATTCTGCGGGATGGGGGCGTCGAGGTCGAGTTCGCCGCCGGGGAGGAGGCCACCGCTGCGCGACTGCTCAATCAACCTTTCCGCAAGCACGCCCGCAGCGGGCTGCCACTGGTCACGTTGAAGATGGCGATGTCGATGGACGGCCGCTTTGTGACCCCTCCCGGCGATCCCCGGTGGATCTCCGGAGAGCGAAGTCGCGCCCTGGTGCATCGCTGGCGCGCCGAGCACGACGCGATCGCGGTCGGCATAGGCACCGTTCTCGCCGACGATCCCCTGCTCACGGCCCGCGATCCCAGCGCCGCCCACCAACCGACCCGAGTCGTCTTCGACTCTCAGGCCCGCCTTCCCCTCGACTCACATCTCTTGAGCACCTTGGACCAATCCCCGGTGATCGTCATCACCTCCCCTGAGTCCGACTCCACAGCTTTGCGAGAGGTGGGTGCCGAGGTCATCGTCGCCGAGGGCATCCGCCCGGCGCTCGCCAATCTCGGCGCCCGCAACATCACGAGTCTCTTCTTGGAGGGCGGCCCGACCTTGGCCGCGGCATTCACAGAGGCAGGTGAGATCGACCAGGCCCGAACCTTCGTCGCTCCGATTCTGCTGGGTGAAGACGAATCTCGCGCGGGTGGCGCGGGGAGGGGGCCGAGAACGGACACACCCCCCCGCCCGCAGGCCCCCTCCCCGCGACAGGACCCGCGCGCCGAGCGCCTGGCCCCTCTCCACTCCCACGCTGAGGCGATCGGCGACGACATCCTGATCACGGCCCGCTTCAGGGAGTGGTGAGGATGTTCACCGGCTTGGTCCAGGACGTCGGCAGGCTGGAGGAATTTGAGTCCGGCGCCGAAGGCGCTCGGCTGCGGATCCTCACCAGCCTCGGCGCCGAGATCGCCCCGGGCGACTCGGTCGCGATCGACGGTGTCTGCCTGACGGCGACGATCGCCGACACGAGCGGCTTCGCTGCCGAGGCGATGAATCAGACGCTCGAGGTGACCTCGCTCGGCGGCATGAGCTCAGGCGCCCAGGTGAATCTGGAACTGGCGATGCGCGCCTCGGATCGGCTTGGGGGCCAGATCCTGCAGGGCCACGTCGACGGTGTCGGAGAGGCGATCTCGGTTGCCGAGGACGGCTTCGCCCGGCGCCTGCGCGTGGCGCTTGCGCCGGAGCTGATGCGCTACGTCGTTGAGAAGGGGTCGATCGCCCTGAACGGCGTAAGCCTCACCGCGGCCGCGCTGGGGGAAGACTGGGCCGAGGTCTCGCTGATTCCCGAGACCCTGGAGCGAACCAGCCTTGACGGGATCGGTCCGGGCGACAAGCTGAACGTCGAGTGCGACATCGTGGCGAAGTACGTGGAGAGGTTGGTGTCACCATTCGCGGGAAAGGAGAAAGCGTGAGCCACATGACGGAAGCGCAGAGAACAGAGGACGCGGCGCGGGGTACGGGCGAGAGCGCGTTTGCGACGGTCGAGGAGGCCGTCGAGGAGATCCGCCGGGGCCGGATGGTGGTCGTCTGCGACGGCGAGGACCGCGAGAACGAGGGCGACCTGGTGATGGCGGCGCAGTTCGCCACGCCCGAGGCGGTCAACTTCATGGCAAAGGAGGCGCGCGGCCTGATTTGCCTGGCGCTGACCGCGGAGCGCTGCGAACGGCTCGGCCTCAACTTGATGGCGGCGAAGAACGAGGCGCCCCTGCAAACGGCCTTTACGGTGACGATTGAGGCGGCCGGCGGCGTCAGCACCGGCATCTCCGCCCACGACCGCGCCCACACGATCCAGGTTGCGATCGATTCCAACTCCGGCCCCGGGGACATCGTCGTCCCGGGTCACATGTTCCCGCTGCGGGCAAAAGACGGCGGCGTGCTGGAGCGGACCGGCCACACCGAGGCCAGCGTCGACCTGGCCCGGCTGGCAGGCCTGATTCCCGCCGGTGTCATTTGCGAGGTGATGAACGACGACGGAACGATGGCCCGCGTCCCCGACCTCATTCCCTACTGCGAGAAGCACGATCTGAAGATGGTCACGGTCGCCGACCTGATCGCTTACCGCCGCCGCACCGAGAAGCTCGTCGAGCGTGTCGTCTCCACCGCGCTCCCCACCGAGTTCGGCGACTTCGCCGCGGTCGGCTATCGGTCGCTGGTCGACGACAAACACCACGTGGCGATGGTCAAGGGCGAGGTGGACGGCACCGCCGACGTGCTGGTCCGCGTCCACAGCGAGTGCCTCACCGGCGACGTCTTCCACAGCCTGCGATGCGATTGCGGCGACCAGTTGACGGCGGCGCTCTCGATGATCGAGCGGGAGGGGCGCGGCGTTCTGCTCTACCTCTCCCAGGAAGGGCGCGGGATCGGCCTGCTCAACAAGCTGAGGGCCTACAAACTGCAGGAGGAGGGGGCCGACACGGTCGAGGCCAACCTGAAGCTCGGCCTGCCCGCCGATCTGCGCGACTACGGGATCGGCGCCCAGATCCTCGGCGACCTGGGGCTGACCTCGATCCGCATCCTCACCAACAACCCGAAAAAGATCGTCGGGCTGGAGGGATACGGGCTCTCGGTCAGCGAGCAGGTGCCGATCGAGGCGGTCCCCAACAGCCACAACGAGGACTACCTGCGGGCAAAGCGGGACAAGCTCGGCCACTCCCTGCACCACCAGGGCCTCGCCTTCGACGAGGAGATGATCCACGACGAGGAGGAGCGCGACGCGAGGTCCGACGGGGATGGCTGAGTCGACGGCGTTCTTGGAGTCGTTCAGCGACGACGAGAAGGCGGAGCTGGGGGGGTCGGAGTTCGCCGTTTGCGTCGGCCGCTTCTACGAGGACCTGGCGGGGCGGCTGTTAAGGGGGGCGAACGAGGGCTTCTCGCTGGCCGGCGTTCCCGAGTCCTCGATCAGTCAGGCCTCCGTCCCCGGCGCATACGAGCTGCCCTTCGCGGCGAGGCTCCATGCCGACAGCGGCCGCTTTGCGGGGGTCGCGTGCCTCGGCGTCGTCATCCGCGGCGAGACGGATCACTATGACTTCGTCTGCGCCGAAGCCGCCCGCGGCATCCAGGACGTGCAGTTGGAGACCGGGGTCCCGTGCGCCTTCGGCGTGATCACCTGCGACACGATGGAGCAGGCCCTTGCCCGGGCCGGTGGCGGCAAGCGCGACCAGGGCCGCAACGCCGCCCTCACCGTCGCCCGCATGGCCCTCCTAAAACGCCAGCTCGCCTGACGGGCTACCATCCACGATCCTTATGGCCAAGGTATGCCACAGCTGCGGCAAGGGACCGGCGTTCGGTAACTCCCGCAGCCACTCGATGGTCGCGACCAAGCGGCGTTTCGACCCGAACCTCCAGAAGGTCCGGATCCAGGAAGGCGGCCGCACCCTTCGCGCCTACGTCTGCACCCGCTGCCTGAAGTCCGACAAGGTAACCAAGGCCGCCTGAGAAGTCGCGGGACCTCTCCGGCTGTCCCATTCGTAGTACAGGATGTGGTCTCTGCCGGATTCGGACAAAGCGCAGATGGCGGATGCGAGCGAGCGTGCGCTGATCGGTTGGGTCCAGGCTGGGTCGGAGCCCGCCGTAGAAGAGCTCTTCAGGCGGCACTGGCCGAAGACGCATCGCGCGGCGTACCTGGTCGTGCGTGACTCCGCCGCCGCCGAGGACATTGCCCAGGAGGCCTTCCTTGCGGCCCTGAGCGCGCTGGGGCGCTTCGATCGACGCCGGCCGTTCGCGCCCTGGCTCCACCGCATAGCGGTCAACCGGGCGATCGATTGGAGTCGCGCCCGCGCCATACGCGGCGAGGTGGCGGCAAGCGGTGCCCTGCTCGATTCGGTCGGCTCGGAGTCCCCGGTCGAGGACCCCCTTGAGACGAAGGACGAGGTCGAGGCCGCACTGGCCCAGCTCTCGACCGAGCACCGGGCCGCGGTCGTCCTCCGCTATCTCCTCGACTACACCCCGGGGGAGATCTCGCGGATGCTCGACCTGCCGAGGGGGACTGTCAACTCGCGGTTGCGCCGGGCGCTCGACCAGCTCTCGGGACTGCTTGAGGGGGAGTCGAGATGAGCGAAGAAAGGCTGCGCCGCGCGCTCCGTGACGCGCCCGTGCCCGACGAGCGAGAGGCGGAGGAGCGCGCCCTGACGCTCGTGCGGACCGCGTACACGGCCCCAGCTCCCCGGCGGGAATCGCGACGGCGCGGAAGGCGGGGGCTGCAGCTCGCGATCGTGCTCGGCTTGATCGCGGCCCTGGTAGGCCCGGCGGGGGCGACGGTCAGGCATTGGGTGCGCGACGCGGTCGAGACCGGGCGTGTCCCGTCCCTGCCCGCGCTCACCTCGCTGCCGGCGCCGGGCGCCCTCCTGGTCGATTCCGCTCGCGGCCCCTGGATCGTCCACGAGGACGGCTCGAAGCGATTGCTGGGCGCCTACCGCCAGGCCACCTGGTCGCCTCGCGGGCTGTTCGTCGCGGCGACTGGCTCACACCAACTCGTCGCTCTCGACCCGCAGGGAGAAGTCCGTTGGACGCTTGCCCGCAGCGGCTCGGTGAGGGACCCGGCCTGGTCGCCGGACGGCTACCGGATCGCCTATTTGAACGAGGGTGGCCTGCGGGTCGTTGCGGCCGACGGGACGGGGGACCGGCCGCTGGAGCTGCGGGTCGCCCCGGTGGCGCCGGCCTGGAGGCCTGGCCCCCACCACGTCGTCGCCTTCGTTGACGCCGACGGCCGCGTTCGCGCGGTCGACACGGACAGCGGGGCGCCGATCTTCCAGACGCGACCGGGCCTGAGCCCGACCCAGCTCGAATGGTCACAGGACGGCTCGCGGCTGCTGGTCGTGGAGCGGTCGGGGCTCCGGCTCCTCGATCGAAGTGGCGACCTCCTCTGGCGCCGTTCCGCGCCATCGGGGATGGAGATCGGCGCTGCGACGCTCACTCTCGGTGCCGATCGAGTGGCGGCGATCCACCGCACCCCTGACGAGCCGACCAGGAGCGAACTGCTTCTGGTCGGGTCCGGTGGCTCCGCGGCGCGGCTCTTCGCCGGGCCTGGTCGGTTCAGCGGGATCGCTCGCTCGCCCGACGGCGAATGGCTGCTGCTCGCCTGGCGGAGTGCCGACCAGTGGCTCTTCCTCGAACTCGCGCATCCGCAGCGAGTTGTCGCCATCTCCGACATCTCGACCCAGTTCGCGCCCGGGACCACCTCGCCGTCGTCCTTTCCCGGGATCGCCGGCTGGTGCTGCCAGGGACCTCCCGCCGGCCTCGGCTCGTAATACGGGCATGAACCTCGTACAGCCATCGCCGCCGCTTCGCGGGTGGCTCGTCGTCGTCCTGCTCGTCCTCCCCTGCCTACTCGCCTCACCAGCGCGAGGGGACGTCGGGATCGAAAGCGTGAGCCGCCAGGCTGGGGTCGCGGGGGACCCCGCCCGACTGACGCTCGGCTGCGGATTCTGCCTCTCTCCCTGCGTGGGCGGGCCGGGACGTCACCACCCGCCGCGGGACTTCCATGGCGCCTGCACTCTCGGGGCCCGCGCCAAGCCGCCCGTCGCGTTCCCGATCTGGCTGACGCCCCTTAAGCACTCGCTGGGGCCGTACCGCTGCCGTCCCGCGGACGCGTGCGTGCCGGGATCGGCGCGACCGCCGCATCTTCCTTCGTTCACCTACTTGGGTCGCGCGGTGTACGAGCCCGATCTGACCGAGTCCGGTGACGTCCCCCGCTACCGCATCGTGTTCCAGGTCCCGCCGGTGCGGCCTGGTCGCTACAAGTACGTCATCTACTGCGATGCGTGCTACGACGGGCCACGCGGCAGCCTGATCGACGATCGCACCGCCGCCGGTCGCCTACGGGTGCTGCCAACGGGCGCCGGCGCCGACCACGGTGGCGGCGGATCGGGACCGTGGATCGGCGGCGGTATCGCCGCCGCGATCCTGCTGCTGACTCTCGGCTTCCTTCTGCGGCGGAACATGGCAGCCGGTCCTCAGCGGTTGGAGAGCCTCGCAATGGTCTATCGCCGTCCGGGTGGACAGCAGTTCACGGCGCAGGCGCTGAACGACCTCGCGGTGCCGGTTGCGGTCGGGACATCTGGCCATGCGACAGGCCCCCTGGCTCCGCGTTGTCTATGGGCCATACATCGGGGTCGCCTGCCCGCAGGCAAACTCGACCCGTTGCGACAGGATTGGTTTCGATGTCTTGCTGAAGAGGAAGGCAGCCGCGGTGTCGGCCTCGGTTGCCGGACGGTCGATCCGCCTGAAGTCTCTGAGCCCGATCGCCCGCGACGCGAATGCTCGAGACAGGGATTGGAGCGGCTATATGCATGACGTCGGGCTCGAAAGACAGGGCAGCACGTTCTACATCCCGACCAAGGGCCGCGCCCGCGGCCTCTGGGGCGGGCAGCCCCCCGTGTACCTGCCGGTTCGGATCGCCGCCACCTACCCAAACGGTGATCGGGCCACTGTCACCTTCCCTCGCGTGTTTCTCAGCTCCGGGTTCGGCTGAGGCTCCGGTCGAATATGGTGTTCGTCGGCTGGGCGGCAACGGGCAGGGGACCGTCTCGTGTCGCCCCCGTGGCTCCCGTGTCCGGGGGCGACGGCTAGTTTCTTCTCCAATGCCCGATCCCAGCATCGAGCGCTTCCGGCGCGTCATCACCTCCGCTTACGCTTCCCTGGAATCCCGCCGGCAGGAGGTCAACGACCTCAACGTCTTCCCGGTCGCCGACGGC
Source organism: uncultured Conexibacteraceae bacterium (assembly GCA_964536955.1). Taxonomy (GTDB): domain Bacteria; phylum Actinomycetota; class Thermoleophilia; order Solirubrobacterales; family 70-9; genus CAZHZI01. The sequence goes on from CAZHZI010000037.1 coordinate 11,210, forward strand.
GACACGGGCGACAACATGGCGATGACGATGCGGGCGGTGATGGAGGAGTTGGACCGCCTCGACGGACTCGAGGTCGACGAGGTGGGGAGGACTCGCCTGGTGCAGGCTCTGGCCCGGGCGGCGTTGATGGGGGCGCGCGGCAACTCCGGGGTCATCCTCAGCCAGATCGTCCGCGGCGCTGCGGAGGAGCTCGCGAGCCGCCCTGGGGAGCTCGTCGACCCGGTCCTCGTCGCCTCCGCGTTCGCCAGCGCCGCCGATGCCGCCTACGACTCGGTGCGCGAGCCGGCGGAGGGAACCATGCTCACCGTCTTCCGGGAGATGGCCCACTCGATCGCCCGCCAGCTTGCCCATTTGGAGGCGGACAAGCAGCGGCTTGACGGGGGGGTCACGGACGCCGAGCAGGACGCGGTCCTCGCCGAGGTCTTGGAGCGGGCGATCGAGGACGGGAAACGAGCCGTGGAGCGAACTCCCGAGCAGCTTGAGGTGCTGCGCGAGTCCGGCGTGGTCGATGCCGGCGGCTACGGACTGGTGCTGATCCTCGCCGGGGTCGTCGCCGGGCTGCGGGGCGACGGCGCCGCCTTGCCCGACGTGCCGCGTCAGGAGGCGCCTCGTCTCAGCCGCCCCCATCACGAGGACACTCGCTATCGGTACTGCACCAACTTCATCGTCTCCGGGACGGGCCTGGTCGGGCGAGGGTTCGTGCCTGGGCTGGAGGAAATCGGGGACTCGGTCCTCGTCGTCGGGGACGAGGCGACGCTCAAGGTGCACGTCCACACCGACCGGCCGGAGGGGGCGGTTGCGCTCTTCGAGGATGCAGGCGAGGTCACCAACCTCGACGTCGCCGACATGCGCGAGCAAATCGCCATCCGCCGCGCGCGGCTGGAAGGGGGGAGGACCGGTGTGCTCGCCGTCGCCGCGGGGGAGGGGCTGGAGCAGCTCTTCGCCGGGCTGGGCGCCCATGTCGTGCACGGCGGGGAGACGCTCAACCCGTCCACCTACGAGCTGCTGGCGGGGATCCACGAGGTACCGGCCGAGGAGGTGCTGGTGCTGCCCAGCTCCGCCAATGTGATCATGGCCGCAGAGCGGGCCTGTGAGCTCTCGGAGAAGCCGGCGAGAGTGGTCCCGGCGGGGTCTCAGCAGGAGAGCCTGCTCGCCCTGGTCGAGCTCGATCCGGGGGCCTCCGGCGAGGAGAACGCCGAACGGCTGACGGCCGCGCTGGCGGGAATCGCCATCGGCGGGGTCGCCCCGGCCGCGCGCGACGACGCCCAGGGGCGCTTCCGCAAGGGGGACGCGGTCGGCTTTGCCGGCGGGGAGATCGTCTCCTGGGGTGGAGCGGGGTCGACCCTGGCGGCGACGATCGAGCGGCTTGCAGAGGATGCCGAGATCGTCACCGTGATCGGCGGCGAGGGGGCCCCGATCCCGCTTGCCGAGATCGACACACACGCTCCCGACGGGGTCGAGGTCGAGACCCACGACGGCGGTCAGCCGAGCTGGTGGTGGCTGCTGGCCGCCCAGTAGTGCGCTCTTTCGCGGGCGTTTCGAAGCTCACCCGGGCCCAATTGCGCGACGCCCCGGTCCGCTGGCCACGCCCAAGCGTGCTCGACATGTCTCTCAAGGCCCTCGACGGCGTCGGCCCGAAACTGGCCGAGGCTGCCGGCGAGGCCGGCATCCAAACCGTCGGGGACCTTCTTCTGCGCGTGCCGCACAGCCATCGCGACCGGCAGATCGAGCCGCTCGGCGCCGTCGAGCCGGGCGAAACGGCGACGGTCCTCGTCGAGGTCCTGGGGCAGAAACCCCGTCCGTTCCGCCGCCGTCATCTGACCATCGTCGGGGTCAAGGTCGGAGACGGGTCGGGAACGGTCAGGGCGACCTGGTTCAACCAGCCCTGGATCGCCGAGAAACTGACCCCGGGAGCCTCGCTCCTGTTGACCGGCTCGCTGGGCAAGGGCGGGTTTCGGGTGGCGGAGTACGAGCACGTCTCCTCCGATCCCCGCACCGGCCTGGTTCCGGTGCACCCGGCGACGGAGAAGCTGCGACCGCAGCGGCTGCGCGATTGGGCCGAGCAGGCATGTCGCTGGGCCGGCAACGCGATCGAGCCGTTGCCGGCGCGGTTGCGCAGCCGCAAGCGGCTTGCCGGCGCCGCCGACGCGATCAAAGCCGTCCACTTCCCGGAGAGCGAGGAGGACGCAGAAGAGGCCCGTCGCCGGTTGGCCTTCGAGGAGCTGTTCCTCTACCAGGCGATCTTGGCCACGCGCAAGCGGACGCGCCGAATCTCCAGGCCGGCGCCACGCATGGGCAAGCCGGCGGAGATGGTGGGCCGGTGGATCGAGTCGCTGCCGTTTAAGCCGACCCGCGACCAGCTGACCGCCTTCGATGAGATCGATGCGGATCTCGACTCCGGCGAGCCGATGCAACGGCTGCTGATGGGCGAGGTGGGCTCGGGGAAGACCGTGGTTGCGCTCTACGCGATGTTGCGAGCGTTGGAGGCCGGCTTTCAGGCGGTGTTGATGGCCCCGACCGAGACATTGGCCGAGCAGCACGCGGCGACCTTGAACCGCTTGCTCGGCCACGAGGTGATCCCGTTTGGACTGCTGACCGGCGCAACGCCCGCGCCGCGGCGTCAGGAGGCGCTCGAGCGGCTGGCGACGGGAGAGCTCGGACTGGTCGTGGGTACTCACGCCCTGATCGAGCCGTCGGTCGAGTTCGCCCGGCTTGGCGTGTGCGTCGTCGACGAACAGCACCGCTTCGGCGTGAAGCAGCGAAAAGCCCTCGACTCGAAGGGGCCGGAGGGGATGGCGCCCCACGTGCTGCATATGACCGCGACCCCGATTCCCCGCACCCTCTCGCTCACCGCCTACGGCGATCTCGACACGACGGCCCTGCGCGAGCTGCCGGCCGGCCGGCCCCCGGTCGAAACCCGGCTGGTCCCAGAGGACGGTCGCCAGGACGCCTACGAGGTCATTCGCAAGCGGTTGCGCGAGGGGCGCCAAGCGTACGTCGTCTGCCCGCTCGTCGCCGAGTCGGAGAAGCTGCAGGGGAAGGCGGCGGAGAAAGAGGCAGCGCGGTTGGCGGCGGAGGAGCTGCGGGGATTCGAAATCGGGGTCCTCCACGGGCAGATGCCCTCGGCCCGCAAGGCTGCGGCGATGGAGGCCTTCGCCTCCGGCGTCACCGACGTGCTGGTCGCGACCACGGTGATCGAGGTCGGAATCGACGTTCCCAACGCGACGGTGATGGTGATCGAGGGAGCGGAGCGCTACGGCGTTTCCCAGCTGCATCAGCTGCGCGGCCGGGTGGGGCGAGGCGAGCACAAGTCCCAATGCCTGCTGTTTGCCGAGCACGGCGGTGGGCTGGCCCACCGGCGGCTGCGCGCGGTCGAGCGCGAACGCGACGGCTTCAATCTTGCCGAGGTCGACCTCAGCCTGCGCGGGGAGGGCGAGATCCTCGGCACCCGCCAGCACGGCCTGCCGCGCTTCGTCGTGGCGGAGCTTCCCGAGGACACGCCGGTCCTGGTCCAGGCGCGCGAGGAGGTCCTTGCCCTGCTGCGCTGTCACGGCTCGCTCGACGCTCCGGAGCTGGGACCGCTGCTCGAGGCCGCCCGCCGCCGCTTCGGCGCCGACGCCTCCGATCCGATCCCGCTCTAATGACCGCGTGAGGGTAATCGCCGGAGAGCTGGGAGGACAGCGCCTGGTCGCGCCGCGTGGCTGGAAGGTGCGCCCGACGTCCGATCGCGTCCGCGAGGCGATCTTCTCGGCACTCGGCGAAAGGGTGGCGGGGGCTCGCGTCCTCGATCTCTACTGCGGCACCGGCGCCCTTGCGATCGAGGCGCTTTCCCGTGGCGCCGCGGGCGCGACCCTGGTCGATCGCGACACTCGCGCCGCGCTCGGCAACGTCGAGCGGCTCGGCCTGCGCGAGCGGGTCGAGCTGGTCCGCGCCGACGTCATCCGGTGGCTGGCCGGGCAGCCCTCCGGCCCCGACACAGCCGGCTTCGACCTCGTCTTCGTCGATGCCCCATATAGACTCGCCGACCGCGTGGGTGGGGAACTTGACAATCGTCTGCCGGGCCTGCTCGCCCAGGGGGGTCGCGCGGTGATCGAGAGCGGCGCTCGTCGCCCGCTTCGCCTCATCGCCCTGGAGCCGTTGCGCCAGCGCCGCTACGGCGCCGCCGATGTCGCCTTCTACGGGGCCAAGTCGTGACGCGGGTGCGCAACGGCAACGTCGTGTGTCCCGGCAGCTACGACCCGGTCACCAATGGCCATCTCGACATCATCACCCGCACCTCGCACGTCTTCGAGAAGGTTGTGGTGGGAGTCGTCAACAATCCCGTCCGCAAGCAGGAGACGCTCTTCACCGCCGAGGAGCGCATGTCGTTCATCGACGAGGCGACCGCCGACCTTCCCAACGTCGAGGTGGCGATCTTCGCCAACCTCCTGGTCGAGTTTGCCCGCAACAACGACGCCACGGCGATCGTCAAGGGGCTGCGGGCGATCTCCGACTTCGAGTACGAGTTCGAGATGGCCCAGCTGAACCGAAAGCTCGATCCCGGCATCGAGAGCATCTACGTGATCGCCTCCCCCCACTACAGCTTTCTCTCCTCCACCGGGGTGAAGGAGATGGCGACTTTCGGCGGTGACGTGTCAGATCTCGTCCCCTCTCCGGTGGCGACCGCGCTGGCCGACCGCCTGGGCGACAGGTAGGCTTCCGCAAGGAGGGGCCGTGGGCGAGCGCTTGCAAAAAGCCGAGGAAATCGGGGCTTCTTCGCCAAAGATGCCGCTGACACGTAGGCTTACGACTCGCTGATGGACGTTCTGGTCCTCATAGACAAGCTGGACGACCTCGTCCACAACGCCCGCCCCGTCCCGTTGACGGATCAAGTGCGCGTGGACCGGGAGGAGATCTACGACCTCCTGGATCAGATGCGCGCCACGATCCCCGAGGAGATCAAGCAGGCCCGCTGGATCGTCAAGGAGCGGCAGGAGATGCTGGCCGAGGCGA
>CAZHZI010000038.1:0-15981 GCA_964536955.1 uncultured Conexibacteraceae bacterium
CACCCAGGCCGGCGCCTTCATGCTGGAGAAGCCACTGGGCGGGCGGGGCATTCTGCTCGGCGGCGTCCCGGGTGTCGCCGCCGCCAACGTGATGACGATCGGCGGCGGCGTGGTCGGCATGAACGCCGCCTTCATCGCGATTGGCATGGGGGCCGACGTCTTTGTCTACGACAAGTCGGTCGACCGCCTTCGCGAGCTGGACGTGGCCTTCGCCGGCGGCTGCTCGACCGTCTACTCGACCACGCTGGCGATCGAGGAGATGCTGCCCCGCGCGGACCTCGTCATCGGCGCCGTGCTGGTCCACGGCGCTCGCGCCCCCTTCGTCGTCCGCCGCGAGCAGCTTGCGCTGATGAAGCCCGGCGCAGTGCTGGTCGACGTGGCGATCGACCAGGGCGGCTGCTTCGAGACGTCGCGCCCCACCACCCACAGGGAGCCGACCTTCGAGGTCGACGGGATCACCCATTACTGCGTCGCGAACATGCCCGGCGCGGTGCCGATCACGTCGACCCAGGCGCTGACCAACGCGACCCTGCCTTACGCGATAGCCCTCGCCGACCACGGCGTCGCCGGCGCGATTCGCCGCGACCCCGGGCTTCGGCTGGGAGTGAACGTGGCGAGCGGCGCGGTGACCCACCCGGCGGTCGCCGAGGGCGTCGGCGCGTCGTACGTGCCCGTCGAGGAGGCGCTGGGACTGGAAGGCAGGAGCAACCGCAAACTGAGCATGATCGAAACCGACCCGCCCACGAGTGCAGAGCACGCGAGCGGAATTGAGGAGGTTGACTGATGGCGACGGCAACGAAGGCAAAGCTGAAGAACTTCATCGGCGGCGAGGCCGTCGACCCGGTGGAGGGGGGGACCGAGGACGTGGTCAACCCGGCGACCGGCGAGGCGATCGCCGAGGCTCCGCTATCGACGAAAGCCGATGTCGACCGGGCGGTCGGGGCGGCCAGGAAGGCCTTCGGCGGGTGGGCGGCGACGCCGCCGGGCGAGCGCGCCCGGGCCCTGCTGCGCATGGCCGACCTGATCGAGGAGCGTGGCGAGGAGATCGCCGACCTGGAAGCCGCCGACGCGGGCAAGCCGCGCGGCGCCGTCATCGAGGACGAGGTGCCGGTGATGGCCGACAACCTGCGCTTCTTCGCGGGGGCGGCCCGCTGTCTGGAGGGCCGCGCCGCCGGCGAGTACATGGAGGGCCACACCTCCTTCATCCGCCGCGAGCCGATCGGCGTGGTCGGCCAGATCACCCCCTGGAACTACCCCCTGATGATGGCGATCTGGAAGATCGGCCCGGCGCTTGGCGCAGGCAACACGGTCGTCCTGAAGCCGGCGGAGACCACGCCGCTGACCACGCTCCTCTTCGCCGAATGGTGTGCCGACATCCTTCCGCCGGGAGTCCTCAACGTGATCGGCGGCCACGGCGAGCCGGCAGGCTCGGAGCTGGTCACCCATCCCGACGTCGAGATGGTCAGCCTCACCGGATCCCCGCCGACCGGTAAGTGGATCGCCAAGGCGGCCGCCGACAGCCTCAAGCGGGTCCACCTCGAGCTGGGCGGCAAGGCCCCGGTCGTCGTCTTCGACGACGTCGAGATGGAGACCGCTCTGGAGACGATCGCCGGCACGGGCTACTACAACGCCGGCCAGGACTGCACCGCGGCGACCCGGGTGCTTGCCTCGACCGGCGTCTACGACGACCTCGTCAACGGCCTGGTCTCACAGGCGAAGGGGCTGGTGGTCGGCGACACGATGTCATCCGACACCACGCTCGGGCCGCTCAACTCCCAGCGCCAGCGCGAGCGGGTGGAGGGGTTCCTGGAGCGCAAGCCCTCGAACGCCGAGGTCGTCACCGGCGGGTCCGAGCCCGATCTCCCTGGCTACTTCCTGGAGCCCGCGGTGGTCGCCGGCCTGGAGCAATCCGACGAAATGGTCCAGAACGAGATCTTCGGCCCGGTGATCACCGTGCAGCCGTTCTCGGACGAGGAGAAGGCGATCGAGTGGGCCAACGGCACCCGCTACGGCCTCGCGTCGTCGGTCTGGACCCGCGACGTCGGTCGCGCGATGCGCGTCGCCAAAGCCCTGCAGTTCGGCTGCGTCTGGATCAACGACCACATTCCGCTCGTCTCCGAGATGCCCCATGGCGGCTACAAGGAGTCCGGCTACGGCAAGGACCTCTCGATCTACGCGCTCGAGGACTACACGGAAATCAAGCACGTGATGATCAACCTCGAGTAGCCGCCGGGTTGTTGCACTTTTGTGACATTTCAGGCGCCCACCCGAAACGTTTTGTCGTCTAGGCTGCCATCATGGAGGCGATGAGGGAGAGCTGGACAGACGAGCGCCTCGACGACCTGAATCACAAGGTCGATGACCTCGGGCGGCGCATGGACACCCGCTTCGACGGCATGCAGCAGCAGATGGACACGCGCTTCGACGGTGTGCAGCAGCAGATGGACGCCCGCTTCGACGGCATGCAGCAGCAGATGGGTACGCGCTTCGACGGCATGCAGCAGCAGATGGACGCCCGCTTCGACGGTGTACAGCAGCAGGCAGAGATGCGCTTCGACGGACTCCACGCTCGTTTCGACGCCCTCCAGCGCATCTTGATCCAGTTCTGCGGCGGCATGCTCGCGGCTGTTCTCACCGCGACCGCCGCCCTCCTCGCCACCCAACTCTGAGAGCCCGTCACGCCAGGCCTGGGTGTGCCCCAGGTACGATTCGCTGGTGAAGGGGCTTGCCAGGGGGATAGCCGTCGTCGCTGTGCTCCTGGGGGTTGGGGTTGTCTCGAGCGGCGCCGCCGCGCCGGCGCGGGATGACGAGCCGCGCTGCCACGGGCGCCAGCCGAAGATCGTCGGGACCGACAAGGACGACCAGCTGCGCGGGACGCCGGGCCGCGACGTCATCTGGGGCGGGCTGGGGGACGACACGATCATCGGCAGCCTCGGCAACGACCTGATCTGCGGCGGTCCCGGCGCCGACCTCATCCACGGCGGTCGTGGCAACGACACGGTCGACGGCGGCGCGGGGGGCGGGGACATGGCCATCGGCGACCTCGGCGACGACCATGTCAACGGCGGCCCCGGCGACGCCGACGAGGCAGCCGGAAGCCTCGGCATCGACATCCTCAACGGCGGCGCCGGCAGCGGCGACCTCGTCCACGGCGACTATGGCTGGGACCGGATGGACGGGGGCTCCGGCGGCGGCGACACCGCCTCCTTCGCCACCGACATCGCCGCCAACAACGGCGCGGGCGTTCGCGTCTCCCTCGCGACCCATCGCGCCCGCGGCGACGGTCACGACAAGCTCTTCCGCTTCGAGGACATCGAGGGCTCGGCCTTCCGCGACGTGCTGATCGGCGACCCGCGTGGGAACGTCATCCACGGCGGCCCCGGTGACGACCGCATCTTTGGCGGCAAGGGGCCGAACACGCTCGACGGCGGCCAGGGCAAGGACGGTTGCAAGGGTGGCCCGGCGCGTGTTTCCTGCGGTCGCGAGCGCCCTCCCAAAGGCTCCGCTTATGTAGAGCTGGACACCACCACGGGCGGGGGTGGCGGCCTCGCCATCGTCGGCGGCGGCAACCGCGACGACTTCACGATCGCCTTCGACGAGCCTTCCGCCACCTTCGCGGTCACCGCCGCAAAAGGCATCGCCCTTGGTCCCGGCTGCGATCGCGTCATTGACGACACCGCTCAGGCGCTCTGCCCCGCTGGCGGCCCGGCCCGCTGGATCATGGCCGACCTCGGCCCCGGCAATGACCGCCTTCGCGTCGAGGGCTCTCTCACCGGAGTCGAGAATGTCCGGCTGGCCGGGGGGCCCGGCGACGACGTCATTCGAGGCGGCCCCGAAGACGACCTGATCGAGTCCGGCACAGGCGCCGACCGACTCTACGGCGAGGCCGGCGCCGACGGCCTGGTCGGCGGCATTCCCGGCCCCACCTCCTTATACGGCGGAAAGCACGGAGACCTGCTTGCCGCGGGCGGCGGCTGCGCCGGTGGACGCATCGTCGGAGGCCCAGGCCGCGACGACGCCTCCTTTGCGGAGACCGGTGCCCACCCCGGGCTGCTGATCGTCTCCCTCGCCCAGGGTGTGGCTTACATCGACGTGATTCGCGGCTGCAACCGCGTTCAGCTCGCCCGCTCCAACGAGGACATCGAGGGGTCCTTCGACAACGACGTCCTGATCGGAGACGGCAGCGCCAACAGCATGCTCGGCCAGCCCGGCGCCGACCGCTTCTACGGCCGTGGCGGCGACGATATCGTCGACGCCCGGGATGGCGTCCGCGACCAGGTCGTCCAGTGCGCTCGCGGCAAAAAGCCGACTGGCCGGGCCCTGACCGATCCCTTCGACCCGCCTCCCACCAGCTGCGCCATCGTCAAGCACGGCCACCCGGTCCCCGGCCTGAACGGCTGACCTCTCAAGGCACCGCGGTTGCCTTGGTCTCGATGCCGCCACCGCGTAGGCGCCCACCACGCCCCGCCACCGCGCCGCCTTCCTCGCGGGTGAGGCGGTAGGCGAGGTAGACGGGGACGATCGAGATCAGGATCACCAGCACCGCGACGACGTTGACGATCGGCAGCTGGTTGGGGCGGGAGAGGTTGGTGAAGATCCAGATCGGCAGGGTCTGCTGGCCGCTGCCCGCGGTGAACGTGGTGACGATGATCTCGTCGAAGGAGAGGGCGAAGGCGAGCAGGCCGCCGGCCACCAGGGCGGTGCGCAGGTTCGGCAGGGTGACGAGGCGGAAGGTCTGCCAGGTGTGGGCGCCGAGATCGGCCGAGGCCTCCTCGAACGAGGTGGACAGGCGCCGCAGGCGGGCCAGCACGTTGTTGTAGACGACGACAATGCAGAAGGTGGCGTGGCCGACGACGATCGTGAAGAGGCTGAGGTCGATGCCCAGCACTTGGGTGAAGGTGGAGTTGAGCGCGATCCCCGTGACGATCCCGGGCAGCGCGATCGGCAGGATGACCAGGAAGGAGATCGTCTCGCGCCCGAAGAAGCGGTGCCGCGCCACCGCCAGCGAGCCCAGCGTCCCCAGCACCAGGGCGACAGCGGTCGCAGCCATCCCCGCCTTCAGGGAGTTGTAGAAGGCGGCGCGGGCGCCCGCGTTGTAGATCGCGTCGCCGAACCAGTGGGTGGTGAAGCCGGGCGGCGGCCACTCCAGGGTCGTCGCGGTGCTGAACGCGTCCACGCCGATCACGAGCAGTGGCACGTAGAGGAACGCGAGGGTCACCCCGGCGGCGCCCACCAGCAGCCAACCTGCCCCCGGCGACAGCGTCACGCGGGCCCCTTCTCACACATGCTGGAACGCTCCCAGCCGCCGCGCGCCGATCAGGTAGGCGACCATCACCACGATCGGCACCGTCGCGAAGGCCGCCGCCAGCGGCAGGTTGGTGGTGATCGTCGAGTAGACGACGGTGCCGATGAACTGCTCGCCCGAGCCGACCAGGCTGGGGGCGATGAAGTCGCCGAGGGTGAGCGAGAAGGTGAAGATCGAGCCCGCCACCACGGCCGGGAAGACGAGCGGCAGGATCACCCGGCGGAAGGTGTAGGTCGGCTTCGCGCGTAGATCCTCGGAGGCGTTGAGCAGGGAGTCCGATATCCGGTCCAGCCCCGCGTAGATCGGGATCACCATGTAGGGGAGCCAGAGGTAGCTCATCACCAGCCAGACCGCGACCAGGCCGTAGCCGGGACCGCTCAGCCCGAGCGGGGCGAGCGCCCAGTTGAGGGGCCCGTCCTCGCTGAGGATCGTGCGCCACGCGTAGGCCTTCACCAGGTAGGCGGACCAGAGCGGCACCATCACCGCGACGACGAGCAGGCCGCGGGTGCGCGGTCTGGCGACCTTGGCCATGTAGAAGGCGAGCGGGAAGGCGAGCACGGCGTCGGTGACCGTGACCAGGCCGGCGATAAGAATCGTCCGGCCGGCCACGTCGCGGTAGACCGGCTCGTCGGCGATCTGCTGAAAGTTGCCCAGCGTCGCGGTGCGCTGGATCTCGCCGCTCAGCTCACCGGTCGACCAGAAGGCGGTGACCAGAAGCACCGCCAGCGACCCGAGATAGCCGACCACCAGCCAGCCGACCGGCCCGGTAAGGAGCGCCCCCGCCTGAAGGCGGGGGCGCCCATGGAACAGGTTGGCGAGCCTGCGGCCCGTCAGCCCTTCACCTCGGTCCAGCCCTGGACCCATGCGTTGTAGTCCTGGCAGACCTCACCACGGTCGTCGCCGCAGTCGGAGAGCGGCGTCTTCCAGTAGTAGAGGTCGTCCAGGTATTTCTTGCCCGCTGCGTCGTATTCGTTGCAGTGGTTTTTGTTCTCGGTGAACTGGCACGCCTTCGCGTTGGCGGGCGCCTCACCGAACCACTCGGCGACCTGCGCGTTCGCTTTCGGCGAGACGATGTGGTCCATCCACAGGTACATGCAGTTCGGATGTTTTGCCTCCGAGCTGATCATCCAGGTGTCCGACCATCCGGTCGAGCCCTCTTTGGAGGGATAGACGGCGTTGATCGGTTTGCCCTCCGCTTTCAGCGTCAGGTACTGATAGGGCCAGGTGGTCCCCACCACCGTGTCGCCGTTGGCGAATGACTGGATCTCCTTGGTGAAGTCGGCCCAGTATTCGCCGATATTCTCGCGCTGCTGCTTGAGCAGGTCGATCGCCGCGTCGAACTGCTCCTGGTCGAGCTCATAGGGGTCGTCGATCCCCAGCTCGGGCCGGTGCGTTTTCAGGTACAGCGCCGCGTCCGCGATGTAGATCGGGCTGTCGTACGCGGTGACTTTGCCCTTGTATTTGCTCGCCTGCTCGGGATCGAAGACAACGCTCCAGGAGTCCCCGGGCGGCGGCTTGACCGTGTCCGTGTTGTACATCAGCAGGTTCGCCCCGCGGCCGTGCGGGATCCCGTACATCTGGCCGTCGACGCTGTTGTACGGCTGCTCCTTGAGGCCGGGGAAGACGTCCTCGTAGTTGGGGACGAGGTCCGTGTTGACGGGATCGACGTCGTTCCCCTCGATCAACCGCAGCGTCGCGTCGCCGGACGCCGACACCCCGTCGTACTGACCGGTCCGCATCAGCTGGACCATCTCGTCCGAGGTGTTGCCGATCTTCGCGTTGACCTGGCAGCCGGTCTGCTTTTCGAAGTCGGTCACCCAGTCGACGCTGGGATCTGTCGAGCCGTCCTCGATGTAGCCGGCCCAGCCGATCAGGTCCAGCTCGCCCTCGGGATTGCCCACCTTCTGCAGCTGGGCGGCGGTCGTCTCGTCGTCGTCCCCGCCGCCACAGCCGGCCAGCAGCAACATGAAAGCGACCAGACCCGCCACAACGAGCCATGCCGTGCGCGCGGGGTGCTCTTTCCTCATGATGATCCCTCCTGTGTCTTCGTTTGCCCGCGGACGGCGACCGCTTGCTCCGGGCGCCAGCCCACCAGGACCTCCTTCCCCCGCTCAGAGGCAGCGTCCAGGGACGTGCTCTCCACGTTCTGACGTACGAGTTGAAGCTCCCCCCCGGCGTCGAGGGCGATCGTGTAGCGGGTCACCATGCCGGCGTAGGCGACGTCGGCGACACGGCCGCGTTCGGTGCGCAGTCCGTTCGGCGTGGCGGCGGGGTCGATCAGCTGGACCTTCTCAGGACGGATCGTGAAGCGCTCGCCGTCGCGCTCGAGCAGATTGGAGACGCCGACGAAGCTCGCGACGAACTCGTTGGCCGGGCGCTCGTAGAGCTCGACCGGCGGACTGACCTGCTCCACGCGACCCTCGCTGAAGACGGCGATCCGGTCGCTCATCGTGAGCGCCTCGTCTTGGTCGTGGGTGACGTAGACGAAGGTGATCCCGACCTCGCCCTGGATCGTCTTCAGTTCCACCTGCATCTGCTCGCGCAGCTTCAGATCCAGGGCGCCGAGCGGCTCGTCGAGCAGCAGGACCTTGGGGCGGTTGACGATCGCCCGGGCGAGCGCGACGCGCTGGCGCTGCCCCCCAGACAGCTCACCCGGCTTGCGATCGGCATAGCCGGGGAGGCGAACCATCTCCAGCGCCTCGTCGCGACGCTTGGCGCGGTCGGCCTTGGCAACGCGGGCGACACGCAGGCCGTACTCGACGTTCTCTCCCACGGTCATGTGTGGGAACAGGGCGTAGTCCTGGAAGACGGTGTTGACGGCCCGGTCGTAGGGCGGCACGCCGCCGACGTCTTCGCCGGCCAGCTCGATCGTCCCGGAGGTGGGACTCTCGAAGCCGGCGATCATCCGCAGCGTGGTCGTCTTGCCGGAGCCGGACGGCCCCAGCAGCGTAAAGAACTCCCCCCGTCGGATTTCCAGGTCAATTCCCGCAACCGCAACCACCTCGCCGTAGCGCTTGGTGAGGTTGTCCAAGCGGATGTCGGATGGTGGAGCAGTTACATGTAGACGTTATCCGAGCGGGTCAGGAAAGCAAGGACAAACCCACCCGGGCCGGTTGGCCGCAGTGGAGTACCCATTCCGCGTGGGCCATGGGGGCGAATCCCAGTTCCGCTGCTCCTTATGCCTGCATAGCGGGTGAAAGGAACAGCCGGAGCGGGAAGTGGTGGCGGGTGGCAGCGCTGGCTGCGCATCAGCACGGGGTCGTGTCGGGGAAGCAGCTGCGCCAAATGGGCATGACGGATTCCGCGATCGAACACAGCATGGCCACCGGTCGGCTCCATTCTGTCTTCCGGGGTGCCTTTGTGGTCGGTCATCCCCGGGTCGGAAGGAACGGGCGCATGCTCGCCGCCGTCCTTGCGTGTGGTGACGGGACCGTGGTTTCCCACGGCACCGCCGCGGCGCTCTTGGGACTTTGGGATCGTCCACTCAGCACGGTCAACGTGATCGCGCCCGGACAGTCGGGCCGGAAGGTCGCCGGCATCCGCAGGCGACACGTTCCACTCCTGGCGCCGGACGAGGGCGTGATTCGCGACGCCATCCCCTGCACGAGTCCCTCTCGCACCTTGGTCGACCTCGCCGGCTCGCTGGAAGAGCGATCGTTGCGCAGGCTTGTGGAGACAGCGGCGGTTCTGGGTTTGCTCGACGTGCCGACCGTCGATTCGGTGCTTGCCCGTCGACGTCGGCGCGGCAGCGTGCTTCTGCGCGTGGTTTTGAAGGACTGGCGTGCCCATACCGCCCCACCTCGCCTGCGGAGCGCCCTGGAGGCAAGACTACTTTCGTTGATCGCCGCGCACGATCTCCCCGCCCCGCTCTGCAACCAGGAGGTAAGGGCCGCCGGACGACGCATGGAGGTCGACCTCCTCTGGCCGGAACGGCGCCTCGTCGTTGAAGCCGACGGGCGCGCATTCCACGACAACCCGGTCGCCTTCGACCGCGATCGACGCCGAGACCGCGATCTCGCGCTGGGCGGCTATCGCGTGCTGCGGATCACCTGGGCGCAGATCGATGATGAGCCCGAGAAGACGATCGCGACCATCCGTCGCCTCCTCACCAACCCTTAGCCGCCAGCAACGGCGGGGCAAATCCTACTTCCACTGTTCGCTATCTCCTCATAGAGAGGAAAAGGAACAGCGGAAGTAGGTCGGTCCCCTTAGGTCAGTAGCCGACTGGGTGGCGGGCTGTGAAGCCGACGTTGTCGCGCAGGTCCAGGTGCCAACGCGGGCCGGTTCTGCCGCCGGTGTTGCCCGACGTGTCCCAGCGGATGCCGGCGATGACCGCGTAGGCGTGGCCGCCGTTGGCGTAGACCGTGATCCAGCGACCCTCGCCGGGGGCGCCCCAGCCGCTGGCCATCGGGCCAGAGGGGAGGGGGCTGTCGATGAATTCGCCGCCATGAAGGGCGAAGCTGACGGCCCCCGAGCAGTCATAGCCGCGGTCCCACCAGCGGCCGTGGCCACCGCCCCAGACGTAGGGCTTGCTGCGGATGCGGTTGGCGGCGGCGATGACCGCCTTGACGCGGGCAGGGGCGGCCTTGGGGGGGATCACCATGCCGTTGGGCAGCAGCCGAGCCGTGGCCGTGGGGGTGCAGATGTCCGCTGCGGCCGGCGTGAGCCCACCTCCGCCGCAACCGCCTGGAACCGCGGATGCGCCGACAGGCGCCGCGAGGGCGATCGCGGCCATTGCCCCAGCTGCCGCAAGCCCCGCTTTGAGTTTCTGATGCATGTGCAAACCGATCTCCTTCGTCGGCCTACGGGGTTAGCTGTCGGGCTAGCGCGAAAGGAGCCTGCGCTCCCGCCTGATGAGGCGGGTTAGCCCCGAAAACGTGGTTCCCCCGTTCCCGCGGCGCCTCCATGCGCACGGGATTCGGCGTTTCGGTTATGTGGAACGGCGGCAGTGTAGACGATCGCCCGGCCGTCTGCTCACAGAAAACAAACATTTTGTCGCCTTTCGCACATAGAACTCCAAGTTCCTGTCGACTGCCTGGGTGCTAGCTTGCGCTTTGGGATGGAACTTGCGGGTCGCACAACGCTTCTGACCGGGGCCACCGGAGGCCTCGGCCGGGCGATCGCGGAAGCGTTGGCGGAGCGTGGAGCGACCCTCTTGCTGAGTGGGCGCAAGGCCGAGGCGCTGGAAGCGCTGGCGGCGGAGCTGCCCGGCGAGGGGCACCGCTCGCTGCCCGCCGACCTGGCCGAGCCCGGCGCGGCCGAGCGGCTCGCCGCTGAGGCGGGCGACGTCGATGTCCTTGTCGCCAACGCCGGGCTGCCCGGCACGGGGCGGCTGGCGGACTTCACGGCGGAGCGCCTGACCGGCACGCTGCGGGTCAACCTCGAGTCGCCGATGCTGCTCGCCCGGGCGCTCGAGCCGGCCATGCGCGAGCGCGGCGCCGGGCACCTGGTCTTTGTCGCCTCCCTGGCCGGGAAGGCGGCCAGCCCGCGCTCGACCGTCTACAACGCGACCAAGTTCGGCCTGCGCGGGTTCGCGCTGGCGCTGCAATCCGACCTCGCCGGAACGGGCGTAGGCGCCTCGCTGGTCTCTCCCGGCTTCATCCGCGAGGCCGGCATGTTCGCCGACTCCGGCGCCGAGTCCCCGGCCGGGCTGGGGACCAGCACCCCGCAAGAGGTCGCGACGGGGGTCGTGCGGGCGATCGAGCAGGACAAGGTGGAGGTCGTGGTCGCCCCGCTCGTGCAGCGGACGCTGGCCCACTTCGGGCTCGCCAGCCCGAGCCTGGCGCTGAAGATCCAGAGTGGCTCGACCGGCCAGAAGGCCGCTAAGAGCATCGCCACCGGCCAAACGGACAAGAGGTAGACGACGACTCCGAGAGGGACCTTGAGCAGTGACTCCTTCGGCGCCCGCTCGACCCTCGAGGTCAGCGGGCGCAACTACGAGGTCTTCCGGCTGGACGCCCTGGCGGACCGCTTCGACGTGGGACGACTGCCCTTCTCGATCAAGGTGCTGCTGGAGAACGTCCTACGACTGGAGGACGGGCGGGGCGCCTCGGCCGCCGACGTAGAGGCGATCGCCGGCTGGGACCCGGCCGCCGAGCCCAGCATCGAGATTCCGTTCCAGCCGGCTCGGGTGCTGATGCAGGACTTCACCGGCGTCCCGGCGGTCGTCGACCTGGCCGCGATGCGCGACGCGATGGAGGAGATCGGCGGCGACCCGGCGGCGATCAACCCGCTGGTCGACGTCGACCTGGTGATCGACCACTCGGTGCAGGTCGACGCCTTCGGCAACGCGGGCGCCTTCGCCGTCAACGCGGAGCGCGAGTTCGAGCGCAATCGCGAGCGCTATTCCTTCCTGAAGTGGGGGCAGGGGGCGTTCGACAACTTCAGCGTGGTCCCGCCGGCGACCGGGATCTGCCATCAGGTGAACCTCGAGCACATCGCCCAGGTCGTCTACAGCGGCGAGCGCGACGGCGTGACCCAGGCCTACCCCGACACGCTGGTCGGCACCGATTCCCACACGACGATGGTCAACGGCCTGGGTGTGCTGGGCTGGGGAGTCGGGGGAATCGAGGCCGAGGCGGCGATGCTGGGCCAACCGATCTCGATGCTGCTGCCCCAGGTGGTGGGCTTCAAGCTGAGCGGCGAGCTGCCCGAGGGGGCGACGGCGACCGACCTGGTGCTGACCGTCACCGAGATGCTGCGGGCGCGGGGCGTGGTCAGCAAGTTCGTCGAGTTCTTCGGCCCGGGGCTGCCGACGCTGGGGCTGGCCGACCGAGCGACGATCGGGAACATGTCCCCCGAGTTCGGCTCGACCTGTGCGATCTTCCCGGTCGACGCCGAGACGCTGCGCTACCTGGGCCTCACCGGGCGGCCGACCGAGACGATCGAGCTGGTCGACGCCTATGCGCGCGAGCAGGGGATGTTCCACGAGGCCGACTCCCCGGACCCGGTCTTCTCCGACGTGCTGGAACTCGACCTTGGCGACGTGGTGCCGAGCATCGCCGGGCCGAAACGGCCCCAGGACCGGGTGCCGCTGTCGCAGGCCAAGGAGGCCTTCCTTGAGGTGCTCGCGGAGTTCGACCCCGACGCGGTGGAGCAGCGGGTCAACTCGGTGGACGAGGCGAGCATGGAGTCCTTTCCCGCCTCCGACCCCCCGGCCGAGGACCACGACGACGGGAAGGGCAAGCCGCGCCCCGCCGTCAGCGGCGCTCCGCTCGCGACCCGGGAGAACCGCAGGGGGGACGAGGTGGAGGTGACGCTCGAGGATGGAACGACCTTCGAGCTGGATAACGGCCACGTGGTCATCGCGGCGATCACCAGCTGCACCAACACCTCCAACCCGAGCGTGATGATCGGCGCCGGACTGCTGGCGCGCAACGCCGTGCAGCGCGGGCTGGCCCGCAAGCCGTGGGTGAAGACGTCGCTGGCGCCGGGCTCGACCGTGGTCACCGACTACCTGGAGAAGGCAGGGCTGACCGAATATCTCGACCAGCTGCAGTTCAACCTGGTCGGGTACGGATGCACGACCTGCATCGGCAACTCCGGACCGCTGCCGCCGGCGATCTCCGCCGCCGTCGAAGAGAAGGACTTGGCCGTTTGCGCGGTTCTCTCGGGGAACAGGAACTTCGAAGGACGGATAAACCAGGACGTCAAGGCGAACTACCTGGCCAGCCCTCCCCTGGTCGTCGCCTATGCGCTGGCCGGGAGGATGGACCTCGATCTAACCACCGAGCCCCTGGGCGAGGACAGCGACGGCACGCCCGTCTTCCTGCGGGACCTCTGGCCCGATCCCGTCGAGGTGAAGGATCTCGTCGGTCGCTCAATCGAGGCGGAGATGTTCACCCGCAACTACGGCGAGGTGTACGCCGGAGACGAGAACTGGAACGCGGTCGAGGTGCCGCAGGAGGACCGTTACACCTGGCCGGAGTCGACCTACGTGCGCCGCCCCTCCTTCTTCGAGGGGATGCCCGCCGAGCCGCCTGGGGTCGAGCCGATCGGGGGAGCCCGGGTGCTGGGGCTGCTCGGCGACTCGATCACCACCGACCACATCTCACCCGCCGGAGCGATCAAAAAAGACAGCCCTGCGGGCGGGTGGCTGATCGAGCAGGGCGTGCAGCCGCGCGATTTCAACTCCTACGGCTCCCGCCGCGGCAACCACGAGGTGATGATCCGCGGCACCTTCGCCAATATCCGCCTTCGCAACCTGCTGGTGAAGCGCGCGGGCGGCTTCACACTTCACTTTCCCGACGCCGAGGAGACAACGATCTACGACGCGGCGATGGCGTACGCCGACGAGGGCGTTCCGCTGGTGGTGCTGGCCGGCAAGGAGTACGGCTCCGGCTCCTCGCGCGACTGGGCGGCGAAGGGCACCAAGCTGCTGGGGGTGCGCGCGGTGATCGCCGAAAGCTTCGAGCGGATACACCGATCGAACCTGATCGGCATGGGAGTGCTGCCCCTGCAGTTCCCCGCGGGAGAGAGTGTGAGGTCCCTCGGCCTGACCGGCGAGGAGGTCGTCGACATCGGCGATCTCCAGAACGGGGCCGCGAAGTCGGTGACTGTGACCGCGAAGCGCGACGGCGCAGACCCGAACCGCTTCGAAGCGACGGTCCGCCTCGATACCCCAAACGAAGTCAACTACTTTCAGAACGGCGGGATCCTTCAAACCGTTCTGAGAAGCCTCAGGGGCTAGGTAAACGGAAGAAGGGGCGCGGTGCGAGCCGCGGGAGGCAGGGGGGTCCGCGCGACCCGCACCGCACCTACGCGTCGGTAGCCAGGGAGGGATGCCGACGCAGCTGCTCCCCTGCGCGGGACTGCCCAGGGAAAACAGTCACGCCCATACCTATACCGCGTCAGTCGGTCGGGGTCAAGCAGGTTCGGCGTTTTTACGGGATTCCCCAGCGTCATGTGGGTGATCCCCCACACCCCACCCCTTACGTTCGATCAGCTCGATACCCAGCACGCTGCCGACCGGCCCGGCGGGTGTGAGAGTCGCCGCCAGCAAGGTGTATGGCGCCTCGCGCCTGATGCAGGCGAGCCAGATCACCACACACAGCACGATGAACCCAAGCCCGTGCGCCCACCCGAACACCATCGTCTCGGTTTCGAACCCAGGCACGAGCCAGAAGGCGATCAGACCCGCGAAGACCGCCAGCTCGACCCAGGAGAGGCGCTTGACCCACACGAACAGCCGCCCCGGCACGGGCTTTCGCATCAGCTGGCGGGAGTCAGGGCGGTGAGGACTATGCGCTCCTGCTCGCGAGCGTGAGCGACCGAGTACCCCTCACCCGGGCTTGCGCGGGTCGGGCGGCCGACGTAGTCGAGCTCCACACCTTCGGGCAGCAGATCGGGGAGACGGCGTGACATCACCTTCCAGGCGCCCATATTGCGCGGCTCCTCCTGCACCCAGACGATTTCCTTCAGGTTCGGGTAGGAGGCGATCAGCTCGGTCAGCTGTTCCCGGGCGAACGGATAGAGCAGCTCGACCCGGGCGATCGCGACGTTTTCGGCCTGGGCGCGGCGATCGCTGGCGTCCATGTCGAAGTACACCTTGCCCGTGCACAGAATCAGGCGCTCCACCTTCTCGCGGCGCTCCTCGGCGGCCGAGTCGTCGAGGATGAAGTGGAAGTGCCCCTTGGTCAGCTCCTCGGGAGAGGCGGCGGCACGGTCGAGGCGCAGTAGCCCCTTGGGGGTGAAGACAATCAGGGGACGGGGCTTGCGGATCAGCGCCTGGCGACGCAGCAGGTGGAAGTACTGGGCGGCGGTGGTGGGGTAGGCGATACGAATGTTGCCCTCGGCGGCGAGCGCCAGAAAACGCTCGATGCGGGCGCTGGAGTGTTCGGGCCCCGATCCCTCGTAGCCATGCGGCAGCAACAGGGTGAGGCGGCTGGTCTGACCCCACTTCGCCTCTCCGGAGGCGATGAAGGTGTCGATGATCACCTGGCCGGCGTTGGCGAAGTCGCCGTACTGCGCCTCCCAGAGGATCAGCGCGTTGGGGTTCGCCGCCGAGTAGCCGTACTCGAAGCCGAGGCAGGCGATCTCCGAAAGAGGGCTGTTGTAGAGCTCGAAGGGGGCGGAGGCATCGTCCAGAGACTGCATCGGGCAGTACTCGAGTCCGGTGTTCTCATCGTGGAGGACGAGGTGGCGGTGGGAGAAGGTGCCGCGCTCGGTGTCCTGGCCGGTGAGGCGGATGTGGACTCCGTCGGTAAGCAGGGTGGCGAAGGCGAGCGCCTCGGCGTGGCCGAACTCGATCCCTCCTTTTTCCAGCGCCTCCACCCGCTTGGACAGCGGCTTGCGCAGCTTGCGGTGAATGGTGAAGCTCTCCGGCACCTCGATCAGCGCTTCGTTCAGCTCGCGCAGCTTCTCGATCTGGACGGCGGTTTCAACCGGGGGGCTTGCGCTTCGGTCCAGCTCGCCGGTGGTGGTCGTGGTGACCGTCGGATCCTCGTAGTCGCCAAGCTCCATCCTGCGGCGCAGATCCTTCAGCGCGGCGGACATCTCGTCGTGGCGTTCCTTGGTGAGACGCTCGACGTCCTCTTCGGCGATGACCTCTTCCTCGACCAGCTTTTTCGCGTAGACCTCGGAGACCGGCGGGTGGGCCTTGATCGCGGCGGCGATCTGCGGCTGGGTGTAGGCGGGCTCGTCGGTCTCGTTGTGGCCGAAGCGGCGGTAGCCGATCA
>CAZHZI010000039.1:0-15757 GCA_964536955.1 uncultured Conexibacteraceae bacterium
GCGGGCACCCTCGGGCGTGGAACGGGTGAGCACGGGGGTCTCGACGTCGAGGAAGCCCTTGGCGTCGAGGAACTCGCGCATCGCCGCGGTCACCCGGTGGCGAAGGATCAGCGCGTCGCGCATCTGATCGCGGCGGAGGTCGAGATAACGGTGGCGCAGCCGCGCGTCCTCGCCGACCTCGCCCGAGAAGCCCTCGATCTGAAAGGGCGGGGTCTCGGCGTCGGCGAGCCGCTCGGCCGCGCTGACCCTCAGCTCGACCTCGCCCGTAGGCAGATCCGGGTTGACCGTGTCCTCGGAGCGGCGCACGATGGTCCCGGCTGCGCTCAGCACGTCCTCGGCGCGCAGCTTGTGGGCGAGCTGGAACGCCTCCCCGGCGGTGTCCGGGTGGAAGACGAGCTGGACCAAGCCGGTGCGATCGCGCAGGTCGATGAAGATCAGGCCGCCGTGGTCGCGGCGGCGGTGAACCCACCCCGCGATGCGCGCCTCGGAGTCGACCCTCTCGCCGAGTGCCTGCCCGCACCACGTGTCGCGGTATCCGTTGGCGCGCAGCGCCGGGAACTCGTTCACGCCTCTCCCCCCGTCAGCTCGTCGACCAGCTTCGCGGTGTCCACGTCGCGCTGCTCTCCCGATGCCATGTCGCGCAGCTGCGCGGAGCCGTCGGCTTCGAGGATCAGCACCCGCCGTGCGCCGATTCGGTCGGCGTGCTTCAACTGCCCCTTCAGGCCGCGCCCGGCGAGGTCGACCTCGGCCGAAAGGCCGGCGCGGCGCAGCTCGCTTGCCAGCACCATCGCCCGCTGCCGTTGGCCGTCGTCGGCGATGGCGACGAAGGCATCGCGGCCCGGTGCCTCACCCTCCTCGCCCAGCGCCAGGAGGATCCGCTCGATCCCCGCCGCCCAACCCACCGCGGGGGTCGCCGACCCGCCCAATTGCTCGATCAGCCCGTCATAGCGGCCCCCGCCGCCGACCTCCGATTGGGCGCCGAGGCCCGAGCAGACGAAGGAGAAGATCGTCCGCGTGTAGTAGTCGAGCCCACGCACCAGGGTCGGGTCGATCGCGTACGCCACCCCTGCCGCGTCGAGCAGGGCGCGCACCTCGCCGAAGTGCTCGGCGTCCTCGCCATCGAGCCGCTCGACGATCGTCGGCGCGCTCGCCATCACCGCTTGCGTCCCCCCGTCGTCGGAGTCGAAGGCTCGCAGCGGGTTGACGTCGATCCGCTCGCGCACGTCCTCCGACAGCTCCGCCTCGTGGGCGCGCAGGTGCGCTTTGAGCTCGTCCAGGTAGGCGCGGCGGGAGCCGAGCGAGCCGAGGCTGCCCAGCCGCAGCTCCACCCCCGGCACGCCCAGCTCGACCAGCAGGTCGGCGAGCAGCATGATCGACTCGGCGTCGGCCAGCGGCGAGTCGGTGCCGATCGCCTCGGCGCCGATCTGGTGGAACTGACGGTAGCGACCCGCCTGGGGGCGCTCGTGACGGAAGAAGGGGCCGACGTAGGAGAGCTTCACCGGCTGCGCCAGCTTGTGCATGCCGTGCTCCAGGTAGGCGCGGCAGATCGGCGCCGTCCCCTCCGGGCGCAGGGTGATGCTGCGCCCGGCCTTGTCCTCGAAGGTGAACATCTCCTTGCGGACGATGTCGGTGGAGCGGCCGACCCCGCGCTCGAACAGCTCGGTGTCCTCGAAGGCCGGCGTGGCGATCGGCTCGTAGCCGGCCCGGGCGAAGATCGCCGCGGCGGCGGCCTCTACCCGCGCGCGGGCGCGGGCCTGCGCGGGCAGGACGTCGAAGGTCCCACGGGGTGCCTGGTACTTGGCGCTCACGGTGTGGCGCGACCTTATCGACGCGGCGGGGCCGCTATCGCGCCAGTTCCAGGAGGAACGGATTGGAGGCGCGCTCGGCGCCCAGCGTCGTGATCCCCATGTGGCCCGGGTAGACGGTCGTCTCGTCAGGATGGGATTCGAGCAGGGAGCCAATCGAGCGCATCAGGGTCGGCCCGTCCCCGCCGGGCAGGTCGACCCGCCCGACCGAGCCCTGAAAGAGCACGTCGCCGGAGAAGATCGCGTTCTCCTCAGGCACCGAGTAGGTGACGTGGCCGGGGCTGTGGCCGGGAGTGAAGATGACGTCCAGCTCCAGTCCCGCCAGCTCCAGCTTCTCCCCTCCCTTCACCCTCTCGTCGGCCTGATAGCTCTCATACGGGCCGAATCCCTCCCAGGGGACGAAGGCCATGATGTCGGCGAGAAGCCGGACCTCGATCTCCGGGCAGTAGACCGGTGCGCCGGTGGCCTTCGCCACAGGGGCGACGGCGCCGATGTGGTCGAAGTGACAGTGGGTGAGGAGAATCGCCTCGACCGTCGCCCCCATCTGCTCGACCGCGGCGAGAATGCGGTCGGGCTCCTCTCCGGGGTCGACGATCAGCGCCCGGTCGGAGCCCTCTTTGCGAAACAGGAAGCAGTTTTCGGCGATCTGCCCAACGGTGAGCATCTCGACGTCGAGGGCCACTATTTCTCCCGGGCGCGCAACCTGGCCCGCTCTCGCCTCCGCCACATCATCGTGTCGATGTAGTAGCCGGCGGGAATGTAGAAGACCAGCATGAAGCCGCTGAGGGCCAACGCCTCCCCTATGGGGCGTCCGAAGGCCAGCAACAAGAGCGCGAAGAAGACGATGGCGGCGACAAGGCCGCGGATGATCGCGCTGCGCCAGGTGGGTGGCGCGTCCGCCCGAGGGGCGGCTTTGCGGCCGGCGCGGGCGCGCGCTTTGGCCTCCGCGCGATTGCGGGGGCGGGCGGCACGGCGGGTGGTGTCGATGCGGCCGCCCTGTGTGCCGCGCCGCTTGCGATTGCGCTTCTTCCTGGTCTGGGCCATTGATCTGAATTTAGTCGGTCCGAGAGGGCAACCGTTGTTCGATCGTGTCCTGTGCGGGATCGAAGCCGCGGATCGGCACGTCTTCGGGGTAACCGGCAAGGGCGGCCTCGGGGACGAGGCCGATCAGCTCGGCCTCCACGGGGCGGGCGCCGAGCGGCGCGGCGAGGGCACGCACCTGCTCCACCACGCTCCCCAGCGGCGCCGCGAACGGGTCGTGGACGTTGGTCGAGATCTGAGTGCGCCCGTTGGAGAGCGGCAGCCCGATCGCCCGTACCCCGGCCAGGCCTCCACCGGTCTCGCGCAGCCCGGCGGCGACCGCCCGGGCGGTCTCGAGGTTCCCACTGTCCAGCTCGACGTTGAAGGCTGCGAGAGGGGGACGAGCGGTCACCAGGGTCGCGCCGGCGGTGCCGTGTGGCAGCGCCGGGCCGCCGTCGGGCCGCAGGCCCCCTCCCTCCATTCGAACCCACAGCTCGGCAAGGCCGCCGTTGCGGAAGTAGGCGCGCTCGCCGCGTTCGGGGCGGGTCGCCAGCTCGCCGTAGAGGAAGACCGGAACGCCCAGCCCACCGATCCGGGCGGCGACCTCGATCGCCGCGGCACGGGCGGCCGCGCGGTCGGCGGGGTTAAGCCAGACGACCGGGCAGACGTCGAGCGCCCCGATCGCCGGATGGAGTCCGTCGTGGCAAGTCATGTCGACTGTCTCGATCGCCTCCTCGGCGCCTGAGGCCAGCGCGTCGAGCAGGGAGCCGGGCGAGCCGGCGAGCGTGAAGACCGTGCGGTTATGGTCGGCGTCGGAATGGCGGTCCAGCAGGGAGGCGCCGCGCGAAAAGGCCGTCTCCATCGCCGCGATTCGACCCGCGTCGCGTCCCTCGGAGACATTGGGCACGGCGAGCAGCACGGCTCAGACCAGCAGCTCGCCGTAGCGGACGAGGGCCTCGCCGTCGATTTCAACGGTGGGCTTCAGCACCACGCAATCGAGGTGGACCGGCACCTGCACCGTGCCGCCGATCGCCGCCGAGGCGCCGAAAGCGACGTGCGCGGTACCGAGAATCTTCTCGTCCTCGAGGATGTTTCCCGTGAGGGTCGCCTTCTCGTTGGTCCCGATCCCCAGCTCTGCGACATTGGTGCCGTCGGGGCCATGCGCGGTAAGGAGCTCCAGCAGCGTTGCGCCCCCGGCGCCGCTCGCCTCTGTCAGGTGACCTTGGCGAACGGTCAGCTCGACCGGCGCCTCGACCCGCCCCACCGCGGCGATCGAACCGTCGACCACCAGCGACCCCTCCACCGTTCCCTCCAGTGGAGCGATGAACCCCTCGCCGCAAGGCAGGTTGCCGAAGGCGCCCGCAGCCGTCAGCTCACCGGCATCGGGAATCGCGGTGCGCCCCTCGAGGCCCAGCCGCAGGTCGCTGCCATTTGCGCAGGTGATCCGCGCCTCCCGGCCGGAGTCGAGGGCCGCGGCGACCGCGGCGCCGCGGCGCCGCAGCTCCGCCATGTCGGCGCTCATCACCCTGGCGAGCATCTCCTCGGTGACGCCGGGCAGCGTGGCGATGCGAGCGCCCGCCTCGCTGGCCGTCTTGCGGGCGGCAGTGTGGGAAAGCGACTGAATCGTGGGGGCGAGGACGACGTCGGCGGCAGCCATCGCCGCGCCTACCGGCCCGGGCGGCTCGGCTGCGTGTGACTCCCGCTCGGCGATAACGGCCAGCGTCGCGTCGGCACCAGCCTGCTGGGCCTCCCCCCGCATCCGCTCCCCGAGTTCCTCCGTAGCCGGGTTGCAGACAACGAGCACCTCCTCGCCGGCGGCGACCCCGAGGCAGTCCCGGACAACCGCCCGCACCGCCCGCTCAAGATCGTCGCTCATTGAGAGCGAAGGCTAGCCCGGTCGGCGATCGTGAGCGCTGCTGCCCCAAGCGCGTCCGCAGCCAACAGCGAGCCGACCCGCCACCGCTAGGATTCCGTCCCCTGCCGGAGTAGCTCAGCTGGTTAGAGCAGCGGAATCATAATCCGCGTGTCGGGGGTTCGAGTCCCTCCTCCGGCATCGCGTTTTCCCGATTGCGACAGGGAAACGCCCTCTCCCCCTTTATCGCCACAATGCCCGTGGTAAGGCTGGTGGCAAGGTCAGGGAAGCGAGGTGCTGTGGAGGACCAAGATTCGGCACGAAAGGGCAAGGCCGTTGAGCATCTCGTCGCGGCCACCTGCATCCTCGCCAGCGGCCTCAAGCTGAACGTCTCGACCAGTCTGGTTGATGACGAGGGCGTGGATCTCGTCTTCCATAGCCGCGGAAAGTCAACGACCTTGGCTGTGCAGGTCAAGAGCCGCACCATGGCAACGAAGGGCATCAGCCAACGGAACCGCTTCTACGCAACTGTCCGTGCGGCCACGTTCCGGCCACGAGCCGACCTCTATTTGCTGTTCGTCCCCGTAGACGCCGAGGAGGGCACCTTTCCGTTCGTGTGGCTCGTACCAAGCAAGCGGTTCGCTCGCCGTCCCGTGAACGGTCGAGGTCTTCGAGTCTTCAGCGCCTCTACGAGGGACGCAACAAAAGATCAGTGGTGGAAATGCCGCGTGGAGCGAGCCGACCTGGCCGATGCAATCCTCGATGCGCTCAAGAAGCTAGGTCCGAGGTAGCGATGGCTGCTTCGCAAGCCCAACGAGGGCCTAGCTCCACTTCCCGTCGAGGACGACCAAGTCCATCAGCAGGGAGTCGCTCCAGCCGCCCTCTGGTTTGCGCTCGTGGGCACGCAGGACCCCCACCGGCTTGAAGCCGACCACGGCGTAGCTCCGGATGGCGCGCTCGTTGTCGACGTCGGGGTCGATCGTGAAGCGGTGGTGACCCGTGTCCACGAAGTGCTGGATCGCGAGTCGGAGGGAGCGCCGGCCGTAGCCGCGGCCGTGCAACGGTGTCGTCAGCGCGATGTCCAGCGCGACGCTTGGGTACCACTCGTATGCCTCCTCCTCGTACTGGACCCAGCCGGCGAGGTCGCCGTTTACTTCGATGACCCAGCCGCTATCGGCGTCGTAGTCGTCGTCCGGCCACCAGCGTTTGACGTCGGGCTCGGCGAGGAGCGCCTTGAGGGGCTCCGCATCTGTGGGCCGGAACGGGCGCAGCAGGAGTTCGCCGTCACGCATCACGAGTCGATCATCGCAACACGCTTTCCATGGCAGTCGCCGGGTGATTGAATCGCCTGACCGATGGCGACGTTTCTCCACACCTGCTACCGGATCGGCGACATCGATCGCTCCGTGGCGTTTTACGAAAAGCTCGGATTCGAGGAGCGGCGGAGGATGCCCATCGGCGATGAGGCGATCAACGTCTTCATGGGCCTGGCGGGGGAGGACCCGCGGCTGGAGCTGACCTACAACCACGGGGTCGACTCCTACGAGCTCGGCACCGGCTACAACCACATCGCGCTCGCCGTCGACGACCTGGACGGGACGCTGGAGCGCCTCGCGGCCGAGGGCATCGAGCCCGAGAAGCCCCCGTACCGGCCGGGTGGCCGCACCGAGGGCCACCGGATCTGCTTCGTCCGCGATCCGGACGGCTACCGCATCGAGCTGATCGGGCTCTGAGCGACGCGGTGGGGACTTCCTAGGCTCAGCGATGCCACGAACCGCGGTCATCACCGGTGCGTCAAGCGGGATCGGCGCAGCCACGGCGAGGTCCCTTGCCGGGGACGGCTACCGGGTGATCCTCGGCGCGCGCCGGCTGGAGCGACTCGAATCGGTGGCGCGAGAGCTCGGTGGAAAGGCGATCGCTCTCGACGTGACCGATCCTGACTCGGTTGCCGGGTTCGTCGCCGAGGTCCCGAGCTGCGATGTGCTGGTCAACAATGCGGGCGGTGCGCTCGGCCTCGATCCGTTGAGCGAGGCCGACGAGGCGCAATGGCGCTGGATGTATGAGGCAAACGTGCTTGGGACGATGAGGATGACCCGCGCCCTGCTGCCGGCGCTCGTCGAGTCCGGCGATGGCCACATAGTCAGCGTGACGAGCATCGCCGCCTTTGAGACCTACCGGGGCGGAGCCGGCTACTCCGCCGCGAAGCACGCGCAGAGAGCGATGCTGCGCGTGCTTCGCCTGGAGCTGCTGGGCGAACCCGTGAAAGTCACCGAGGTCGCTCCCGGCCTGGTGGAGACGGAGTTCTCCCTTGTCCGCTTCGGCGGCGACGTGGATGCGGCGAAACGCGTCTATGAGGGAATGGAGCCGCTGCGCGCCGAGGACGTCGCCGAGTGCATCCGCTGGGCGGTCGCGCGCCCCTCCCACGTCAACGTGGACGAGATCGTCGTGAGGCCTCGAGCTCAGGCGACCGCCACCGAGATTCACAGGCAATAGGCGTCCGTCCCGTCCCGTCCCGTCGAGTCGGGTCGCCCCGTGCGTCATGCGCTCTCGTAGGGTCTTCCTCTGCGGCCAGCTGCGTGCAACGGTCCTCTGTCTCCTTGGCCTCCTCGCGCATGCGCTGCAGAACCTCGGCGGCGCGGTCCTCGACCAGGCCCTCCACTTTCTGTGTCGCGTCCTGCGCGGCCTGGGCCAGTCCCAGCACCTCGGCAAGCTTCTCCTCGATCGTCGTCAGCTCCGCCATCTCTCCTCCTTCGTAGTCGGTCTAGTCCTCAGCGCGTTCTTCGCCCGGCCACGTGCCGGTCAACCGGGCGAATCCTTTGCGGGTGCCATGGTCGACCATTCCTTTGGCGACGCGGAAGATCGCGCCCTCCAGCAGCAGCGCCGGGATCAGCTTCGAGTACGGGACGTCGCGCTGATCCGGCTCCGGCGCCTCTTCGTCGTCGAAGATCGCCCACAGCCGGTCGAAGCCCTTCTGCGCGGCAAATCCGGCGGCGAGACCGGCGGCGATCCCAATCGGCATGAAAATGAGCTTCACGCTCGCGGTTTACCCAGCGCATCATGCGGGCAAACGTTCGCGGTGACCGAGCGGCGAAAATGCCCATGGCCAGGCTGAAGCGCTCCGATTGTTCAGGAGCGGGGATTCGCCGCCGCCATTCCGGCCCTGCGAAAAATGGCGAGGCGGGATCTGAGGCAGGAGGGAATGCCTCGGGAGCGCGCGCTTGCCTGCGCGGTTCGCCTCCTCGACCTCGGCTTCTTCCGGATTGGCGGCGAGGAGTACGCCGAGGCCAATGAGAGCTATGGAGTAGCGACGGTCCGGCGCGAGCACGTCTCCGTGGCAGGGGACGAGGTGGTCTTCGACTTCCCGGCCAAGAGCGGCCAGCGTCGCATCCAATCGATCCGCGACCCGGAGGTTGACGGGCGATCGAGACGATGCGGCGGCGGCGGAGCGGCCCGGACGATCTGCTCGTCTTTCGCGAGCGCGGCGCCTGGCATGACGTCCGCTCCAAGGACGTCAACACCTACATCCAGGAGGCGATCGGCGAGCGCTTCTCCGCCAAGGACTTCCGAACCTGGCACGGCACGGTCCTCGCTGCGGTCGAGCTGGCCGTGGAAGGCACGGGTCGAGCGCAAGGTCCTAGAGCGGATCTCGTGAAAGGGCTCTCTGGCTCGAGGTCACCCGGCCGCGAAGAAGACCCGTGCTCGATCGGCGACGAGGTCGGGGCGCTCGTCGGCTATGAAGTGGCCGCAGCCGGGAACCAGCTCGACCTCGATGTCGTCGGCGTGGCGCTCGTACCCGGCGAGCAGAGCCGGGCTCAGCGCCGGGTCGTCCGCGCCGAAGACGATGCGGGTGGGGACGGTGAGCCGCTGCTTCCCATAGCGACCTGCCAGCAGCCGGGGGACCTCCCTGAGGTTGAAGGTCCGGTACATCTGCACCCCTGCCCTTGCCCGGTCCGGCTCCGCGAGGTTGTCCGCGAAGGCGCTCAGCGTCTCCTCATCCCAGACCTCGGGGTCGGTGACCCACCGCTGCAGCGTCCGGTGGACGAACTGCCTGCGGTGCGCCATGTAGCCGACCACGGGCGCCTGAATGACCTGCTGGTACCAGAAGCGCCAGGCGTGCGGCAGCACCGCGCGCAGGCTGATCCATGGGTGGAGGATGTTCAGCGCCAGGTGGTGGCTGAAGCGCTGGGGCTCCCGCAGGCAGAGCAGAAAACCGATCCAGCCCCCCCAGTCGTGGCCGACCAGCTTCACCCGCTCCAGCCCCAAGCCGTCAAGCACGGCGAGGACGTCGGTGGCCAGGTTCTCCTTTTCGTAGCCGTCACGGGGCGCGTCGGACCAACCGAACCCGCGCAGGTCCATCGCCAGCACCCGGTGGCGGTCGGCCAGCGCCGGCATCAGGTGGCGCCACTCGTACCAGTGCTGCGGCCAGCCGTGCAGGCACAGCACCGCATCCGTTCCGGACCCCGCCTCGGCGACGTGGAAGCGGAGCCCCCGAGCCTCCACCCAGCGATGGCTGACGCCTGCTACATGCGGAGGGTCAGTCACTCGCCGAGGCTATACGGTGCGCTGCCGAAGAATGGAGCCCAAGGTGCCCGTTTTTCAACCGAAATTCGGGCCCTAGTCGGCGAAGGTCCAGAGCCTGTTGCCGAGGAAGTTGAAGGGCATCGCGACGGCGACTGCGACCGCCTGGGCCGGCAACTCGCCCATTCCGGCGCTGGAAACCAGCAACTCGAGGACCGCCAAATTGATCCCAAGCGAGACGACGCTGACCGCGAAGAAGCGCAGCGCCTGGAAGCCCGCCGGCCCGTCGCCGGCGCCGAAAGTCCAATAGCGGTTCCAGAGGAAGTTGCTGGTGACCGCGACGCAGAAGGCGCCCACCGCGGCAGCCACATAGTGAATCCCGAGATTGCCGGACAGCACCGCGAAGACGGCGAGGTTCACCAGGTACCCAGAGCCTCCGACAACACCGAACTTGAGCAACTGCACCCAGTTGGCCGACTCGCGCACCCCGGCGCGAACCCTGTAGGCGAACTCCGAGGCGCCGTTCACCGCGCGCCCCCGTCGATCACGACGGCGTTGTGACCAAAACCGGTCGGCAGGTCGCGCAAGGTGTGAAACCAGATTTCGCGTGGGCGTCTCGACACGTAGCGGATAAGGGTAAGGCGCTGAAGCCTCAGCCGCTCCACCGGGTGAAAAGAGGCCGGTAAGGGGACGGGACGGCCCGCCACAATCGGCTTGCTGACCACATCGACCTCTTTTATCCGGTGCGGTGCGCTGTAGATGCGCAGGGAATCGCCGCCAAGGTAGAACTGGATGGAGTCGGCCGCGAGCTTCCAGGAGACGATCGCCCGTGGGCGGGCCGGAGGCCCCAGCCTCTCGGTCAGCTCGCGGAAGTCGGGGCGCTGCAGGTTGGGCGTCTGGGTGACGTGGATGTCGAAAGCGAGCCAGTACGCGCACAGCACCGTCGCCAGAACGGGCCCGAGATAGCGCGCCCCGCTTGCGCCCAAGCCGATCGCGGCTGCTATGCCGAGCGGGATCAGGGCGGGAAGCATGTTGCGCTCGACCACGTAGTCGCTGCCGACCAGCACCGCCCCCGAGGCGAGCGCGACAACTCCCAGCCCGACGACCAGGCCGAGGGCGGCGCCGCGCCTCTCACGACCATTGCCGCGCAGGAAGGCGAGCAGCAGGGCGACGGCGATCAGCACGGCGGGGATCAGCGCATAGCGGTCCCGCGGCGGCTCGGCGATCACGTGACCGGTCTCCCCGATCAGAAAGCTCGCCCCGGTCTCCCAGAGGCGCGTGTGAAGGGGGCTGTGGTCGATCCAGCCGATGTGCGTCGGGTTGACCTGCGCGGAGATCAGCGGCAACAGCGCCAGGCCGACCGCGACGACGGCGCCGATCGCGGGCAGCACCGCTCGCCACCGCGAGCGCAGGGCGACCGCCAGCCAGACCGCCTGGATCGCCACCGCGAACACGGCGAAGTAGTGACTGCAGAGGGCCAGTCCCGAGGCCAGTGCCCAGAAGGCAAGATCGCTGCCCCGCCGAGTGTTCAGCGCCCGCGCGAAGAAGAGGAACGCAAGGGCGCCGAAGAAGACGAGCAGCGCGTAGGAGCGCGCCTCCTGCGAGTACCAGATCAGCATCGGGTTGACGGCGACAAGCGCCGCGGCGGTCAGCCCGGCGCGGCGGCTCGCCAGCTCGCGGCCGACGAAGTAGGCAACGGGAACGGTGGCGGCGCCGAACAGCGCCGTCAGGGAGCGCAGCCCCACCTCGCCGGTGCCGAACACCTTGGCCCAGGCCCAGGCCAACACGTAGTAGAGCGGCGGGTTGGACTCGCTTCCCTTCACATCCCGCAGCATCTGCTCGAGGCTGCCGGGAATGACCCGCGCGGCGGTGATCACCTCGTCATGGTGGTAGCTCTGCAGGCCGAGGCTCGCGAACCTCACCGCCACGCCCAGCGCAGTCAGGCCGGCGAGCGCCCAGAGGACGTGGGAGCGAAGCTGGGCCGCCATCAGGGAGCGCAGCGATTTCTCGGCATCGCCCGGCCCGGCCCGAAGGAGGGCGGCAGCGCGGCAGCCGAATCGCCCCAGGCGCGATTGGGGCGCGCCCCGAGGCGGTAGGTGAGCTCCGCCCCCCGCGCGAGCGCGCAGAAGGTCGTCCACGGCTGGCCATAGGCGTGGCCGTTGAAGCGCACCCCTTGGATGTAGGGGGCCCTGGAAATGCTGAGCGGGACAAGGCGGGGATCACCCCGTTTGCCCCGCTTTGAGGGCGCGAACGCGCTCGCGGAGATCCGTACCTTCCTGCCGTTGCCGAGCCGCAGCGTGGCCCGCCGGAAGAGCGGGCTGCCGATCGCAAGCACGCCCACCCCGGGCACCTCCGGATAAAGGCCGAGCGCCCCGAACACGTACCACGAGGACAGCGTGCCGAGGTCGTCGTTGCCGGGATACCCCGACGGAGAAGCGCTGTAGAGGGTCAGCAGGGCGCGCCGCACCGCCTCCTGGGTCTTGAACGGGCGCCGCGCCCAGTTGTAGAGCCACGGCACGTTGAGGTTCGGCTCGTTGCCGAGCAGGGCGTGGTCGGTGTGGGTGGCGCCTCCGCTGCCGTTCAGCTTGCGCAGGAAGCGGTCCAACCTGTTCGCCGCCCGGTCCCGACCGCCGATCGCGGCGAAGAGCCCGGCGGGGTCGTGGGGGACCATCCAGGTGTACTGGGCCGAGTTGCCCTCGACGAATCCTCCGCCGCGCAGGTTGTCGTACCGGGGAGCGAAGGCGCCGTCCTGGTAGCGGGGCTCGATGTGTTCGCTCCTCGGGTTTAAGAGGTTGCGCCAGTTGGCCGAGCGGGACATGAAGGTGCGGTAGGTGGCTGAATCGCGCAGCGCGCGCGCCGCGAACTGAGCGATCGAGAAGTCGGCCACCGCGTACTCGAGCGTGGTCGCAGCCGACGCCCAGACGGCGTCAGGGCTGCCAAAAAGGGAGTTGGCGTTGCGCTGCTTGACGTCGATGTCGTAGGGCAGGTAGCCCAGGGCCTTGTATTCGGCCAGGCCCTGGCGTTGGACGTAGCCGCCATCGGCGCTGCGACAGCCCTCATCCGCCCCCTTCACCATCGCCGCCAACGCCGCCTGGGCGTCAAAGTCACGGGCGCCGAAGGCCGCCGCCGAAGCGATCATCGCGTCGGCCGGGTCGCCGACCATCGTCATGCTCTGCCCGTTCGCGTAGGACCAGCGCGGCAGGCAGCCGCTCTGGGCCGCGTCGGCCAGCATCGACGCGACGACGTCGCTCGCCCGCGCGGGCATCAGCATCGCCAGCAGCGGAATCTGGGTGCGATAGACGTCCCAGCCCGAGAGATCGGCGTACTTGGTGCGGCCGCCGGCGCTGTGGACCTGCCCGTCCATCCCGGCGTAGTCGCCGCCGACGTCGTCGAAGGTTCGCGGCGCGAGCAGGGCGTGGTAGAGCGCCGTGTAGAAGGTGTCGACGTTGCGGGAGCTCGGATCTCGCACGACGATCCGGCCAAGGGCTCCATTCCAGCGCCGCTCCGCCGCCGCGGCGACGCCGCGGAAGCGGGCTCCGGGATTCTCGGCGGCGAGGTTGGCACGGGCGCCTTCGACGCTCACGAAGGAGATCCCCACCCGGACCGTGACGACGCGGTTCCCGCGCGTGTCGAACGTGGCGTAGGCGCCGGCCTGGGCTGTCGCGGACGGGATCGTCGAGGGTCGCCTTTCGTCCGAGGCGACGGTCGAGCCCCAGGCCAGCTCCTGTCTGGCCCAGGTGCCGAAGGTGTCGAAACGGCGGTCGAAGACGGCCGCGAAATACACCCTGTAGCGCGGCCGCTGGGCGCAGAAGTAGCCGCTGGAGGCCGATCCGGAGATCTCGCGCCGGGCCGGGTCGACCTGCACCTCGGCAAGGTCGTTCGCTTTGGCGCTGCCGCCGGCGTTTATCAGCACGCTGGCGTGCGGGGAGGGAGGGAAGACAAAGCGCCCCAGCCCGGTGCGGGTGGTCGCGGTGAGGGAGGCATCGATCGCCCCGCCCCCGACCGGGTTCAGGCGAACCGAATAGCGGCCCGGGCTCCCTGCCTCGTGGCCATGGGAGAAGCCCGGCTGAAACCGCCCGGCCAGGCCCGCGGCGCCGTCGGGCGCCGGGCTTGCCTTGATCGGCTCGGTCGTCGGAAGGAAGGGAAAGTCCCCGTACAGCGAGCAGCCGGCCCCGCTCAGGTGGGTCAGGCTGAATCCCTTGAGATGGTTGTCGCGGTGGTCGTAGCCCCCGGCGTGGCGGTCGGAGGGCGTCGTGTCAGGGCTCCACTGCACCATCCCGAAGGGAAGGGCCGCCCCGGGGAAGTTGTGGCCGCCGCCGAACGTCTCCGCGCCCGGGCGGGTGCCGGCGAACACGCTGACGCGGTCGGCAGGGCCGGCGGCGAACCCGATGGGGGCAGCCAGGGCAAGGGCCGACAACGCCGCGAGGATGGTCGCTACCGCTCTCAACATAAGGCGCACACGTTACGGGTCGGGTTTGCGCTTGGCCGTCCGTCCCCGAGCCAATCTCGCTGACGTAGTGTTCTCCGCGCATGCAGGGCAGAATCGCCATCCTCGCGGCCGTGGCCGTCGCGGCCGTCGCGCTGGTCCTGGTGCTGGTCCTGAGCGGGAGCGAGTCAAATGAGCCCGCTCAGCATCAGACGGTCCCCGGGCAACCGAGCGTCGACATCGTCTCGCCGCGCAACGGCGCCCGTCAGAGAAGCCATGCCGTCGTCGTCAAGGTCAAGATCCACAACTTCAAGCTCGCCCCGAGTCATTTCGGCGGAGAGCCGCAGCTCGGCGAGGGGCACATCCGCTTCGGCCTCAACCGGGTCCCCAACTGCGTCGACCCGCTGAAACTGCAGCGGGCGATCAACAGCCCGATCGGCAAGGGGAGGCTCGTCGGGGCATCCTTCGACGCCCCCGCGTACTCGGGGCCCAACGGGGTCCTGGCGGCGCGGATCGGCGCCAAAGGCAGCTACTCGCCGGCGACCAGGCCGGAGATCTACTACCGCAACCTCCCCCCCGGCTTCTACCGACTGGTCATCAACCTGGCTCAGAACAACGGGGCCACGACGCCGTTCCACGCGGTCACCAACTTCCAGATCCTGCCCCGCCCCGGGCACGGGCCCGGTCCGTGCAAGGACGGCAAAGTCTCCAGCGCCAAGGCAGCCGAGGCCTTTCACTAGCCCTTCGCGGAGCCCCGTCGGCCCTTCTCCGGCCAATACTTCACTTTGTATAGTCGAAGGATGCGGACCTATCGCCGCCTGATCGGCTTCCTGCGTCCCTACCGCCGCCAGCTGTGGGGATCGCTTGCCTTCGCCTGGGCCGCGATGGGGATGACGGTGCTGATCCCCTGGCTGATCGGCCGCGCGATCAACGTCATCCAGGAGGGCGAGCAGCCCGACCTCCTGCCGCTGGCCCTGGCAATCGTCGGCGCGGGAATTCTGCGCCTCGGGCTGACCATGGTGCGACGGGTGGTCGCGGGGAAGGTGTCGCTTGCGGTCGAATTCGACCTGCGCCAGAGGTTCTATGCCCACCTGCAACGGCTGGAGCTGGGCTTCTTCGACTCTCAGCAGACCGGACAGCTGATGTCGCGGGCCACAGTCGACCTCCAGTCGATCCGCTTCTTTCTCGGCTACGGGCTGATCTTCATCACCCAGAACCTGTTGACGATCGTCCTCGCCAGCGCGGTGATGATCGCGCTGAAGCCAGGGCTGGCGCTGATCGCCCTGGCGCCGGCGCCGCTCGTCGTCTACACCGCTTCCCGCTACAACCGCGTCTCGCGGCCGGCGCTGCAGGAGGTGCAGCAGCGGCTGGCGGAGCTGACCGCCGAGGCCGAGGAGAACGTCTCCGGCATCCGCATCGTCAAGGCCTTCGCCCGCGAGGAGCACCAGCTTCGCCGTTTCCGTCGCGCCGTCTCCCGAGTCTTCGACCAGAGCATCTACTCGACCAAGCTGCAGGCCTTCTTCTCGCCGCTGATCGGGCTGCTGCCGCAGCTCGGAATCGCGCTGGTCCTGCTGATCGGGGGCCGTCAGGTAATCGCCGGCAACCTCAGCCTCGGCGACTTCACCGCCTTCTACACCTACATGGTGATCCTGGCGGCGCCGATGCGGATGCTGGGGATGGCGATGGGAATGGCGCAGCGCGCGGTCGCCTCCGGCAATCGCCTCTTCGAGATCCTCGACCGCGAGCCGCAGATCGAGAGCCCGGCCGACGCTCCGCCCCTCCCGGCCGGCGATGGGCAGGTGCGCATGGTCGATGTGACGCTGCGCTACGACGGGGCCGCTGCCGCGCTCACAGGCGTGAGCCTCGATGTCGAGGCGGGGCGCACGGTCGCCCTGGTCGGGCCGTCGGGCTCGGGGAAGAGCAGCCTGGTCGCGCTGATCGCGCGCCTCTATGACCCCAGCGAGGGCGCGGTGCTGGTCGACGGGGTCGACGTGCGCGGGGTCGACGTCGGCTCGCTGCGCTCCGAGGTCGCCTTCGTCGCCGACGACAGCTTCCTCTTCACCGCCAGCGTCGCCGAGAACGTCGCCTACGCGCGGCCGGACGCGAGCCGCGAGGAGATCGAGGAAGCGGCGCGGC
>CAZHZI010000040.1:0-15369 GCA_964536955.1 uncultured Conexibacteraceae bacterium
ACTTCCACCAGGACGAGCGCGCCGGCGGCGGCCCCCCCCGGCGCCGACCGCCACCACCGGCCGCACCCAGTTGCGTGGGTCACGGAGGGCGCGCAGCTCGCTGTCCGACAGCTCGCCGGCCCAGTTGGAGAGTTCCTCGGCTGCCGCCTGGGTGACGGCCGAAAGAGTGTCTTCAAGGCGGCCGGAAAGCCGCTCGGGCGGCTCGATCGGCCGCAGCGCGTCGGCCAGCAGATGCTCCACGTCAGGCATCCGACATCTCCTCCTGCAATTGCTTGATCGCACGGTGGATGAGGACCTTCGTGGCGCCGTCCGAGCGGCCCAGCGCGCGAGCGATCTCGCGGTTGTCCATGCCGAGCGCGAAGCGCATGATCAACGCCTCGCGGCGGTCCTCCGGAAGATGGCCCAGGTTCTCCATCACCTGCCTCAGCTCCTCACGCCCTTCCGCGACGGCCTCGGTGCCGTGGCGCGCCGCGATCGGATCGGTGCTGTCGAGGGGAGTCTGCGGGCGACGCGAGCGGTCGCGGTGGTAGTTGGAGGCCAGATTGTGGGCGATCCGGATCAGCCATGGTCGCAGCGGCCGGCCATCGGACTCCCGGCGGGCTCGATCGAAGTGACGGTAGGCCTGCAGGAAGGCCTGCTCGGTGAGGTCCTCGGCGTCGTGATGGTTGCCGACCCGGTAGTAGGCGTAGGAGTAGACGTCGCGGAGATGGGCTCGGTAGAGATCCTCGAAAGCCCGATCCAGCTCCGCCTTCGCGGCGGGGTCGAGGCTCGCCGGCTCGACGTTGTCCTTGGCGCCGCTCACAGGGCAAGCGTAGACACCAGGCAGGCTTTCGCCACGCTCCCCGCACAACTGCCTCCTCGCCCGTGCTCATGCTGCCCTTTTGGAACGTTCGGTACGTCGTAGGGCGGCGACCCAGGCATCGGCATCGATCTCGCCGCGGATCAAGGCCGCGAGACCTTTCAACGCCTCGGCCGGCACACCCGCCGAGGAGATCGCCTCAGCCAGTAACGGCACCGCATCGAGGCCCTCCGACGCCTGGCCGATCGCCGCCGGGATCTCCTCGGCGGGTGTGCCGGTGCCCAACAGCTCGCCCGCCCGGCGGTTGCGGCCCGCCGGGGCCATCATCGTCGCGGTCAGGTCGCCTACCCCTGCCAAACCGGAGAAGGTCTCCAACTCAGCGCCCCGCTCGATCGCGTACTCGATGCACTCGCCCCAGATCTCGGCGGCGGCGATCCCCGCCGCATTCAGGCCGTGCGTGCCGGCCGCTGCAGCAGCCAGGGCGGCGGCGTTCTTGGCAGCTCCAGCCATCTCCACGCCCGTGACGTCGCCGGAGCGCTCGCAGAAGAGGCCGGCCCGGTCGAAGACCTCACCGAGCTGATCGCGCAGGTCGCGATCGTCGGAGCCAAGGACGAGCGCGGCGGAGCCGGAGACGGCCTCACGAGCGTGAGCCGGGCCGCCGAGACTGGCGAGTGCGCGGGCGCGAACCCTCTCCCCCACGTACTCGGAAGGAAGCTGGCCCTGCGGCGCGATCAATCCCTTGGTCAGCAGCAGCACCGAGGCGCGCGAGCCAACCCGGTCGGCAATCGCCCCGACCGCCTGCGGCAGCGACTTCGAGGGGATCGCCAGACAGACGAGGTCCAGCCCGGCAAGCTCGATATCGGCGGCCTGGCGGACGTCGAGCGCCTCCGGAAGGGGCACGCCCTCCAGGTAGCGCCGATTCTCCCGCGCTTCGGACAGCTCTGCGGCCTGGGCTGCGGTTCGGGCGCCGAGCTGAACCTCGAGGCCGCCGCGGGCAAGCAACACCGCGACCGCGGTCCCCCAGCTGCCGGCGCCGATCACAGCCGCCCGGCGCATCGGGGGCAGCCCCCCCATGTCCTCCCACTGCAGCTCGACATTTGGCCAGATCCGGGCCGTCACCGTCTCGGCCAGGGCCGGCGAAGGTCGTTCCGCGCGTGGGAAGGTCATCGCCCGGCCGAGCC
Source organism: uncultured Conexibacteraceae bacterium (assembly GCA_964536955.1). Taxonomy (GTDB): domain Bacteria; phylum Actinomycetota; class Thermoleophilia; order Solirubrobacterales; family 70-9; genus CAZHZI01. Next base: position 1,981 of record CAZHZI010000040.1, read on the forward strand.
GGACCTTCACCTTGCGCGGACGGATCCGCCAGCCCCGACGCACGTGCTCCGTGCCGAGCACGGCCGTCGGGATCACCGGCGCGCCGGTCTGCAGGGCGAGTCGGCCGACGCCCCGCCTCGGCGCCGCCAGCGAGCCGGCGCGGATGCGCGTGCCCTCGGGGAAGAAGCAGACGGTCCCGCCGCGCTGGACCACCAGGCGGGCGGTTTCCATCGCCACCTCGTCTGACTCGCCGCGCCGGATCGGCAGGGCGCCCAACCGCGAAAGGATCCAACCCTGCCAGCGGCGCTCGAACAGCTCCACCTTGGCGACGTAGTTCATCGGCCGGCGCCAGGGCAGGCAGCCGCCGATCGCGAAGGGATCGAGGAAGCTGCGGTGGTTGGCGGCGACGATCAAGCCGCCCTTTACGCGGCCGTGCTCGCGGCCGTTGCGCGCGTAGCGGAAGTAGACGAGGAAGAACGGGGTCATGAAGATCCGCGCCAGCAGGTACAGCGGCCAGTTGACCCCGTGACGGCGCGTGTACTCGTGGTAGCGGGAGAGCCGCTCTTCGGTCATGAAGAGCGCTACACGGGGGTGGACCGAGAGTTACCCGAGAGGGCGGGGAATCGGCTGCCCCTCCCCGCTCAACTTCTTTCGGTGGAGAGTGGTCGGCTGGCCGCGGACGGATCGCCGAAAAAGTACAAGCCGCGGGGAGGGGCAGCCGATTCCCCGCTACCACGCTCTCTCTATCAACCCACTCAGCTGGTCACGATTGGGTGGGTCGGGGGTGAAGGCCAGCTCTGGCCGCGCCAGGATGGCGTCCAGGGCCTGGTCGAGCTTTGTCCGGTCGGCTCCGACTGCGCCGAGGCCCGGCACGTTGCCGGCGAGGTCGATTAGTCGCGCTTCTATGTCCGCGGTGGTGGTTCCGATTGCCGTTGCCAGCGATGAGAGCTGGTCCGGGACGCGGGGGACCAGGAAGGCCATCGCCCTGGGCAGGATCGCCGCGTTGGTTTCTGCATGGGGGCTGCCGCAGACGCGTACGAGGGTCTGGCAGATCACGTGGTGGAGGGAGAAAGCGGCAGAGTCGATCGCGTAGCCACAGAGGAGCGAACCGAGGGCGAGCCCGGCTCGGTCGCGTTCGGCGGGCCGCTGGTCCAACGCGGCGGCGATCAGCTCGGCGCCGCGCAGCGCGGTCATCCGCGAGACCGGGTTGGCGAAGGGGGTGTAGAGCGAGTCGGCACCGTGCGCGAGCGCGTTCATCGAGCTGGCGCGAAGCTGCGGCTCGGACTGGCTCGTCATCGTCTCGGGGTCCGCGATGACGAGCTCGGGGCGGACCAGCGAGCCAACCCGGCTCTCGGCCCCGGCGGGCAGGCGGTGGATGCCGGTCATCTCGGCTCCCGACATCGTGGTCGGGATCGCGGCGACGCGCGCGCCGGTCACTGCGGCGACCGCCTTCGCCGTGTCGATCACCCGGCCGCCGCCCAGCGCGACCAAGTTCGGGGATACCGCCAGGTCGAGGATCTCCGCCCCTGCCTCGGGGACGCCCCCCGAAGAGACCTCGCGCACGGCTACAGCCGCGCTCGCCAATGCGCCGGCGCCTTCCAGAGCCCGGGCCGTCGAGAGCAGCTCGAACGGCTCCATCCCGTGCTCCTCCAGCAGCCGCAGCGCGTCCTGTAGCGCCCCATCGCGGAAGACGACCACTCGCCCCGCGTCACGCCAGAGAAAGCTCGTCAAGCTCGGGGATTCACGACAGGCCGCAGGTTCGGCTCGACCTCGGCGCGCAGATGCTCGTAGTCGGGCGGCAGCGAAAGCTTCTCGCCCAGGTGCTCCAGCGGCTCGTCGACGGTGAAGCCCGGGCCGAGGGTGGCGATCTCGAACAACACCCCGCTCGGCTCGCGGAAGTAGATCGACTTGAAGTAGAAGCGGTCGATCACCGGGGTTGGGTGCGCCCCGGCCGAGATCGCACGCTCCCGCCATTGCTCATGCTCGTCGAGCTTGGAGGCCCAGGCGATGTGGTGGACGCTGCCGGCGCCTTGCACCGCCTGCTCGGTCGGGGGCTCGTCATACAGGTACAGACCCCCGCGTCGCTCGCCTCGCGCCTCCTGTCCCTCGCCGGCCGGCTCGAACTCGAGCGCCTCCAGCAAGCCATCGCTCGCTTGCGGCGCCGCGCTGTAGGCACGGGCGGCGTGGAATCCCTGCAATGCGAGCCCGGCGGGTACCTCCGGATGGTTCGCGATCAGAGGCTCGTCGTCGACCTCGACGACGGCCAGCTGGTGGCCCAGCCCCTCGGGGTCGGAGAAGCGCAGCGACCGGTCCTCGCGCTCGGTCTCGACGCCGTTGGCGCCGAGGCGCCGCTCCCAGAAGTCGAGCGCCTCCTCGGAGGCGATCCGCCAGACGATCCGGTGGACGGTCCCTGGCCCCGCCCGTCCCTGCGACACCCCCGGAAACTCGAAGAAGGTGAGGTCGGAGCCTGCGCTTCCGTTCTCGTCGGCGAAGAAGAGGTGGTAAACGGTCGGGTTGTCCTGGTTGACCGTTTTCTTGACCAAGCGAAGCCCCAGCACTCCGGCGTAGAAGTCGACATTGCGCTGGGCATTCTCGGTGATCGCCGTTATGTGGTGAATTCCCTCGAGCTTCACTGAGTCACGTATAGCATCCTCACGATGAGCCGCGGTCGGCGACGCACTGTGAAAGCGCTGGTCGCACTCGGCTCGGTGTTGGCCTTCCTCAGCGTCTTCGCGATCTGGACCGAGCGACAGGCGCTCAACACGGACGACTGGGTCGACACCAGCGGCCGGCTGATCGAGAACTCGACCATTCGAACGGCGGTGGGCGACTACCTGGCCGACCAGCTCTACGAGAACGTCGACGTCGAGAAAGAGATCGAGGGCATTCTGCCCGAGGACCTCAAGGAGCTGGCCGGGCCGGCCTCGGGCGGGCTGCGACGGGTGGCGGGGGATGGCGCCAACGAACTGCTGAAGACCTCGACCGCTCAAAGTCTCTGGCAGGACGCCAACCGCGCCGCGCACGAGCAGCTGATCGCCGTGCTGGAGGACGAGAAACAGGCGGTGTCCACGGAGGGCGGCGAGGTGACGCTGAACCTCGGCAGCCTGGTGACCAACCTCGCCGAGCAGGTGGGGATCGGCGAGGACCTTGCCGAGAAACTGCCGCCCGACGCCGGCCAGATCACGATCCTGCGCTCCGACCAGCTGAATACGGCGCAGAACGTCGCCGTCGCCGTCAAAGGGCTCGCGCTGGTTCTGTCGCTGCTGACCTTCATCGCCTTCGGCTCGGCGATCTACCTGTCGCGCGACCAGCGCTGGGTGACCGTTCTCTTCTGCGGGATTGGCCTGGTCGCCGCCGGCTTCGCGGTGATCGTCGCCCGGCAGGTTGCCGGGGGGATCGTGGTCGGACAGCTGGTCGTCGACGACAGCGTCCGGCCGGCAGCCGACGAAGCCTGGGCGATCTCGACTTCGCTGATGACGAGCATCGCCACCACCGTGATCGTGGTCGGCGTGCTTTTCGGCATCGCCGGTTGGCTCGGCTCGCCGTCCGGATCGGCGCGGACGAGCAGAAAGGCGTTGGCGCCGGTGCTGCGCGAGCACAGCGCCTACGTCTACGCCGGCCTGGCGATTTTCGTCGGCCTCTACTTCCTCTCCGCGCCGACCCAAAACCTGCGCTCTTTCCTGACCACGCTGGCGATCGCCGCCCTCGCCGCCTTCGGCATCCACGAGCTGCGCAAGCAGGCGACCGCCGAGTTCCCCGATGCCGATTTCAGCGACGTGTTCGGCCGCACAAGGGATCGCGTCGTCGGCGCGGTCAAGGACGCCAACCTCGGCGAGAGGGCATCGAAACTGCGCCTGCCCGACGTACGCAGGCCGGACGGCGGAGAAGCCCCGACGGAAACGCTCGCGCGCAGCGAAGAGGACGCGCGCCTGGGGCGCTTGGAGCGGGTCGCGACGCTCCACGAGAAGGGCGTCCTCACCGATGAGGAGTTCGCAGCCGAGAAGGCCCGCGTGCTCGGCAACGGCGCCACGAACTCGTGAACCGCAAGCCCGCCTCCGGAATCGAACCGGAAACCTCCTGATTACAAATCAGGTGCTCTGCCAATTGAGCTAGGCGGGCAGACTGCCGAATATAGAGCCGATGGAGGCGACGTTCCGATTTTTGGACCCTGACGAAGGGGCGCTGCTCAGCGAAGCGATCGGAGCTGCCTACGGGGACACCTATGACGTGAAGTGGGTCTACGACACGGCAGAGGTCTCAGGTCGCCTGGCCGCCGGCACCTACGTCTCCTGCGTCGCCGAGTCCGCGAAGGGGGAGTTGCTCTGCCACGCCGGGATGAGCCGCACGAGCCCGACCGACCTGGTCGGTCACTCCGGCCAGGCCGTGACGATGCCCGCCGCTCGCGGCATGCACCTGTTCACGATGACCAAGCGCCACCTGATGGACTGGGCGCGCTCGGAGGGGATGGCGGGGATGTACAGCGAAGCGACCGCCGCACACCCGTACAGCCAGCGCACCAACGTCGAACTGGGTGCGCATGAGACCGGCTTCCTGCTGGGCTGGATCCCTGCCTCGGTGTCCAATGACGCCGCGCCCGGCCCCGCGCGAAAGCGCCAATCGGCTGCGCTCTTCTACGCGAAGCTGAACGACGGCCACGAGCGTGCCGTCTATGCGCCCAAGCGCCATCGCGAGATCGTCGGCCACACCCTGAAGCTGTGCGAACTGCGCGGCACGCTCGCTGAGCCGCCTTCTGACGCCGTGCTGGCGGAGCGGACCGAGCTGCAAGTCGCGGTCAACGCCGACCACAATTTTGCGTTGATCACCGTTTCCGTGCCGGGCGAAGACCTGGAGGCAGCGGTTGGCGCGGAACGCCACCACCTCTTCCACCGGGCCGGGCTCGACGCCATCTACCTCGACCTGCCGCTTGAGATTCCGGCTACGGCGCTTGCCGCCGATCGCCTGGAGCGGCTGGGTGTCTCCTACGCCGGGATCTTCCCCAACAGCCGCACCGACGGTGACGTGCTGCGCATGCAGTCGCTGCACCGCGTCCGGGTGCGCATCGAGGACATCGCGGTCGCCTCCGAGCACGGTCGCGAACTGCTCGAATACGTGCTCGCTGACCTGCCGGCGCCAGCCAGCGCCTGAGGCTGGGTGTCCTTGGCTAGAGCGGAACCTCGCGCGAGGAGAGGTGGGCGCCGACCTTGCGCTTCACCCGCTGCAGAGCGTTGTCGACGGTCTTCGTATCGCACTCCAGCTTCTCGGCGACCGTCTCGTAGGAGTACCCGTCGAGGTAGAGCGAAAGGACGCTGCTCTCGAGGTCGGAGAGCACCCCGGAGACACCCGAGAGGCAGGAGACGAGGCTCTCGAGTTCCTCGGAGGCGATCACCTGGTTCACCGGGTCGTGGACCGTGGGCCCGGGCAGGATCTCGTCGAGGGTCGTTTCCGAGTCGCCCGCCGCGGCCGGCGTCTGGCTGAAGGACACGTATTGGTTGAGGGGCGTGTGCTTGTTGCGGGTGGCCGTCTTCACGGCCGTGATGATCTGCCGGGTGATGCAGAGCTCTGCGAAGTTGCGAAAGCTCGACTCGCGGTCGGTCCGATAGTCCCTGATCGCCTTGTAGAGGCCAAGGAGGCCCTCCTGGATCAGGTCATCCGCTTCCCCGCCGAGCAGGAAGTAGGACGAAGCCTTGAGCCTGACGAAGCCGCGATAGCGGCGGATGATCGCGTCATAGGCATCCGACCGGCCGTCCTTGGCGAGGGCGACCAGGTAATGATCATCAAGCTCAGGTTGAGGGTTAGCCGGTTGAGCCCGGGCAGAGCCGTTAAGCCGTCCCGAGGGGAGCCGCATTTCCTGCGTAGGCGTAGATAGAGCCACAGATCCTTCTCCTTGCGAAGGGTCGTGGCGCCATTACCTCCCCTGAGGCGCCCTATGGACCGGGGTCCCCAGACTCAAGCTGAGGTTCACCCTTATTGCGCGGGTAGTTTACGGTCGTGCGGAGTTCTGTCAACCCCGAACTAAGGTTCGTGCAACCGCCGTTGCGTTTTGCTTGAGTCGCGGAAGAGCGCTACGCCCGTTGACGAATCGCCTCGAAGAGCAGGGCCGTGGCGGCGGCTGACACATTGAGAGAGCTGACTGTGCCTTGGCTGGGGAGGGCGACTTGGGCGTCGCAGGCGGCTGCCACTCGGGGGCGGATTCCCTTGCCCTCCCCGCCGAGGACGAGCACTGTCGGGCCGCTCAGGTCCGCTTCCCATGGCGCTTGGGTCGCTTCGGCGTCGGCGCCCCAGATCCAGAAGCCGGCATGCTTCGCTTCGACCAGCCAGTCGGCGAGGTTGCGCACGTGGGCGATTTCGAGATGCTCGACCGCCCCGGCCGAGGCCTTGCAGGTGACCGCTGTGACTTCGGCTGAACGGCGGTCCGGGATGACCACACCTGCCGCGCCGGCGAACTCCGCCGAGCGACAGACTGCGCCAAGGTTGCGTGGATCCTGGACCTGGTCGAGCGCGACCAACAGCGCCCCCGCTTCCCTCAGCAGGCTTCCTGGGTCGGCGTAGGGATAGGGATCGACCTCTGCGACGACGCCCTGATGGTCGGGGGAGCCACACATGCGCTCCAGCTCTTCCGGCGAGGTTTCCGGAGAGCGCCATACCCGGCGCACATGCCTTCTCCCCCGCTGAGCCTCCGCAACCGGCTGTTTGCCATAGATCACGTTCATTTGACGGCGGTCATCGACGAACCAAGCGAGCGCCCTCGGTCGAATCCCTCACTTCCCAGCCCAGCTCGGCCAAGCGGTCGCGGATCTCATCGGCGCGCGCAAAGTCCTTTGCGGCTCGGGCCTGCCCGCGCTGGGCGAGCAGCCTCTCTGCCTCTGGATCCGCCGCGTCTTCCTCTCTCGCGGCAAGCGACTCGAGCCCTACGAGTCCCAGCATCTCCCCCAGCGCCCGGGCTGCCCCCGGTAGCTCGCGCCGGTTCGCCTCGGCGACCAACTCGAACGCCTCCGCCATCGCGCGGGGCGTGTTGAAATCGTCGGCGAGCGCACCGCGGAAGCGCTCGCGCCGCGCGGTGACGAACTCGTCCTCGGCGGCGCCTGCGCCGAGCGGGTGCTGACGGAGGAAGTTGCGCAGCCGCTCGACTCGCGCCGCGGCCTGGTCCATCTGATCGGGACCGAAGGCGAGGGGTTGACGGTAATGGCCGGAAATCAGGTAATCGACGACCGCCTCCCGCCCGTAGCGGTCCAGAGCCTCCGACAGCTGAAAGATGTTCCCCTCCGACTTCGACATCTTCTCGGCGTCGGTCTCGACCATGCCGTTGTGCATCCATACCTCGGCGAAGGGGCGCCCCGCGGCCTCGGACTGCGCGATCTCGTTTTCGTGGTGGGGAAAGACGAGGTCCGAGCCGCCACCGTGGATCGCGAAGGACGAGCCCAGCTCGGCCTCGGCCATCGCCGAGCATTCGATATGCCAACCAGGCCGGCCGGGGCCCCAGGGCGAGTCCCAGGAGGAATCCTCCCCTTCCTTGTGCGCCTTCCACAGGGCGAAGTCGAGCGGATCCTCCTTCAGCGACGCCGAGCCGGCCTCCTCGCCCTGGTCCATGTCATCGGCGCGACGGTTGGAAAGCTTCCCGTAGCCGTCGAAGCTGCGCACCCGAAAGTAGACGTCCCCTCCTGATTCGTACGCGTGGCCACACTCGACCAGGTCGGCGATCAGCGCGACGATCCCATCGATCGTCGCGGTCGCCAGAGGCTCTGCGTCGGGACGTCCCAGCCCAAGCCGGTCGGTGTCCTCGGTGTAGCCCCTGGCCATGCGCGCCGCGAATTTCGCCGAAGGCTCCCCCGCCCTCCGCGCCGCGTCGTAGATCTTGTCGTTGATGTCGGTGACGTTGACCACCAACCTCACCCCATAGCCCTCCGCCCGTAAAAACCGGGCCAGCAGGGAGAAAATGACAAAAGGACGGGCGTTGCCGATGTGAATCCGGCTGTAGACCGTTGGGCCACACGCATAGATTCCGACCTCGCGATCGGGGTCGAGAGCCCGTAGCTCTCCGGTCAGCGTGTCCTTGATCCTCACCTCGCGCATCGCGAGGCGGAGCCTAGAACGTCCGGTAACCCGCCGCGGAAACGGCTTGCTCGGAACGCGCCCACTCAGGCGCCGTCTCGTCGACCGCGGCGAGCACCTCGCGCTTCGCCCGGTTGGCTGTCGCCTTGATCTCGTCCTCGGCGGCGCGCCTCGCCCGCTCTTCGCGTTTCTCCGCCTGCTTGCGAATCCGCTCTGCCTCGGCCTGCAGCTGATCCTCCGCGCGCGCCCGGGCGAACTCCTCAGCCTCCCGCTCGACCCTCTCGACCAGCTTTCGCACCCGGTCCTCAGCCTCCCGGCGTACCTCCGTGGTGCCCTCCATCACACGTTGCTCGATCTCGGTCTCAAGCCGGACGGCAATCCCCTGAGCCTCGGCCACAGCCGCCTCGGCGTCGGCGGCGCGCTGCTCGGCGGCGGCCACCCTGCGGTCGGCCTCGGCCTGCGCCTCCTCAGTCGCTTCGCGGACCCGCCGCTGGCCTTCCTCTTTCCAGCCCGCAACCTGCGTCTCCAGTGTTTTCTCGGCGTCGGCGCGGACGCCGGCCACCTCGGTGGCAAGCATCTCGCGGTCCGCTTGGGCGCGTTGTCGGACATCCTCGAAAGCCTTCTCGGCGCGGTCTCGAGCCTCCTGGGCGTGCGCCGCTCGCGCCTCCGCCTGGTGGCGTCTGCCCCGCTCGGCGACAAGGCGCTCGCGCCCCTCTTCGGAAAGCTTGCGAAGGGTCGCCATCGCTTTTTTCTTCAGCTCAGCGCGAACTCTCTCGACCTGCTCCTCCGCCTCGCCGGCGCGGCCCTCGGCCGCCATGACGCGCTCCTCGCTGACCCGCACCCACTCCAGCGCCTGGCTGGCAAGGCCGTGCATTTCCTCCGTCGCCTCGCCGACGACTCGCAGCTGCACCGCAGGTTCGCTCATCTCCCGCCAACCTACTATGGCCCTCGGAAGCGACGCCCCCCTTGCGCGGTGGAAGAAGCCGCAATTACCGGGACTTCTCAGCCTCCGCCTCGCGCTCGCGCAATTCGCGCTTGAGGATCTTCCCCGTCGCGTTGCGGGGCAGCTCGTCGAGGAACGTCACCTCGCGCGGCGCCTTGTAGGAGGCGAGGTTCTCCTTCACGTGGGCCTGCAACTCCTCTTCGTTTATTTCCGCGTCGGGAGCCACCACGACGAACGCCTTCAGCCGCTGACCGAACTCGTCATCCTCGACCCCGATCACCGCCACCTCTGTCACAGCGCCGTGGTTGGTGAGCAGATCCTCGACCTCGCGCGGGAAGACGTTTTCCCCTCCGGAGACGATCATCTCGTCGTCGCGGCCGTCGACGAAGAGCCGCCCCTCAGCGTCCATGTGTCCGACGTCACCGCTGCACAGCAACCCGTCGATCGCCTCCTTGCCGCCGCCGCCGGTGTAGCCCTCAAAGGCCATCTCGTTGCCGACGAAGATCCGTCCCACCTGCCCGCGCGGGACCTCTCGCCCGTTCTCGTCGTAGAGGCGCACCACCGTTCCACGCGGGGGGCGCCCGGCCGTGCCCGGCGCGGCGCGCAGGTCCTCCGGCGTGGCGACCGTCGCATAGGCAACCTCGGTCGAGCCATACAGGTTGTACACGTTGTCGCCGAAGTGGTTCATCCAGTCGATCGCCAGCTCGCCGGGCAGCGCCGAGCCGGAAATCGAGGCGATTCGCAGCGACGAGAGATCGTACTTGGCGAGCGTCTCCTCGGGCAGGCGGAGGATTCGCTGGACCATCACCGGGACCGCCACCAGCACCTGGGCGCGACTCTCCTGCACGGCGCGCAGCGTCTCCTCGGGCTCGAAGCGGCGGCGCAACACGATCGTCGAGGCGGTCGGCAGGCTCATCACGAAGTGGCTGAATCCCCAGGAGTGGAAGAGGGGCGCGGCGATCATCATCGTCTCGCGACTGCGAAAGGGGATCTTGTCGATCAGCGCCGCCAACGCGCCGAGGCCGTCGGGACTCGAGCGCTGCGCGCCCTTCGGCGTTCCCGTCGTTCCCGAGGTGAGGATCACGAAGCGCGGCTTGTCGGGGGGCGGCTTCAGGTCCGACTCATCCCCCCCGGCGATCAGCTGCTCCAGCGTCACCTTGTCGGTCTCGCCGTCGCTCCAGCCGACGACGCGGGTGACGTTCCCGTCGACGCCCTCCAGCAACTCGGTGAACTCTTCGTCGTAGACGAGCACCTTCGGCCCTTCGCGTTGGGTCACCTCGACCAGTTGGGGGCCCGCGAACATCGTGTTGAGATAGAGCGCGCTGGCGCCGAGCTTGGCGGCGGCGAGCGTCGCGTCGATGAAGCCGCGGTGGTTGCGGCACATGATCCCGACCCCATCGCCCGGGCCGATCCCCATCGCGGCGAAGGCGTTGGCGAGGGCGTTGGAGCGGCGGTGGACACGCTCGAAGGTGAGCGAGCCACGCTCATCGACGATGAAGACCTCATCGGGGTGGTGGATCGCCGCTATGGCGGCGCCCGTCGCCGGCGAGGCACCCCAACGCAGAAAGGTTGCGCCGATCTTCGCCGCTTTGTCGAGGCGCAGCGGCCCGAGGATGCCGGCCTTTCTGAGCACCCTGAGATTGAAGGCGCGATCGGAGATCGCGCCACGCAACTTCGCCGCGGTTGAAGCAAGGTCCGCCATGGAGCGGGAAGACTAAACGTCCTACTGGCTGTCGAGCGAAGCCACCGCGATGCAGGCGATTCCCTCGCCGCGACCGATCCAGCCCATTCCCTCGTTGGTGGTCGCCTTGACGCTGACCCTGGCGGAGGTCGCTTCTGCGATGACCCGCTCCATCTCGGCGCGGTGCGGGGCCAGCTTCGGCTCTTCGCAGACGACGGTGGCGTCGATGTTCACGATTCTTCCCGGGACCGTCCCGACCACCGTGCGCAGCAGGTCCATCGAGTCGGCGTCGCGCCAGCGCTCCTCGCCGTCGGGAAAGAGAGCCCCGATGTCGCCCATGCCCGCGGCGCCGAGCAGGGCGTCGATCACCGCGTGAGTGAGGACGTCGGCGTCAGAGTGGCCGGTGAGGCCTCGCTCGTGCTCGATCTCGACCCCGCCGAGCACGAGGCGGCGCCCCTCGGCGAAACGGTGGCTGTCGTAGCCAATCCCCACGCTCATGCAATCCCCACGCTCATGGTCAGCAGTCAGTCTCCCGCACCGCGGCGCCGACCGGTTCCAATCGCCGCGTCCGGCGCTCGAAGACGCAGATCTCCGGTACGCCGAGTCCGTCCAGGAGCTCGAGGGCCCGGTCGTAGGCAAAGCCGACGTGCTCGGGCAGGTGGGCGTCGGAGGAGAGGGCGAAGTCGGCGCCCGCGTCGGCGCACATCTCTGCGAAGGCCCGAGCGGGGTAGATCTCGCCGACCGGCTTGCGCAGGCCCGCCGTCGAGACCTCTACGGCGATGCCACTCTCGGCGATCGCTTCGACCGCCGGCTCGTAGAAGAAGCGGAGGTCGCGCTCGGGAAGTGGTCGCGACCGACCCCAGACCTTGACCAGGTCGGGATGGGCGAGGACGTCGAAAAGCCCGGATCGGGCGCACTCGGCGAGCATCTCGAAGTAGCGCCGCCACACCTCCTCGGGGTCGCCCTTTTCCTCCCAGACGTCCCAGCCCTCGTGGTCTACGGCGCGGGCGCCGACGAAGTGGACCGCGCCGACCACGTAGTCGAAGTCGCGTGCCGCGAGCAGGTTGGCGGTGCGGTCCTCGGCGCCGGGCACGAAGTCGCACTCGACGCCCAGCTTCAGCCCCGCGCCACGCACAAACTCGCAGTAGGCGTCCAGGTCGTCGCTGGCGCTCTCTTCCCAGAACGGGTGGCGCCAGAGATCCAGCGCCTGGGTGAAGCGGTAGACGTGCTCGGACACCCCCAGTTCGCCGATCCCCGCGTCGGCTGCGGCGGCCAGGTAGCGGTCGACGTTCTCGGCGGTGAAGTAGTCCTCCGGCGGCGTGCCGTCCTCGTCTGGGCGCAGATGCAGGTGGTAGTCGGTGAGCACGCGTTGCTCCTATGTCAAGCCGCCACCGCGATTTGCGGGGTCAGCTTGCCTCTCTGAGTGTCGACGGTGGTCATGGATATCTCCCTTTCAGAATCGACCAAGAGCCTCCAGACCCGGCGCGCCAGGTGGCGCTTGAGACAGCGCAGCGCCTCCATTCTGGACTTGCCTTCGGCCTGCTTTCGCGCGAGGAACTCTCGCGCCGGGGGGTGGATGCGTCCCTGGGTGACGGCGATGCGGTGAAGAGCGCAGTTGAGTTGGCGGTTGCCGCCGCGGTCGAGGCGGTGGCGGATCCGCTTGCCCGAGGAGGCGGGGATCGGGGCGACGCCGGCCAGGCGGGCGAACTTCGCGTCTGAGGCAAGGCGCTCGGCCCCGGCCGTCTCGGCGATCAGCTTGGCCGCGGTCAAAGAACCGCAACCCTCCAGCTCAAGCAGCTCGGGAGCCTTCGCTTTGACCAGGGTGCCGATCTCGCGCTCGAGTTCTTTTGCCCGGCGGGTGCGACGGCGGATCTCGACGACCAGCTCGCGGGCGATCTGGACCCTGGTGACCTGCTCGGCGCGGGAGAGCTTGCGGGAGAGCTTCTCCACCCAGACCATGCGGTCCAGGGCGCCGGCCGGGATCTCCAGCTCGGGCCAGAGGTCGTGCAGATGCCAGCGCAGGCGCTGTTGGTCCTCTGAGCGGGCCTTGACCAGGTCCTCGCGATGATCGAGCAGGAGCTTGACCTGCAGGGCCGCCTCGTCGAGATAGGCGGCCGGCAAGGTCTCGGGGCCCTCGCGCAGGGCGGCCCTGGCGATCGCCAGGGCGTCGATCGGGTCCGACTTGCCCGCGGTGCGCTCACCCCGGCGGCTTTGGCCCATCAGCTTCGGAGGAACACGGATGACGCGCTCCCCCGCTGCCACCAGGAAGCGCTCCACCGAGCCGGAGACGTGGCGGCAGTCCTCGATTGCCCAGGTCCGCTCCTCGTCCAAGCTCCGCCCCCAGGCGAGCAGTTCGCGAAAACCTGGCTCTCTGGCTGAGGCGGTCAGCTCGCCTGCGAGCTGACCGGTCTCCGCAAAGACCGCGGCGACGGTGTGGGTCTGCTTGTGGGTATCCGCTCCGATCACGATCATCTGGCTTGTCCCTTCGATTGGTCGTTGCCTTCGGACGGACCTCCGGCTGACGAACCTCACTTGGGGCGGTTGCCACGCTCCTATCAAGTCAAGCCGGGGATCCTCGGGTGGCGGCGGGCGACACAACGCATGGAGGTCAGACCTTCGGGTCGACACCGAGCCTAAGATGCACAGACTCCAAGATGTGCCGACACCTCCGGCTCACCTGACCTCCATCTTGCGGGCACCGTAGACGATGTCCGCCGGGATCTGGCCGTCGGTGAG
>CAZHZI010000041.1:0-15301 GCA_964536955.1 uncultured Conexibacteraceae bacterium
CGGCACCGCGAAGCTCGCCAGTGACATGATGACGATGGCGCTCAACCACGCGACCCCACCTAGGGATATCGATCATCTGTGCACCTTCTCGTTGTCGGTGGGCCTGTTGTCGGTTAGTGCATCCGCGCCATCCTTCGCACGGCCTTCGCGCTTGCCTCTGGCGAGTTCAGTTGCCAACGCGTCTAGGTGCTGGTTCCAGAACCGGCGGAAGTGCTCGAGCCACATGTCGACCTCCTGCAGTGGCGCGGAGTCCACGGTGTAGAGGCGGCGGGCGCCCTCCGCCCGGACTGTGGTGAACCCGCTCTCACGCAGTACACGGAGGTGTTGTGACACAGCGGGCTGGGAAATCCGAAACTCCGCCTGGATGACAGCGGCGATACTGCCGGAGGTCTGCTCGCCTTCGGCGAGTAGTTCCAAGATCCGGCGTCTGACTGGGTCGCCAAGAACATCGAACGCATGCACGAGGCCATATTACATGTGCGGCTTATATAAGCTAATCCTTTAGGCTTGGCAACGCCTCGCCCGCGGAGCCCTCAATCGACCCAATTACTGACGAGTCTGAAGCCAAAACCGGCGGAAACCGCACGGGATAGCATTGGGTTCGCGGCTTCTCCTAGCGGAGGATCCAGTCCCAGCGGTCGCGGGTGAGTTGCTTTTCCTTGGGCTCGGGTCCGATCGACGGAGGAAACTCATCCTTCCATTCCCAGGGGCGAGTGGCATCGATCAGCAGGCGGCTGTTGAATGTCTTGTGTCCGGGTCGCAGGGCCGGATCCAGCGAACCGCTCAGAACCCGTTCGATTATGTCGACATCTCGAGCCGGGTCCATCCGTGTGCTGACTGCCCACATGACTTCGCTCAGGTCGGTCACATCGATGTCTTCGTCGACGACGACGACGATCCGGCCCAGGTAGGAAGCCTGCCCGACCTGGCTGGCAACGTAGAGCGTCTGCCGGGCATGGCCGGCGTGGCTGTTCTTGATCGAGACGACATTGAAGAGGCGACACCCTCCAACGGCGTGGGTCCAAGCTGAGACGACGTTGGGCACTCCCGCAGCCCGGATCTGGCGCCGCAGGTTCCCGCTTCGCAGATACTGCTGAAAGCGGTGAGCCTCGTATGGTGGCTTCTCGGGAGGGCAACCCAGCATGATCGGATCGTCTCGGTGATAGATCGCCGAAACCTCGACCACCGGTTCCTCGCGCGAAGCCGATGCGTAATAGCCGGTCCACTCCCCGAATGGGCCCTCCATCATCATCGCGTTGGGATGGACGAATCCTTCGATGGCGATCTCAGCCCCGACCGGAATCGGCAGACCGGTGTGCTTGCCAGGCACGCATTCGACCGCTTCCCCGACCACCCCTCCAATCCATTCCATCTCGCTCACGCCACGAGGAATCTCCAGAGCGCTGGCAAGAAAATGGATCGGGGCCATCCCTGCCAGGATCACCACCGGCATGGGCTCACCGGCATCGAAGTACGTCTTCTGATGAACCAGACCGTCCTTGTTGGGCGATATGTAGAGCCCGGTTCGCTTGGCGTCGTGGATCATCACCCGATAAGTGCCCATGTTCACCCACGAAGAGTTGCGGTCTTTGGTTATGACCGCGTCGCCGGTGCCGATGTAGCGACCGCCATCCTCGTGATGCCACAGCGGAGTGGGAAATGCGAAAAGGTCGATGTCATCGCCTTCAATCACATTCTCGAGAATCGGGCCGTCCTCGACCATCTTCACGGGCTTCGGCTCGACCGTGTCCATCAGCCTCTCCCAAGCATCGACCAGGCCGAACGTGTCGATGTCCGGGTCGAGGCCGAGGGTCAAAGCAATCCGACCGCGAGTTGCCATCGAGTTCACCAGCACCCGATAGCCAGCGGGATAGCCCGGGATCTTGTCGAACAGCACCGCCGGTGAGTCGTCTGTGTGGTGAAGCATCTCGGTCGCCCGACCGATGTTTTCCTCCCAGTCCACTCCCTCGATCACCCGGAGCTCGCCGATGGAATCAACTGCTCTCAGCCATGCCCGGAGATCGGCGGATCCCCCGCTAACACTGGCGATAGCCGAGTCTGGCTCGGTCGGCTGATAGTCGACCAATCGGGTCGCGTTGTAGTGTTCGTCCGCCACTTCGCCTCCTGGTTTAAATGTTGATCATATATGTAACAAATTTTGGTTCAGTCGGGGGTCTTCGATGAAAGAAACCGTTGAACCCACCACCGCACCGACCGGCGTCGAACCGACTTGGGCCCTGGCCGAATTCGGGTCGCAATTGACCCTCGATCAGATAGACCCGCAGGTACAGGCGAGGGTGAAACTCTTGCTTCTCGATTCGTTGGGCTCGGCCTTGACAGGGTGGGGGTCGAATGAGACCAAGATCGTTGCCGAATCGGCGCTGAAGGTATTCGGACCTGGCACCTCTCCGGTCATCGGTGGTGGAGCGGGGGCCATGGCCGCCGCCACCATGATCAACGGTTATCTGATCACAGCCCGATCCTTGTGTGACGTCCATCGTCCGACCTTGTGCCACGTCACCCCGGTTGTGGTCCCGGCCGTCCTGGCGGCCGCATTCGATGCCGGGGTCGACGGGTCGACGCTACTGGCCGGGCTCACGGCCGGAATCGAATCCAACGTCAGAATCGGCCTCGGCCTCAACTACGAAGAGTTTCGGTCCCGGGGGTGGCATACGCCGGGTGTGGCCGGGCCCCTGGCTGCCGCTCTCGGGGTTTCCCGAATCATGGGACTCGACAGGGCGTCCTCGGCCCGGGCGATGGGTATCGCCGCCGAACACGCCTCGGGCACTTTTGCGGTCTTCGGCACACCCTCCATCAAATACAACCAATCTCGCGCTTCCGTAGCCGGATTGATCTCGGCCGAGATGGCTCGCCTGGATTTCGGTGCTCCCGACAATATTCTCACTGCCGACGATGGTGGCCTCTTGAGCACCTACTCGGATGGAGGCACGCCGGACCGGATCACGTCAGACCTCGGTTCGCGGTGGGAGTTGACCGAGATAACAACGAGGCTCTGGCCCGCTGGTGCAGGCTTGCAGGCCGTCATCGCGATGTTGTTGTCACCGGACGCGCCTCGTCCGGCGGAGATAGAGAAGGTGACGGTTCAACTATCTCCGGCCAACTACGAAATGCATGCCGACATGGATTGGGAGACTCCGTTCCACGCCCAACTCTCGGCTCGCTACCTCGTCGCGGTTGTCCTTCACGATCGGCGTTGTTGGCTCGACCAATACCAACCGGCCCGGCTGGAAGATCCTGGCCTTGTCGCGTTCGCATCGAGACAGGTCGAGATCCTGACGGATCCGGATATCTCCGATGGCGGTGCCACCGTTCTGGTTACGACGCGGTCTGGTGACAATTGGAGTCGACAACGGGAGTTTCCTATCGGTCATCCTCGCGACCCGGCGACTTGGGATCAGACCGCCCAGAAACTGCACGATGCACACAGCGGACACCCAACCCGGGGTCCGGCGGAGGAGATAGTCCACCTGGTCTCCTCACTTGAGAGTTTGACGAACGTCACGCAACTGGCCCAGGTTCTCGGATCGACCTAAAGGTCCCTACCGCGATTTGAAGTCGGGCCTAACGCGATTTGAAATCGGGATCGCGCTTCTCCCGAAACGCTGCCCGACCTTCGTGACGATCCTCGGTCGTCGATAGGAAAGCCCATAGGGTCCGCTCCAGCTCCATGCCGGCCGTGCCGGCCCTAGCCATCCCGGCCCGGCCTGCCACCTTGAGGGCTCGAAGGGATAAGGGCGCGGCGGATGCCACCCGGACCGCCAACTGACGGGTCTGTTCCATGAATTGACCATCCTCGAACAGGTCCGAGATCAACCCGACTTCATAGGCCCGATCTGCCGACAAGCGTTCACCGGTCAGCAGAATCCTCCAGGCAACCGCCGAGGCCACGGCCGAGAAAAGCCTTTGGGTTCCACCGGAGCCGGGAAGGCTTCCGATCCTCGCCTCCGTGAGGGCGAAGAAGGCACGGCGAGAGGCAATCCTCATATCAGACGCAAGCGCCAATTCAAAACCACCTCCGACCGCACCCCCGTCCACCGCTGCGATGATCGGTTTGGGGCAGCGTTCAAGTGGGGCGACCAAGGGCTCAAGGTTTCGGGCCAGAACATGGCGGTCATCGGCGACAGTGTCGGTCAAATCGGTTCCGGCCGAGAACGAACCACCGCTCCCTGTCAGGACAATCACCCGTACCGCGTCATCGTCCACAGCCTCATCGAAGATGGACCCGAGCAAATCCCGCATTTCCCGATTGAAGGCGTTGCGTTTCTCGGGGCGGTCGATGGTGATCCAGGCGACGCCCTCATTGGTCTCGCAGGAGATGGGTGCACTCATGGTCTCGTCTTAGTAGAGCACCTGGGCCTCGACCAGTTCGTCATATCGCTGGCGTGACATCCCGAGCAGCGTCGATGCCACCTCCCAGGTGTGCTCTCCGAGGAGGGGTGGTGGGGTCATCCCCTGGCGGCCCCCATCGCGTATGAATGGGACAGTAAACATGGGCATCTCTCCGATGACGGAGTGATCAACGATCTGCCAGAAGCCTCGTTCGTTCAGATTGGTGTCGGAGAGCAGATCGGCGCTGGTATTGACCGGTCCGGAGGGCACGCCAGCCTCGCGGAGCCGTCGCAGCGCGTCGGTCCGCTCCAACTTGGCGACCCACCCGGCCACGAATGAATCGAGTTCCTCCGTTCTGACCTGGCGCTCGGCAACCGTTTCGTAGTTTCCACCGAGGTCGACCCCGTCGGCAATCATCTCGTTGGCCAATTCGGACCACTGTCCGTCGCTCGAGCAGCTGATGACGATCCACTGTGAATCCGATGTTCTGTAAACACCGCGAGGGACGATCCCGGGAAAGCGATTGCCCGTAGCCATCGGTTCGTGACCTGCCGACGCCGCGAGAATCGCGGGCCCGATCACGTTGACGGTCGACTCGAATTGAGACACCTCGATCTTCTGACCGCGACCGGTTTTGGCCTTATGGAAAATCGCCGTGAGGACCGCGATGAGACTGTGCCCGGGGTTGGGAACGTGATCCGGATAGTGGGTTCCGGTGCCGACTGGAATCCGACCGGGTTCGCCAGATAGTTGCACAAGGCCCCCGAGGGCGGCGATGGTCGAACCGAATCCTATGAAGGATCGATGGGGCCCATCGGACCCTTGCATCGGCATGACCATGTAAATGATCTCGGGGTTGACCGCTTGCACTTCCTCGTAGCTGAGACCCCACTTCTCCATGATCCCCGGCCGGAAGTTGCTGGTCACGGCGTCCACCCTCGACACCAAATCGAACACGATTTCACGCGCCTCGGGCTTTCCCATATTGAGAGCGAAGCTCTTCTTGTTGGGATTGCGAGAGGCGAAATAGCCCGACGCTTCCAGGCCACTGGTTCCGGGGCGGAAGGGCGGAGCCAACCTCAGGTTGTCGGGATGGGATCTTGACTCGATCCTGATCACATCCGCACCGAGCTCAGCCAGTGCCTTGGTGACGAGAGCTCCGGCCCCGATCCAACAGAAGTCGAGGACTCGAAACCCATCGAGAAGCCCGCTCATGCCGGCTCGCCTTCCGAGATACCAGGTCCTGCCCCAAGGTCTGGCACTTTGATGCCGAGCTCAGCCAGGACCGATTCGGTATCGGATCCGGGCCGAACGGCAGCTCCTAAATCGATGGTCTTCGACTCCGACATCCGATAGGGGGCCCCCGGTGAGACCAGGTCCATTCCGAGCTCCTCGTCGAAAAACGCGGTGAAAAAGGACCGCGCTTGAAGTTGTTGATTGCCGAGGAGGTCTCCCACATTGCTCACGGGCGAGAGAGCAATTCCTCGCCGTTGCGCCTCGACGTACAGGACCTCTTTGGTCCTGGTTGAGGCGAACGCTTCGAAGGTCTGGCGAAACCGCTCGCTCGCCTCGGGAGTTTGCCGGAATCTGAATTGCGACCATTGCGGCTCCATGAGCTCGACCGCCCCTGCGCCAGGCACAGAGTCGGTCAGCCCGGATTCGTTTAGCCAGGCGACCAAGGCAGTCCAGGCCCGGGCTGTTCCCAGCCGGCCGGCGATCATGCTCACATAGCCATCAGCACACGCGTACACGCCCGAGCCGGCTTCTCTGGCGTCTTCGCCCTGGGCAGCTCGGATCTCGCCCGTCAGCACATACGCAGGGAGGCTGTCTTCCAGGGCCTGTGCTATTGCTTCCTGGGCGGAGACGTCAGCCGAGTTGCCACTTCCGGTTTGCTCGCGTTCGATCAGGCCGACCAGCGCCGCCACCGCCGCAAAGATCCCGGAGGCGATACTGCTCTGACCTCCGAATGGCGCGATCGGCCCGATGTCCGAATATCCGCCGAGATTGAGCAACCCTCCGGCACCCAGCACGATCAGGTCGTCGACCGGCTCTGCTGATGGAGATCGGCCCCATCCGAAAGGCGTGACAACGACGTGCACGAGTCGGGGGTTGACGTCGTTCCAGCCGCCCGGTTCCCGGCCGTTGCCGGCGCTGAGGACAACATCGGCTGCTTCGACCAGGCGTCTCAAGACCTCGCGGCCTTCAGCGGTCCCGAGGTCGATCGACACCGACTTCTTGCCAGCGTGAACGAAACGGTCATAGAAGCTGATCACTTTGCCGCCGCTGTCGACCAAAGGAGGAAGGGGCGGATGTTCGGCGGTGCCTTGATCGTGAACCCTTATTACCTCGGCTCCGAGCCCGGCCAGGAGTCGGCCCCCGTAGCTTCCGAAGTTGTCGGTCAGGTCGAGCACCCGGATGCCTTGCAGTGCTCCCTCCGGGTTACTCACTCTCGTCTTCCCCGAGAACGAATACTTCCCATTTCCCGAGCAGCTTGTTGACGGACTTGTATCGG
Organism: uncultured Conexibacteraceae bacterium; assembly: GCA_964536955.1. GTDB lineage: Bacteria > Actinomycetota > Thermoleophilia > Solirubrobacterales > 70-9 > CAZHZI01. The sequence goes on from CAZHZI010000041.1 coordinate 6,863, forward strand.
CTCAATGACTGATCCTCGTTCTTGAGTATCAGCGCGTTCAGAAGCGCGTTGGCGATGGCCATGCCAGGCACCAAAGTGTTCTGAGGACCGAGCCCGGACGTGACCGCCGGCAGGACGATGGACACCCTCCGACCCACCGGCGAGACAGCATGATCCGTAATCCCGATCGACGCGGCCCCGGATTCGATCGCCCACTCGACCACGCGAAGGACCGATCTCGAGTAAGGGGGAAACGTGAAGGCAACCACGGCGTCTTCCGGGCCGATCTCCATCAACCGGGCCGCGCCCTCACCGTCCGCCTTGACCAGATGTACCTTGCCTCTGGCACGATTGGCCGATAGGGCAAAGTAGTAGGCGAGGCTATAGGTGGTGTTGTCACCGGCCACGAACAGCCGGTCGGCCGAGGCCAGAATCTCCACCGCTCGTTCCAGGTTCTCTCGATCGAGCGCGCTGATGGTTCGACGCAGATGGTCGAGGTCGTGTTCGAGCGAAGCAGCAAATGGCGTGTCAGCCAGGTGGGCAGTCGCGCGACCGTCGTCGGGTTGATCGGTGGCGGTCCGCATTTGCGACCTAATGAGGGTTCTAACGCGTGCCTGAAGGTCTTGGTATCCTTCGAGGCCAACCTTGTAGGCGAAGCGAACGATCGTCGACGGGCTGACGTCGAGACGACTGGCCAGTTTGTCGACGGTGGCAAAAGCAACGAACTCGGGGCCGTCGATGATGGCCTCGGCGATCCGCTTCTGAGACTGGGTCAGGGCGTCGTATTGACGGCGAACTGTCTCGAGTACGTCAGGCTGTCCATCTGCGTCGCGATGGCCCCACTCAACCATGACCTTCTCCTGTTTCTGTCAAAGTGTCGGCCGAACCTCCTGCCGTTCCTGACGGCTCCGCCACATCTGGTACCGGTTTCGCCAAATCTGGAGATAGCACCATGAGTCTCAAGTCGGTCATGTGCTCGAGGGCGAACTTGATGCCTTCGCGGCCCTCCCCGGAGCCCTTGTTCCCTCCGTACGGCATGTTGTCGGCCCGGAAGGTCGGGACGTCATTGATCACGACACCGCCAACGTCAAGGTCTTCGAAGGCAGACCAGGCACGCTGCAGATCGCGGGTGAAGACGCCCGCCTGAAGACCGTAGGCGCTGTCATTGACCGCCGTCAGCGCTTGTCCGAAATCGTCGAATGGAGTGACGACAACGACGGGGGCAAATGCCTCTTCTGCGCAGAGCCGGGCTTCGCGAGGAACGTTGGTGAGGACCGTGGGCCTGACATAGGCGCCGTCGCGGTCACCGCCCTCCAGGACCTTGGCGCCAGCCGCCTCGGCCTCCGCCAATGATGTCATGAACTGGTCGGCGGCCTTCAAACTGATCATGGGTCCCAGGTCGACCGATTCGTCTAGGGGATGACCAACCCGCAGCTTGGCGGCCCCTTCAACCAACCGATCGACGAACTCATCGAACACGGAACGGTGAACGAAGGCGCGCTGAACACTGATGCAAAGTTGGCCGGCGTGTTTGAAGGCTCCCCGCACCGTCTTGTCGGCCGCGAGGTTCGGGTCGGCGGTCTCGTCGACAATCAGGCCGGCATTGCCGCCTAGTTCGAGAGCCACCTTTTTGACCCCGGCCCGGGCTCGCATCCTCCAGCCAGCCTCGGATGAGCCGGTAAAAGTCAGAAGCCGGAACCTGGGATCGGCCACCATGCGGTCACCCATCTCACGCGACATCGGCATCACGCTGACCGAGCCAGGGACCGCTCCCGCCCGGTCGATGATCTCAGCCAGCAACAGCAGCGTGTTAGGAACCTGAGTCGGGGGCTTCAAGACGATCGTGTTGCCGGCCGCGATCGCAGGCCCGAGTTTGTGAGCGGCCAGCGAGAGCGGCACATTGAATGGTGTGATGGCGGCCACCGGGCCCAAGGGCATGCGCCTCGTGATGCCCCATCTGCCGCGGGCACTCTCGATTAGATCGAGCGGCATCACCTCACCACCGAGCCGCTCCGCCTCTTCGGCAGAAATTCGGAAGGCCAACGCGGTGCGGTCCACCTCGATGCGGGCATCTGTGATCGGCTTGCCCGCCTCGAGAGCCAGCCAATGAGCCAGTTCCTCACGAGATTCGGCGATTCCCCGGGCGATCTCTCGCAAAAGGTCACCACGCTCGAACGAGGCTGACTTACGGGTTCGTTCGAAGGCGGCGACCGCAGCTTTGACTGCCCGTTCGTACTGATCATCGCTTGCCCGATAGGTGGTCCCCAGGGCGGGCCCGTCACCGGCTTCGTTCACGGTGAACACGTCGTCGGAAGCCTCCCAGGCTCCGCCTACGAGGATCTTCCGCCCTTCAAAGGGCGCGTGATCGGGCCTGATTGATCGTTCCATCGAGTCAGTTGCCGGTCTTCTTGAGAGAGAGGAGGCCGTATGAGTTGTAGCTCTCGGCCCACTTGGTCGGGTAGGCCCGATCAAGTCCTTTGGTGAAATAGCTCGGAGGCGAGGTGTCGATCAGAACGTCGAGAACCGTGGGCCGACCCGAAGCGATGGCCGACTCCAGGGCGGGTCGGAAGTCCTGCGTCTTCTCGATCCGGGCTCCGTCGGCGCCGAACGACTGGGCCAGCGCCGCAAAGTCGGGGTTGTAAGGCTCGCCGTCCGGGCCGCGGAAGCTGATCCAGGGGTGGATCCGGCCAAAGGCGGCCTCAGCCCCCTTGCGTTCGATCCCCAATTCGTAGTTGTTGAGGATTACCCAGATGACTGGAAGGTCGTATTCGATCGCAGTGGCCAGGACCTGGGGACCCATCAGGAAGGCACCGTCGCCCACCATCACGATGGCAGGGTTGCCGGGGTCGGCTATCGCTGCTCCAGGTGCCCCCTGGGCGGCCCAACCCATCTCGGCCATGCCGGGGTTGATGTGCCACGATCCGGGTCGGCGCACCGTCATATAGGGCTCGGCGTATTGGACGACGTCGCCAATGTCGATAAACACCCGGCCTCGCTCGGCGATGGCTTCCCCCACGTCGTATGACAAGCGCCCGGGGTGAATCGGCGAGGTCTCGGCATGAACAATCGGATCGATCTCCGCCTGCCACTCGGTGTGAAAACCTCGCGTTTTGGAGATCCATTCAGAACGATCAACCGGGTCCGATCCGAGGGCGGCCTCGAGATCCCTGAGGAAGGCGCCGGCGTCGCTTTCCAGGCCGAGCTCGACCGGATAGTTGCGTCCGATCTCAACCGGATCGACGTCCACCTGGATGATCTTGGTGCGAGGGACGTCGTAGATGGCGCCCTTGCGCCAGTTGGAGGTGTGGTTATCCGAGAACCTTGCCCCAACCGCAATCACCAGGTCGGCCTCTCGGGCAGATTTGGCAGCCGACTCGGTGCCCGACCTTCCTACCGGTCCTAGCGAGAGCTCGTGGGTCTCTGGCAGCATCCCTTTGGCCGTCAAGGTGGTCATGACCGGCATCGGGTGTTTGTCGACGAGCGACTTTATGGCAGCGGCTGCCCCGCCCCGGGCGGTTCCACCTCCGACCAGGAGGATCGGCTTTTCGGCCTGACGAATCAGCTTGGCAGCCTGACCGACCTCGTCGGCCCCTGCTCGCATCGTCCTGGTCACCGACCGCGCCGAGGGCGGCTCAATCTCGCCCTCGACCTCACCCATCTGGATGTCGAGCGGCAACAGCACGTAAACCGGGCCCGGGCGTCCGGAAACGGCTGTCCGGTGGGCATGATTGAGGATGTCGATCACGGTGTCGGGGCGTACGCACATCCATGAGCCCTTGGTGATGGGACGGAATACGCTGACAGAGTCCTCGTGGCCTTTGTAGAACATCTCCTGCATCCCGGCCTTGCCCAGGAAGTGGGTCGATCCCCCTCCACCGAGCAGGAGCACCGGAACCGAATCGTGATAGGCGCTGGCGATACCGCCAACGGTGTTCATGAGGCCGGGACCCTTGGTAACGATAACCGGAGCAATCTGGCCGGTCAGGCGGTAGTACACGTCGGCCTGATGAACGGCATGAGACTCGTGTTTGGCCTGGATCCCGACGATGTCTGGGTAATCGATCAGGCCATCGAGAAGGGGCCAAATGGCCCCGCCCGCATACCCGAAATAATGCTTGATCCCGGCGGCCTGGAACCAGCCGGCAACTGCGTCAACGACTCGCAATGCCCACCTCGATGTCTGCGCTAGGTACTTATTCATGGTCGCAGCAACATTTGTTGCTGTCAAGGCATCGCGGTGACAGGCCCTAGCACTGGCAATTTCTTCTTTCTCTTAGCAGTTCTGATTCTGACAATTGTTACTGGTGATTGGCCCTACTTAAGACGGAACGAGAGCAGGCAACAATTGTTGCTCCCGAAATTGCGACGCCTTGAAGTCAATGGCACCATCGCGCCATGGACATAGGCCTGATACTCCCAACCATCGGTGGCGGAGCTGGAGCAGAGGGGATCGAGGCAGGTGCCGCCGCTGCCGCCCGAAACGGGTGGTCGTCAGTGTGGGTCACCGACCACCTCATGGTCGCCGACGGGCCCGAGGCCGGCGAGTACGGAACCATCCTCGAGGCGATCGTCTCGCTCACCCACGTCAGTGCGCTTAACCCTGGCCTGATTGTCGGAACCAGCGTTGTTGTTCCGCCGATGCGCAACTCGGTCATTCTCGCCAAGGAACTCGCAACCCTGGACATATTGAGCCGGGGTCGCTTGATCGTAGGGGTCGGGGTGGCCGACCAGCACGACCTGGTCGAGTTCCGCAACCTCGGCGTTGAGCACCGCTTCCAGGGGCGGGGAGAACTAGTGGACGAAACCATCAGCCTCTGGAGACACCTGTGGGCGGGAGTCGACGGCCCGTTTCATGGGGAGTTCCACCAACTCGACGACTACGTTTTTCGCCCGTTGCCCCCGCAGGGCGGGAAGCTCCCGATCTGGACGGGCGGCCGGAGTGCGAGGGCGATCCGCCGGGCCGCGGCCCTGGCGGACGGCTATCACGCAGCCCAGACCGGTCCCGACGACCTCCTGGCACGAATTCCGGTCCTGCGGGACCTGACCGAGGAAGCCGGACGGCCTTTCCCGACGCTTTCGGTCCGGACCCGGGTTCGATTCGACCAAGAGCGCGGGCCGGTTTTTTCGTTGCATGGGACCGCCAAGGACATGCGAGAAGAGCTTCATCGTTTCCAAGAAGCAGGTGTCGAACACCTCATCCTGGCCCTCGGCGAATCCGCGCCGGATCGAATCACAGCCGCTATCGAGCGTTTTCAGACCGACGTTGTCGGATTCTCGGTTGCCTAGCCCGACGTCATTCGACTTGCCGACCGGTCCTATTTCAACTCGTTGAGAGCTTCCTTCGTAATCTCGTCCATTAGCGGTGCCAATGCCTCGATGAAGGGCATGTCGAGTCCGACTTCCCGAGCCAAATCGAGCGCGATCTCCAGGTCTTTCTTAGGCCACCTCGGTGTGTGTTGAGCCCATTCCTCCAGAGCTCTGTTGGCGCCGCTTCCGATCGCCATGAATGACCGGAGCGTGTTGGGTGCCAGCCCAAGCGCCCGCGACAGCCGGAGCACCTCGAGGTCGGCCCGAATGCACGCCCACATGAGAATGTTGTTGGCGGTCTTTGCTACCTGACCAGCCCCGATCGGGCCGATTCGACACACATCGGTCGCGACATCTGCCAGGACCTCGCGGCAAGCGTCAATGGACTCTTCCGGACCGCCACACATGACCTTCATGGAGGCTGCTGCCGCCCCCCGCTCGCCGCCAACCAGGGCCATGTCCGCCACGATGACATCTCTCTTGGCAGCTTCGGCCGCGACCTCGATCGATGTGCTGGGCCGGATGGTCGCGCAGATCCCGACGATCGTCCCTGGTATGCAACCTTCGACGATTCCCCCGGGCCCGTTGATTGAAGTTCTGACTTGCTCGTCGTCGACAACCACCACCAGGACAAGGTCGCTCTTCTCGCCCAGTTGAACAAGGTTCTCAGCGCTGGTGGCACCTGAGGCCTCGATCGCCGTTGCAGTCGCCGGGTCGGGGTCGTACCCGATGACGGTGCGACCGTGGCTCAGGAAATGAGCACCCATGACGGACCCCATCCGTCCCCATCCTGCAATCCCGATTCGCTGCACTTGTCCCGCCGTCATCAGTCCCTCCCAGATTCCAGATACTTCTCGAACCACTCCATGATCTCCGCCCATCCGCGCTTGGCAGCCTCGGGACGGTAGAGGTCACGGTCGACTCCGAAGAATGCGTGACCCGCATTGTCGTAAATCACGAAGCGATTGATCTTTCCGTGCTTGTCCAACTGTGCCCTCACCTGAGCTGCCTCGTCGGGCGAGGGGCGGCGGTCATCGGCTCCCGATAGCCAGAGGACCGGACTATCGATCAGTTCCGTCAACTCGATCGGCGGAACCGGTGTCGGATCAGTGATGTCCTCCGGGGCAGCAACAATTCGGCCCCCGTAGCAAACGACAGTGGCGGAGACCCGCAACCTGGCTGCGGCCAGATAGGCCTGCTTGCCTCCGGAACAGAATCCGACGACTCCGACCTTTCCGGTCGAAAAGAGCTGACTGCCCAAATAGGCCAAAGCTCCTCCAACATCTCCCATGCACTCGTCGTCGGTGATACCCCCCGCTGCCAAGACGGCCTCGGAAGCTTCAACTGGCGTGGATTCGGGTCCATACCGATGGTGAAGGTTCGGCATGATGCAGGCGTAGCCCTCGCTGGCGAACCGACGAACCATCTCGAGCGAGGCCCAATCGAAACCATGCCTGTGATGGATCATGACTACACCGGGATGCGGGCCGGGCCCGAGCGGACGTGCCAGGTAGGCCGGGACCGCCGACCCGTTGTAGCCATTGATTACGACCGTCTCGGCGATGAGACCGTTGTAACGGGTCATGCCAATTCCCGTCCCCGACCTCGAATAGCCGGTTGACTCATTCGAACTTGAACACCCGCTTGGCGTTTCCTCCGAGGATGGCCAGCTTTTGTTCGTGCTTCAGGAACGGAAGGTCATAAATGGTGCTGGGAAGGTTGAAGTCCCAGTGGGGGTAGTCCGACGAGAACATCAGCTGGGTATCCGCCTTGATCATTTTCATGGTCAGTTCCAGTGCCTCAAGGTTTCCGTTCTCGATGGGCTGGGTCGAGTAGTAGAAGTTCGACTGCATGTACTCGCTGGGCTTCTTGGTCAGCAACGGGGCTTCCGACGAACGCATGGAGTAGTTGTTGTCGAGACGCTGCATCATGAAAGGCAGCCAGGCCAGGCCCGACTCGATCATGACGATCTTGAGCTCCGGGAATCGCTCCGGAATACCGTTGACGATCAGGTTGGTCAGATGCACCATGTTGGAGAGGACGAAACCAAGGCTGTGCACCGAGAGGAACCGGTTCATTCCTTCGAACAACCGCTCCATCCGGTTGAAGCCCCCATGGAAAGCGATCGGCATATTCCGCTCTTGGATAGCGTCGTAGACCGGCATGTACGAGTTGTGGTGGACCGGGGCAAACCGGGGAGAGGTCACCATGTAGCCCGCCACTCCGGGGCAGTCCGAGAACTTCTCGATGGCCCGCAAGCACGCTTCAGGATCATTGAATGGCAGGTAGATCATCGTTTTCATCCGGGGTTCGTGAGGAAGAATCTCCTCGGTCATCCAGCGCGTGTACGCCCAGCTCAGCTGCACTTCCAGCCAGGGATCGGGATGGAGCCCGAGAACCAGCATTGGCGTCGGCAACACGATCTGAACATCGATACCGATTGCTTCCATCATGCGGCGAACCAGGACGATTTCGCGATGCTCTTCTTCGGGCGTCTTCTCCATGTAACGCCGCGGGTAGCGGAGGATTCTTCCAGCTAGATCCTGGTTGACGGTGGCGCCCGAAAAGAGCTCGAGCGGTCGTCCCTGGCGGTCACGGTTGGTTGCCTGATGGCGCAGGACCGGATCTTCGATGTACTTGACGATGTCGGCCCACGACTCTCGCTCGTAGTGATGGGCGTCGATGTCAGCGATGAAGATGTCCTGATAGTTGCGGTCTTTGGCCTGCTGAGCGGCGTGCTCCATATGAGATCGGGTGTCGTAGCCGCCCCTGGATCCAACGGTGATCTCCTCGACCAGGCCTAGCTCTTGAGTAGTGGTCATTTGACAGCCTCGCTCTCGCTGCTCTGGCGCCGGCTTTGGCGCTCTTCCTGGCTGAGTCCGTGCCAGATGCTCAACTCGAACACCTCGAGGTTTACAGCTTCGAGCATGGCCGAAGTCAGGATCGCCACTTCGGTCGCGCCGACATCCCGGCCCACAGGGTCGAATCGCTCGCCCAATTCGTGATGAGCCACGAAGAGCTTCATGGCGATCGTCATCATCTTTTGGACAGCTTCTGTTGAAGGAAGCTCACGCTCCTGGCGCACCAGCGCCGAAAAGTTTCCGTAGGCCGCTTCCATCCGCTCAACGAACGTGGCGACCTCGGCAATCGACA
>CAZHZI010000042.1:0-15206 GCA_964536955.1 uncultured Conexibacteraceae bacterium
CAAGCGGGCGCATGCGGCGCGGGTGGCCGCGGCCCTATAGGGCTAGGCCCTAAGGCTACGGGATGATCCCTGCTTGCTACCCCGCGGTGCACCATCCGCAGCGTGGCCACGCCAATCGCCCCGACGCACCTCGGTATGAGAGCATCGCGCCGTGGAGGGCTATGGCTTTGATGCCTCGTGGAGCGATGAGCGTCGTCGGCTGGCGCTGATCGAGCGCAGAAGGTCTCTGGCCTCTGATCACTACTCGTCAAACGGCGGCCGATTTGCGTGATGAAATACGACAGCTCTCGCAGGAGGCAAGACCGTTCCGCCGGAAACGCGACTGGAAGGAGGCTGGGAATGTCATCAGGCAACCCGACCGGATCAGGACACGATGAAGGACCGGCCGCCCCGAACGGGACGGACCGGGACGACCTGAGTCACCGGATCGACCGGGGCATCATGCGGTTCCTTGGCTACGCCATTCTCGTCTGCGTGGTGGCGGTCGTGGCGTACTTCGCAGCCAAGCACGGCGACGACGCCTCGGCGGTAGCACCGGTCGCAGCGTCCGGCGCGCCCGAAGGCTCGGCCTCCTATGAGCCGGAAGAGGACCTCACTGCACTCGCCAACGTGAAAGTGCCGGGCACTGAGCAATTCAAACGGGCGGATCCGGTCCTGCCCCCGGTCCCGCCGGGAGCGGTGAAGAAGTTCAAGATTGACGTCTACGAGCATGTCACCAAGGTCTCGGACGACTTCCCCCCGACGCGGGTTTGGTCGTACGCGGTCAACGGCGAGCTCAACCGGGGCAACGGCGTCTCGGCCCCCATGGTCGTCGACCAGGGGGACAAGGTCGAGATGACGCTGTTCAACGGAAGTAGCAAGGCGATGCAAGTGCAAGTACCGCACTCCATCGACTTCCATTCGTCCGAGCTCAACCCCGGAACGGCGTTCAAGACGATCGCGCCCGGGGAAAAGACGGTCCTCCGGTTCACCGCCAAGCACCCCGGGGTGTTCATGTACCACTGCGCCACGCAGCCGGTGCTACAGCACACCGGTTCCGGCATGGTTGGGATGATGATCGTCAAACCCCGCGGTCTCCCGCCGGCTGACCAGGAATTCTGGATCAACCAGCAGGAGTACTACATCGGCGAGCCCGGCGGCGACGGCGACCTCGCCAAGATGGAGGCAAAGGAACCGGACGTCATCGCCTTCAACGGCTATGCCGCCCAGTACCAGAAAGCTCCCATCGTGGTCGGCCGAGGTGAACGGGTGAGGGTGTACGTCCTGAACTCCGGTCCCTCGATCTGGTCGGCGTTCCACGTGATCGGCACGGTCTTCGACCGGACCGAAATCGAGGGCGTCGAGGGCTTCGACGCTCAGACCGTCAACCTCGCCCCCTCCCAGGGCGGGATAGTCGAATTTACGCTCGATCAGGAGGGCGCGTATCCGTTCGTGACCCATGCGTTTGCAGATACCGTCAAGGGCGCGATCGGCGTGTTCGAAACCGAACACGCGCCGGCCGCGCCGGAGATGGATCACGGGGACTACGACCATGGCACCGACCGGGTACCGGCCGTTGACGCTGACGTCGGCGTCACGATGGGCGAGATGTACGTGGAGACCACCGTCAAAGAAATTGGCGCCGGCGAGGTGAAGTTCGCCATCACCAACGAGGGCGCGTCGCCGCACGCCTTGCTGGCAGGCATCGCCCCCGTGGAATCGCCGGATGACGAGGCCACCGGAATCGCCGAGATCATCAATCCGGGCGAAACCACTGAAAAGACGGTCACGCTCGACGCCGGTGATTACCAATTGTTCTGCAACATCCCGGGACACCTGGAATCAGGGCAGTCGACCGATTTCAAGGTCACCGACTGATCAAGAGGGTCACTGGAGGGAGGGCAGGGGCCTTCCGGTGACCCGTAACTACTTCGACCTTCAGGTCGTATGCCCGCGGCTTCCGTTTCGCCTGGCGTTGCCTTTTTGATTCCGGCTCGCTTTTCAGCGCCTACGGAGCTACGGTCGGCGGCGCAAAAACATAGTGCCCCGGCGGCGCTGGAACGCCCCGGGGCCGGCACCGGAATCGGCGCTAATCCCCACGTATCGCCGCGTTTTCAGGCACTAGTGTGCAGCGCACCCTAAGGGCCGCAGCCGCGCGCCGCCAATCACCGGCTCCCGACCGTCTGCTCTTGAGGCGATGAGTCGCCAAGCTCGACGTGCTCGTAGTGGTGGCGCATCGCCGCCAAGAAGTCGGGGACATGGTGGTCGTGCAGGGAGTAGAAGGCGTGGCGACTCTCGCGGCGCACTTTCACGAGCCCCGCATCTCGCAGCACCCGCAACTGGTGGGAGGTGGCGCTCTGCGTGAGGCCGGCGTCGGCTGCCAGTTCTTCGACGCTGCGCTCCCCCGAGAGCATCGCCCACAGCAGCCGCAGGCGGCTGCCCGTCGAGAAGGCGCTGATTGCCTCGGCGAGCTGCTCGGCCTCCTCGGGCGGAAGCGGCCGGGTCGCGGAGCGGTGTTCGGAGGGGCGGGCCACTAGGCGAAGCGTATCGTGTATGCATAACTGTTCATATGTCGCACGAACACACTCACGCCGAGGGACCCGTGGCACAGCCACAGCCTGATCGACCCCTCGATCAAACGCTCCCGCGCGGGCCTGCGAGCCGCCGCCCTCGCGTTGGCGATCCTGGGCGCCACCGCCCTGGCGCAGGTGGCGATCTTCATCGGCACCGGCAGCGTCGCCCTGCTCGCCGATCTGATCCACAACTTCGGCGATGCGGCCACCGCGATCCCGCTCGGCATTGCCTTCCTGATGCGCTCCGGGCAGGCTGAGCGCTACGCCGGCTACTTCGTCGTCTTCGCGATCTTCGCCTCGCCGCCGTCGCTGCCTATGAGGCTGTCCATCGGCTGATCGACCCGCGCGACGTCGATCACCTTGGGGCGCTGGCCGCCGCCGGGCTGATCGGTTACGCCGGCAACTGGCTGGCGGCGCGGGTCCGCACTGCCGCCGGGCGGGCGCTCGACAGCCCCGCCCTCGTCGCCGACGGCAGCCACGCGCGCGCCGATGCCTACGTCAGCCTCGCGGTGGTCGCCAGCGCCGCTGCCGTCGCCCGCGGCCTTCAGGTCGCCGACCCGCTGATCGGGCTCGGGATCAGCGTCCTCATCATGCGCATCACCTGGCAGTCGTGGCGGACCGTGCGCGACGGGCACTCTCACTAGGGACGGGTTCATGGTCAGCTTCCTCTCAACGGCCGTCGAGGTGGGCTTGCCGGCGCTCGTCGGGTTCCTCTACCTGCGCCGCTGCCGCGCCCTCGCTCCATCGAGGCGGGCGTCGTCGAGCGCCCGCCAGCTCTGCTTTGCGGCCGGCATCACCGTTTGGTGCTGGCGACGCGGATCGGCGGCTTCTACATCTGGCATCTCCCCGTCCTCTACGAAGGCGCATTGGAAAGCCCGGCCCTGCACGGCGCCGAGCACGGCACCTTCCCCGCCACCGGGATCGGCAAGTGGCTTCTCCTGCTCGGTCCGGCTGCGGTCGCCGCAGTCGGGATCACCGCCCGGATCGGCCTCGCCGTGCTCTCCCACCTCTCGGTGGCGGCGCTCGGCAAAGCATTCATGTGGTCGGGCAGCGTCTTCTATCCGGCCTATGGAAAGACCGCGAATGCGCGCGGCACCTCCCCGATTGCCGATCAGAGCGTGGCCGGCGCGATCATGACCGTGGAGGGGATGCTTCTGACCATCGGCCTCGGCGCCTGGCTGCTGCTGCGCTGGGCCAAGGAGGACACCGCCCGCCAGGATCTGCTCGACCTTGCCGAGCGCCGCGGTGTCTCGTTGTCTGAGGAGCGAGCGCGACGGGCGGCCGCCGCCGGCCAGGCCGATCAGCTCCGCGAGCGGATCGAACGAGAAGCCGGCCATGCCGCTCGCTAATCATCCAGGCGACTGGCTGTCTCGGTGGCCTACGCCGCCTCGGCTCTGATCATCAGGCTGCTGGTGATCTCGGCGTTGAAGCGCCGATCGGATGAGTAGCACGGGGTATTGGATCGACCCTGCACTAGCATCCGATCGCCTGAGCGACGAGCCACCTGACAAACCGGGTCATCAAGTGACTCCCAGGGGCCATTGCTGATGCCCTGGGAGCTGATCGTCGCAATTCTGCTCGTGCTTGCCAACGGCTTCTTCGTCGCTGTCGAGTTCGCCGTCGCGCGCCTTCGCCCGACGATGGCGGAGGAGATGGTGCGCGAAGGAAAACCTGGGGCGAAGTCTGCCCTGTACGCGGTCGAGCACATCGACTCCTACCTCTCCGCCTGCCAGCTGGGGATCACGGTCTCATCGCTGGGACTGGGCGCGATCGGCGAGCCTGCATTCCACGATCTGCTGGAGCCGATCCTCGGCGACGCGGCGACCATTGCCGGCTTCGGCCTAGCGTCGATCGTCGCCTTCCTGATCATCACCACGCTGCATGTGGTGGTCGGCGAGCTCTCGCCCAAGAGCCTCGCGATCGCCCGCACCGCACCGGTCGTCTTGGCCCTCGCACCGATCATGCGCGCCTTCTACATGGCGACGAAGCCTGTGGTGGACGGCTTCAACGCGATGGGCAACCTCCTCTTGAAGCCGTTCAAGGTGCCGCCGGCCTCTGAGGCCGGCCACCAGCCCCACAGCGAGGACGAGCTGCGCGAGCTATTGCGCCAAAGCTCGCGCGAGGGGCTGATCGAACGCGGCGAGCAGGAGCTATCGGACGCCGCGCTCGTTTTCGGCGACACGCGAGCGCGAGAGGTGATGAAGCCACGCGGGGAGATTGTTTACGTGTTGGGCACCGATTCGCTGGCGACGATCGCGCAGCGGGTGATCGAGTCAGGGCACACTCGGCTCCCGGTCTGCGAGCCGGATGGAGGGCTCGACTCACCCATCGGTGCGGTCAATGCCAAGGATCTGCTGCCGTTCCTGGTCGAGGGCAAGGACACGCTCGACCTGCCCTCGATCGTGCGACCGATCGCCCATGTCTCGGAGTCCGCGCTGGTAGATGAGGTCTTGCGCCAGATGCGCGAGCGGCGGCGCCACCTCGGCCTGGTCCACGACGAGCACGGCACGGTCGTCGGGCTGCTGACGATGGAGGACCTCCTCGAGGAGCTTGTCGGGGAGATCGAGGACGAGTTCGACGAGCGCGAGCGCGAGCACTTCCGCGAGCGTGACGGGCGCCTCTACGTCGATGGCCAGGCGCCGGTGCGGGCGCTCGCCGAGCGGCTTGGCTGGGAGCTGGACGAGCACCACGAGAGCACGGTCGGCGGCTATCTCTCAGAGCTGTTGGGGCGAGTGCCCGAGGTGGGGGAGGTCGTGGAGTGCCACGGGCGGAGGGTCGAGATCCTTGCCGTCGAGGAGACCCGGATCACCAGCCTCGCCGTCCACGAGGACGACGAGCCGCCGCACGGACAGTGATCTAGCGCGTCCCCCCGGCTGCCAGGGGGCGCAGGAGCACTAGCCCCGCCTCTATCGGGCAATGCGGCTATTCTGCGCCCGACAACTGCCGAGTCCCGGCCGGTGAGCCGGACGGGAGCGGGGGAACCACCGAGGCACTGCCTCAGGGGCGAATCGGACGAAGTCTTGTTCGTAGCGCGACTCTTTCAGCGCGAGCCCGACAGCTAACCCCGTAGGCCTGAGAAAGAGAGGTCGATCTTGGGGTTCGTTCTGAGGACGGTCGGCGCGCGGCCTTTGGCCGTGGCCACGGTCGCCGCTCTGATTGGCTTGGGCGTCGCTGAGGCAGGAGCAGCAGTCGCGCCCGGTGGAGTGGGCGCGACGGGCACCGTTGCGGTCGCCGACGTCACCTGCGCGGTGCGGTGCGTGGACACGCGCAAGGCAACCCCGGGGGCGAAGGTCAGGGTTCGCGGCCTGGCGATGGATCAGGTCTCGAGCGTCGTCTTTCGGGGCAGCGACGGGCCGATCCAGGTGCCGCCGCTGAGCGCCAACGAAGCCGTCGCCACCGCGTGGGTTCCGAGGGGAGCAATCTCCAGCCGTCCCTACGTGGTCGACTCCGCGGGTACGAAGTCGAGCCGGTCGCCTCACAAGCTCTACATCCTCCCGTCAACGGCCATCCCGACCGCGGTCTTCCCGGTTCGTGGGCCCCACAGCTTCTGGGATGGCTTTGGCGCGGGGCGCGGCCACCAGGGGGCCGACATCGGGGCCGCCTGTGGAACGCCGCTTGTGGCGGCTTTGCCGGGGAAGGTGCGCAACCGGGCCTATCAGTCGGCGGCCGGGAACTACGTCGTGATCGACGTAGCGGGAGTCGACGTCGACATCGCCTACATGCATATGTCAGGGCTTGCGCTGGTTCGCCTCGGCCAGACCGTCGGCGCCAATCAGCTCCTGGGCTACGTCGGGGAAACCGGCAGAGCGACTGGATGTCACCTGCACTTCGAGTACTGGCTTGGCTCGTGGTGGGCCGGCGGCACGCCTGTGGACCCGGAGCCGTACCTGCGCGAATGGGACGGCAAGGGGCGGTAAGGCTCAACGGCCATGGGCATCCGTGCAGTCACTGGCCGGAACTCTCAAGTTCGGCGAGCCGGGAGCCGATTCGGACTGGAGCCATGCATTCACATAACCGAGTAGTTGCGACCCATATGAGAGGCCAGGGGGGTCGGCGAGCCGGGCAGCGACTTGGGTCGGCCCTTCTTCTCGCGGCGTGCCTTGCGGTTTTCCTCGTCTCCCCGTCCGGCGCCGCGGCTGCCACCTGCGGCGGCAAGCAGGCAACGATCGTCTCCAACGCCCCCCAGATCGTCGGCACCAAGGCCCACGACGTGATCGTCGCCGGGGACGCTGACAACGAGATCAACGGAGGGGGCGGCAACGACACGATCTGCGGCGGCGCCGGTAACGACACCATCCACGGCGAACGCGGCAACGACACGATCTTCGGCGAGGAGGGCGACGACACGCTCCACGGCGAACGTGGCTCCGACGATCTCGACGGCGGCGCCGGCCAGGATCGCCTCCTCGGCACCACCGGCAACGATGAGCTGGAAGGCGGGCCGGGCGATCGCGACGTGCTCGACGGCGGTCCCGGAGACGATTCCCTCTCCGGCGGCGCCGGCGACTCCGACGTGCTCAGCGGCGGGCCGGGCATCGACGGCATCGACGGCGGCTCTGGCGCCCACGACCTCGCCTCCTACAAGGGCACCGGCGGAGGGGTCGCGATCGACCTCGGCGCCGGGACGGTGAACGGCGCCGAGCAGGAGCACCTGAGCGGGATCGAGGACGCCCTGGGCGGCTCAGGAGACGACACGCTGATCGGCGCCCCTGACTCGGCCAACCAGCTCGACGGTGGCGCCGGCGCCGATCGCCTCGTGGCGGCCGGCACCGAGGACGAAGCGTTCGGCGGTCCCGGCAGCGACACCTGCATCGGCTTCGAGAAGGAAGAGTCCTGCGGGCCATCGCAGGGCGCGGACGGGACCGCGGTCGAGCTCTATGACAGCGCCGACCGATCCACGAGCCTGATCGTCACCGGCAACGGCCAGGCCGACAAGGTGAGCGTCAGCTTCGGCGGGGGCGGCTACGTGGTCCAGGGGCTGCCGGGGGGCAACGAAGTGCTGCTCGGCGACCCCGACTCGGGCGGCTGCACGCGCGACGCCTCAGCCAACGCCGTCACCTGCAACGGCGCGGCGGCCTCGATTCTCGCCTCGCTCGGTGCGGGCGATGACACCTTCGTGATCGACACGAGCGTCCCACCGGCCGCCTCGGCGACGATCGACGGCGGCAAGGGCAACGACACCTTGCAAGGGGGACGCGGCGACGACACGATTTACGGCGGCGACGATCGTGACCCCGACACGCTCGAAGGGGGTGGGGGAGACGACGTCCTCTACGGTGTCAACATCTTCCATCCGCGCCGCGACAGCGGAGCGGCGAGAATGGTCGGCGGTCCCGGCGACGACCTCCTGATCGGCGGGCAGCCTTGCAACGGCGACACCTTCGACGGCGGCGAGGGTGACAACGACAGCGCCTCCTTCGCCCGGGTGAGGAACAGCGGCACCAACGTCAAGGCGACGATCGGCGGCGCCGTGCTCGATCCCGATCTCGGTAGCTGCAACGCCGGGCACATCGAGAACAGCGTCGAGAAGATCGAGGGCTCCCCCGGTGACGACATCCTGATCGGCGACGACAGCTCGAACACCCTGCTCGGCCGGGGCGGCGACGACGATCTCGACGGTCGCGGCGGCTTTGACCGTTGTATCGAGGGCGGCGGCAGCGACCGCTTGAGCAACTGCGAGTTCGACTCCTGGCGGACGCCGCTTCGCAAGCGGATTCGCTGAGCCCTACGGCTCCATCGCCTCTAGACCTCGGTCCAGCTCGCTTCGAGTCACCGCGCCCGCCGGAACGGGAACGGCTCGGACCGTGGAGGCGGCAAGCTCGAGGCGGAGGGTGATCTGCCCGTCCGCGTCAAACGCGGTGACGAGCGGGTTGTCGCCCCAGCTCACCAGCCAGCCGCCGCCGGCAAGCTCCCTGGCCGAACCGCAGCAGTGGCTGGTTTTCACCTCTGAATCGTTGAGCTGGCCGAGGTAGCGCACCCTGCCCTGCTCGGGTTCGAGGCGATAGAAGACAACCCGAGGGTGCCGTGGCCGGTCCTTGCTGTTGTCATAGACGCTGAGGCTTCCGTCGCGGGCAATGCGGGCGTCGTGCTGCCCGCCGAACAGCTTCTCGGCCGGATCGCCGACGATCCGCAGCGATTTGCCGGTCTCGCTGCCGCCGATCTTCCAGGCGATCTCGCCGGTCGAGCGCCGGATTCCGTACACGGCGTCGGTGTGGCGCGTGGAGATCACGACTTCACCCGCGCCGCGTGGCTCGATCGAGTTGATGTGGACCGGATCGAACGCCTGCCGGCCCTGCAGCCTGCGCTTCGGATTGCTGAGAACGTTGCGCCACCAGCGCCCCGTCTCCGCGAGGGAGATGTGCGCGCGTGAGTTCCAGCGCCACGTCACCTGCCCGCGCGGATCGAGTTCCTGGATTTCCGCCGAGACGATCGCGGCTCGGGCGGGACCGCCGACACGACCCAGGTCTGCCGTTTCCGGCGCGTATGAATCGACCAGGACGTTGCCGTTGCCGAGCTCGCGGAACTCGTGCCCGTCGACGATCGTGCCCTTCGTCCGGACCAGCCGCAGCAGCTCGCCCGAGAGTGAGCGGACCTCGTGCGCCATCCGCGGGTCGAGCCCGTACCCGTCCCCGAACGACCTTGCCCAGGAGACGGTGCCGTCACTGAGGATCTGTGCCCCGAGGGCGCGCGTCGAGGGGCTGAACCACCAGCGCGGCACGCCCTCGTGGTCGAAGACGATCACCCACGTCCGCTCCTCAGGGGATGCCTTGAAGCCGACCACGAAAAGGCCCGGCGCCGTCTCTCCTAGGCTCTCGAACTGCCAGGCCGGGAAGTCGGCGGGGAGGCAACGCACCCGGTAGGAGCGGCGACTTCCGCCGTCGATGATCGCGATCTCGAAGTCCTCTCCGGGCCCCACACCGGGGTCGATGTTGATCGCCCCGGTTTCGGGTGGGCGGGAGCCGACCTCGACCTCGGCGCCATCGCTCGCCTCGGCGTGGATCGGCGCCGCGCCGTGTCCGCATCGCGAGACGTAGCGGAGCTCGGCCGGATCGAAGTCGGGAAAGAGACCGTCGATCACGACCGAGCCGCTCGCCGGGCGCGCTTGCTCATCGAGGCCGCAGCCAGCGAGAGCCAGGATGGCCAGGCCCAGGCCGAGCAGGCAGCAGAGATGTCGAAGATGACCGTTCGCCACGACTGGACACTTACCCGATGAGCGCCCTGCGCCGCAACATCGACCGGAACGTAAGGTTCTTCTAATAGAGCTCTAACCCGATCGGTGGCCGGGGATGAATTGCCGATGAAGAAAGCCATAGTCCTGATCGCGCTCGCGAGCCTGGCGGCGCTGCCCGCGCTCGGCCAGGCGAAGCCGCAGACCTACAACGTCCTCTTGGCTGGAGGCGCGGAGGAGAACATGATCCACATCTGGCTCACCGCCGACGGCCGCAGCTACGTGATCGACTCGGTGGTGCCGCTCGAAGTGGGGGGCACGATCTGCGCCAACCCCGAAGGAATGCCGAACGAGCTGGTCTGCGAGGCGCCGCTGATCGGCAGCTTCGAGGTGAACTCAGGAAGTGGCGATGACGTGGTCACGATCGCCAGGGAGGTCACGGTCCCCGTGACCATGAGAGGAGGGCCGGGCGAGGACACCTGCAACGGCGGGCCGGGCGCCGATGTGGTCAACTCTTGCGAGACGAACAAAGAGAACCCCTAGGCGCCATGCCCTACTGGTGAAGGCCGGGAACCGGGCGTCCGTTCGTCCTCGTCTTGCAGTTGACCGGAGGCGGATCGACCGGATCGGTGATCGCCCGGCCGCTCGGCCGGTTGCGACCGCACTGGATCGTGCCGTCGCGGACGCCGTCGCGGGCGTCGATGATGTCGTCGCCACCGCGGCCGTAGAAGCTGTCTTCGCCGGGCTGGCCGAGCATCATGTTCGGGCCGGAGTCGCCGATCAGCACGTCGTTGTCGAAGGAGCCCTCGATGTTCTCGACGCTGCGCGAGAGGCCGACCCTGCGGCAGCCGCGGACCACGTCGATCCAGGCGGCGCCCTGGGCGAGCGAGATGTAGAGGAGGCCGGGGTGGGCTTGGGTCTCGGCGAAGGAGGCGTTGTCTCGACCAGGGCCGCCAACCAGGGCGCCGCCCGCACAGCCGCCGCCAGCCGCGAGCAGATCGCCGTGGGCGCCTCCGTAGAGGAAGGTAGGACCGGGCAGCCCGCCGATCAACCCGTCGGCACCGGCGCCGCCGTAGAGACGGTCGGCGCCGGGGCCGGACTCGATCAGGTCGTCCTCGGGACCGCCGCGGATCACGTCGTTGCCGCGGCCGCCGCCGATGCGAACGCTGCCCGCCGATGCAAGGGAGCCTTCCACGCGGAGCCTGTCGTCGCCCGGTCCGAGATCGGCCATCAGCCAACGAGCCGGACCTTCGGGATCGCAGATCGCCTGCTTGGGGTCGGCGGTGGGGCGGGTGCAGCCCTCGCCAAGTGCGATGCCAGCGGCGGCAAACACTCCGAAGAGACCCCTGGCGTCGTCGTAGGCGACGGTTAGGACATCGCTACCGCCGCCGCCGACGATCGCGAGGCCCCCTCCACCGCCCGGCACGCGGTCGAGCTCGACGTAGGCGGAGGCACCCGGCGCCTGTTCGGGACCGCAGGAAAGGCGAACTGGCCCACCCTTGCAGCGGTCGTGCCCCTGGGCGCCGTCGAGCGCGTCGAGACCGCCGCTGCCGAGGAGGCGGTCGTCCCCGGCTCCGCCGTCGATCAGGTTTTGCCCTTTGTCGCCGATCAGCGTGTCGGCGAAGGCAGAGCCCTGGATGCTCTCGAAGCGAAAGAGTCGGTCGCGGCCATCGCCTCGAGCCTTGTGGGCGCGCAGCGAGACCCAGACACCGCTGCCGCGCCGGCCTGCGACCGCGGTGGCGAAGGAGGCAATGTCACCCGCTCCCGAGCCACCATCCATCCGGTCCCAGCCGTAGTCGCCGGGGACCAGGTCTTCGTCGCCAGGCCCGCCGTTGACGGTGTCGATGCCGAGTCCGCCGGCAGCTTCGTCTCGGTCTCCGGGCCCACCCAGCACTTCGTCGTCGCCGAGGTCGCCGATCACCCGGTCGCCATCGCCGGCACCGCCGTCGAGCACGTCGTTGCCGCGGCCGCCGTGGATCAAGTCGGCGCCAGGGCCGCCGCAGATCAGGTCGTTGCCGAGGCCGCCGAGGATCGTGTCGTCTCCGGCGCCACCCCAGATCACGTCGCGGCTCGGCGTTCCCCTAAGCGTGTCGTCGGCCTCGGTGCCGACGATCGTTGCCACCCGGCCGTGGCAGCGTGGGGCATCGGGGTCGCTGGTCGGAGCTGCCACCGCCTGCACCGCCAGCAGCGAGACGAGCAAGGCGAGTCCGATTGAAGTCCCCAAGCCCCGCGCGCTCACGCGGCCATCCTAGTCAAGGGGTGCTGGCTTCGGGATAAGGTCACGCCGATGCCGGTTGCCACCGAGGACTCGCTTGTCGGCGCGATCGTCGCGACGCTTGTCGTCGTCGGCTTGATCGCGGCCTGGTTTGGAACGCGGCGGTGAGTTGCTTGCTCCTCCGGCGATTGTAGGATGCCTGGCTCTGCGCGATGGGAAGGGAGGCGTGTCGATGTCCCAGGCAGACCGATCTACTGCTCGCACCGCATCCGCGAAGCGCCCGCTGGCTTCTTTCTTTGAGTCCTCGACGCCGGCATACCTGATTGGAGCCGGTCTTGGGGCCTTTATGGCCGCAGCGTTGATTCTCGGCCTCACCCTCGTCTTGCGATGAGCCCCCGTTGGCCCTGGCGCCGATCAAGACGTGCTCAGCGAGGGCCGGCACGCCATGAACGGCCTTCGCTGGATGGATGCTCACTTCTTTTGCAGCGTCTCAATCACAGCCGAGAGGGTGACCAGGTGCTCGATGCCTTGTCCAAGCGCTATGCGGTCGAGGCTCTCGCAGAGGGCGATCAGCTGCTTCGCGTCGACGTCGATGATGCTCGCTTCCCTGACGAGGCCGTGGTCCGTTTGGCTTCTTTGCTCGATGAGCTAGACGGAGAGTGGAACGAGCACTTCGCCTGGCCCAAGGTCACTGACTGACAGTTTGGATCGCGGATCGGAACGAAGGCGAACTCGCGTCAATGTCACTGCAAGGACGGCCGGCCACGCCCCGACGTCGATGTACCGAGGCCATGAGCCCGCGAAGGCGATGGCGATGCTGGAGCAATCGAACAGCGGACCACCGTCGGCCGACTACGGCTGAAGCGTCGATCGCGAGGCGGCATCCTGCTTGCTCGTCGTCTCGCCCCGCGCCGTCCCGACGTCTCTCATCTTCATTCCTCCTTTGTCGTCGAGGCCTGTGGGGTGCGTAAATCCGATCGTGCGGAGAAAGACGCGCTCACATCCGACTGGTGGTTTTCTAGGACCTTGGTGAGGAAGCCCCAGCGCCCTTGCTTGCCCCCGAGTCTTGCGATCAGAAGCGGTGGTCTCCGGTCGGCGCAAACGCACGCGTGGCGTTGACCTCCACGGGCCTGCCCCAGGACGCGGCGAAGCCGCCTCGGTTCAGCTCCGATCGGATCAGGCTGCGGCGCTGTACTCGTGGATCAGTCCGCCGAGGCGGTCGCGCCTGTTCACGGCGGCGGCCGGACGTGCCGCGATTGGGCGCTTGAGCGGCGTCCGATCCGGCGCTGCCAGGTCCAGGGCTCGGTGGGGTCGGTGGCCGTTGTAGTGGCCGACGAACACCCGAAGAACCCGTTCCAGGTGTCGGCGGTTGGCGATCAGGATCCAGTCGAGGCACTCTCGGCGCAGGGTGCCGACGAAGCGCTCGGCGATGGCGTTGGCCTTCGGCGCTTCGACGGGAGTTCGGATGACCTTGACGCCGGCGGCGCGGAAGACCTCATCGAAGGCATACGTGAACTTGGCGTCGTTGTCACGGAGCAGGAATCGCAAGGGACGCTCGCGCTCTGAAAGCTCCCACGCAAGATTGCGCGCCTGCTGGGCTACCCAGGCACCGGTGGGGTTCTCGGTTACGCCGGCTAGATGGACTCGACGGGTCGAGATCTCGATAAAGAAGAGCACGTAGATTCGCCGCATGGCAACGGTGTCGACGGTGAAGAAGTCGCAGGCGATCATGCTCTTTGCCTGGCGGCGGATGAACTCGCGCCAGGAGACGCCGCCGCGCTGTCCGGCTGGGCCCAGACCCGCTCCCACGAGGACCTTTCGCACGCTCGTCGCCGAGACGGAGATACCGATCCCAGCGAGCTCGCCGACGATGCGCCGATAGCCCCAGCGCGGGTTCTCGCGTGCCAGGCGCAGGATGAGGTCGAAGACCTCCGTGTCGATTTGAGGCCGACCGGGGCCCCTGCTCGGATAGCTCCAATGGCGAGCGACCAGCCGCCGATGCCAGCGCAGCAGCGTCTCCGGAGTCACGAAGAACGACGACCAACGGACCCGAGGCAGCAGGCCGGCTTCAGCGCGGGCCTTGCGACCTGGCGGCGGAGGATGGCCAGCTCGTGGCGAAGCACCACGATCTCGAGCTCCTTAAACTGGGAGGAGCGGGGACGCAGGGAGATGAGCTCGACGATCTTGCGCAGCGTGAGATAAAGGAACGACAGGAGCAACAATGCCCTCCTCGGCTCGATGACGGGCGGGCGACCTTGGCAGATGGGCGAATTGAGAGCTCCTCCAACCCCCCGAGATCGGGTTTACGCACCCCACAGGCCCTCGGCCGGCAAGTCGTGGGAAGCAGTGCGCCAACGTAGTACGCTGTCATACAAATGGCTCATGGAACCCAGACCTTCTCCGCCCGCTGGGACGCCGACGTGGTCGAGCGCCTGAGGCGACGCAGCGAGCTCGCCGGCACCAACAAGTCCCGCCTCGCCGAGCGCTACGTCGACGAGGGAACCAGGATGGACGAGCATCCGGGCATCGTCTTTCGCGGCGGGCCGACTGGGCGCCGTGCCGCCCTGGCCGGGGGGCCGGACGTCTGGGAGGTGATGGCGACGCTGAAGGGTGGCGAGGCACGGGGCGAGAAGGCGATCGTCGCGACGGCGGAGCTGCTCGACCTCACCGAGTCCCAGGTGCGAACCGCGGTTCGCTATTACGGCGCCTACCCGGAGGAGATCGACGAGCGCATCGCTCGCAACGTCGAAGACGCCGACGCGGCTGAGGCGGCCTGGCGCCGCGAGCAGGCCGCCCTGGCGTGAAGCTGCTGCTCGACGAGCAGATCAGCGGAAAGGTGGCAGAGCGTCTGCGCGGACAGGGACATGACGTGATCGCCACCACCGCCGATCCGACGCTGCGGGGGCTCAGCGACCCCGACCTATTCGAGGTCGCCCAGCAACAGAAGCGGGCCGTTGTCACCTACAACCGCGCCGACTTCGAGGCGATCGTTCGCGACTACGCGGCGGCGAACCGTGAGCACCATGGCCTGGTGATCGTCCACCCCACGCGGTTCCCCAGCTGGGAGTTCACCCGGCTGGCCAAGGCACTGGCCGCGCTCATCGAGACCTTCCCGACGGGTAAGAGCTTCGTGACCTGGCTGCAAGAGCCCGGGCGCTAGGTGTAGTTCCTCACAACGTTGTTCATCCGGGCCCGTAGGGTTCACAAACCCGACACCCCGCCTCATGCCGCCCAGGAATACTCGTGGATGAGACCACCGAGCCGGTCGCGG
>CAZHZI010000043.1:0-15051 GCA_964536955.1 uncultured Conexibacteraceae bacterium
CCGCGCGGAACTTCGCGACCTCCTGGAAGACGTTGTTGTGGCCGTTGAAGAAGAAGGCGAGGCGGGGGGCGAACTCGTCGATCTTCAGCCCCCGCTCCAGAGCCGCCTCGACGTAGGCGATCGCGTTGGAAAGTGTGAAGGCCACCTCCTGCACGGCCGAGCAGCCCTTCTCGCGAATGTGGTAGCCGGAGATCGAGATCGTGTTCCATTTCGGCACCTTCTCCTGGCAATACTCGAAGATGTCCGTGGTGAGCCGCATGGTCGGCTCAGGCGGGTAGATGTAGTTGCCGCGCGCCATGTACTCCTTCAGCACGTCGTTTTGGACCGTGCCGCGCAGCTTCTCGGCGGGAACCCCCTGCTCCGCGCCGACCAGCTCATAGAGCAGCAGCAGGATGGCCGCCGGCGCGTTGATGGTCATCGAGGTGGAGACGCCGTCGAGCGGGATCTGGTCGAAGCAAATCCGCATGTCCTCGATCGTGTCGATCGGAACCCCGGTACGGCCGACCTCGCCGTTGCAGAGCGGGTCGTCGGAGTCCCGACCCAGTTGGGTAGGGAGGTCGAAGGCCATCGAGAGGCCGGTCGAGCCGTGCTCGATCAGGTAGCGGTAGCGCTCGTTGGTGTCCTCGGGGCTGGCGAAGCCGGCGTACTGGCGCATCGTCCAGAGCCGGTCGCGGTACATCCCCTCGTGGATGCCGCGGGTGAAGGGGTAGGAGCCCGGCTCGCCGAGGCGCTCCGGAAGGCCCGGCGCGACGTCGTCCTCGGTATAGAGGCGATTGATCTCGATGCCCGAGTCGGTGAAGACGCGCTCGTCGTCGGGGCCGACCACAGGTGCGATCGTGCGCGGAATCTCCTCTGCGGGGGGCTTGCCGGCTTTGCTCGCCATTACAAAGAGGATATTGACGGCGACCTTGCGGACGACGGCCGGGTCGGCGGGCGCAATGAGGAACCCTCGGGATGACCTCGACCGGCACAGCGGCCCCGCGCTGCCGCCCACTCCACGTTATCCGAAGAATCCGCATGACCCGCATGTGCGCTCGGCTACCATTCATGCAGGGTTTGGCTGTCGTTCATCGCAGGGAGACGGCGAAAAGTCAGCCCACGCGGAGCCACTTCGGTTCGGAGGCGTCGGTTCAAAACCGACGGAGGTGAGCTACGTGGAAGAGGTAAGAGCAGTCAGAGTGGGAAACCGCTTCGGCCTTGTACCGATGGCGGTCGCCCTGGTCGCGATGCTCGTGGGGCTCGTGTGGGCGCCGGGGGCTTTGGCGGCAAGCGATCCGATCGCCAGCGGCACGACCAGCCTCACGCTGAACAAAGGCTTGGTGAAGAAGCTTAAGAAAAACGGTGTGAAAGTGCTGAAGGTGAGCCCGGCCACCTTGAAAGGCCGGACCGCGACCTTGCCCGTCACCGGCGGGTCTCTCGACCCGACCAGCGGCGCGGGGGCCGTCAACCACAACGGCGGGATCAAGTTCAAGCGGGGCAAAAGGAGTGTCGCCCTGAGGAATCTCGTCGTCGACACCACGACCAGCTCGCTGACCGGCAAGGTGGGCAAAACAACCATCAAAATCGCCTCCGTGTCGGGTGTGTCCCTCACCCGTAACGGCTTTGGCGCCAACGTCACGATCAGCAAGCTGAAACTGACCGGCAAAGCGGCCAAGCAGCTAAACAACAAGCTTGCGCCTCCGAAAAAGGACACGAAAGCAGCGAAGAAGCCGTTCAAAGGCGGCCGAGTCCTTGGCGGGGTGGCGAGCTCAACCCAACCGAGCACCGTGACGGTGCTGCCACAGGGTGAGGCGACCCTGACCGCCGATGCCACCCCCGGTCAGGCGTTCGGCAAATTCATCGCCAAGGGGGTTGCCCCGTCGGGATTCACCGGCATCGCTCCCGCCACTCACCCGTTTTTGACGGTTTTCGTATTCCCGATCGGTGGCGGCTCGATCGCTCCCGATGGATCGAGCGGGACGGTCAACACCGCAGGCGGGGTGCAAATCCGCAAAGAGGACCCACCGTTGAATCCGACCATGCAATTGACCAACATCAGCGTCGATCTCAGCGCCAAAACGGCGTTGACCGAACTGAACATCCTGCCCGCCCCCCCGTTCCCCGGCAACGTCGGCCGGGCATCGATAGCCGACATCGACATGTCCGGGGCGACGATCACCGCAGACCCGGCGACGAGGACGATCGCCGTCAGCGGGGCCGTGGCCAAATTGCAAGCGGTATCGGCGGCGACGTTGAACGATGTGTTCAACCAGCCGCCTCCGCCGCCTCCGCCGGCAACCGATTTCGTCCCTGGCGATTCGCTCGGGACGTTCTCGTTCACCGTGCAAACGCAGTAACCAGTAACGCACCTGCATCTCGGGAAGGGGCGGCCACCGTGCCGCCCCTTTTCGTGGTGCGTGGCCGCTAGTCCGAAGCGCCGGCGAGACGCTCGATGCCGGCCTGCTCGATCGTGCGGCGCAGGCCCTCGCGCAACTCGACCTCCGGTTCCCAGCCGAGCAGGTCTCGCGCCCGGCCGATGTCGGGCTGGCGCTGCTGGGGATCGTCGACCGGCAGCGGCTCGAAGATGAGCTCCGAGCGCGACTCGGTCACCTCGACCACGGTCTTCGCCATCTCCAGGAGGGTGAACTCGTTGGGATTGCCGATGTTGACCGGCAGGTGCACGTCGGACTCGGCGAGGGCGACGATCCCCCGGACCAGGTCGTCGACATAACAGAAGCTGCGGGTCTGGCTGCCGTCGCCGAACACGGTCAGCGGGCGGTCCTGGAGCGCCTGGCGCAGGAAGGTGGGGATCGCCCGGCCGTCGTGCGGGCGCATCCGTGGGCCGTAGGTGTTGAAGATGCGGACGATCGAGGTGTCTACCCCCTGCTGGCGGTGGTAGGCCATCGTCATCGCCTCGGCGTAGCGCTTCGCCTCGTCATAGACCCCGCGCGGACCGATCGGGTTGACATGGCCCCAGTAGTCCTCTTTCTGGGGGTGGACCTGGGGATCGCCGTAGACCTCGCTGGTGGAGGCGAGGAGGAAACGGGCCCGCTTGAACTTGGCCACGCCGAGCATGTGGTGGGTGCCGTGCGAGCCCACCTTGAGTGTGTGCAGCGGCAGGCGCAGGTAGTCGATCGGGCTCGCCGGCGAGGCGAGGTGGTAGATGAAGTCGACGTTCTCCGGGATGTCGACATGTGAGGTGATGTCGACGTTGCGAAAGTCGAACGCCTCGTCGCGGATGTGGGCAATGTTCTCCAGCGACCCCGTTTCCAGGTTGTCGATGCAGATCACCCTGTGCCCGTGACCGAGCAGATGCTCGCAAAGGTGGGATCCGAGAAAGCCGGCGCCGCCGGTGACCACACAAGTGCTCATCGCTGAGTGATGCTACCTGAGCTCGCGGGCACGCGGGTTGGAGACAAGATTCATGCAATTTCCGCTTTTCCGCGCGGTAAATCGTCCAGAAGGGGGGAGAGATCTCCGCGGCCCCGGATACGTCCTGGCATCTTTGGTTAACAAAACTAGACCAGTGGGGGCGCGGCGAGTAGTGGATTCAACCAGCGACGAATCGACGGGTACGAAGGATGCGGGCTTCGAGCCGGGCGAGCCTCGGCCGACGAACGAAGCGGCTCGCAAGCGCGCCGCGGTCGAGCTGATCGCAAAGCACGAGCGTCCCTTGCGCCGCACGGCATTGCGATACTCGATCTGCGCGGACGACGCCGACGACGCCTACCAGCGGGCACTGGAGATCCTTCTGGTCAAGGCGCCGACCGACGACGTGCGGGAGCTGGTCCGCTGGATGACCACCGTCGTCAAGCACGAGGCGCTGAAGGTGCGCCAGTCCCGGGAGCGGTCGGCCGGCCGGCCGACCACGCGGGAGAGCGACGCGGAGACGGATTGGGTGGCCCTGATTCCCTCCCGAAGCGACGGGCCGGCCGCGCTTGCCGAGCGCCGCGAGGCGGTGGCCCGCAGCCGCGAGGCGTTGCAAACGTTGAAGCCGGCCGAGCTGAAGGCCCTGACCCTTTTGGCCGAGGGCTACTCCTACGCCGAGATCGGCGAGATGACCGGCTTCAGCAGGACGAAAGTCAACCGCTGTCTCGCGGAGGGGCGGGAGCGGTTTCGACGGCTGCTGTCGCGCAGCGAGGACGGCAGCCGCTGCGCGGAGATGGCCCCGCTGCTCTCCGCCTTCTGCGACGGCGAAGGAAGCTCGCAGGAGACTGGGGCGCTGCGCGAGCATCTGCGCGCCTGCGCTCATTGCCGCTCGAAGCTGCGCGCTTACCGTGCGGCGCCGCGGGCAGCCGCGGCGCTTGCCCCCGTCCTCCCGATGGCGGTGTCTCGGTCGCTGCTCGACCGGGCGCACGAAGCGCTGGCGAGCCTCTATTCCCGGCTGCCGGGGCAGGGCGGTGCTGCGGACTCGACGCTGTCGCAGGTGGCGGCCTCGGGCGGGACGCGCGGCGCCGGAATGGCGGCGTTGGCGAAAGTGCTGGCAGTCTGCGTGGGGACGGCCGGGGGGGCCGCGGCCTGCGTGGCGACCGGGGTGGTGCCGGCGCCCGCCCTCCTGCCCGAGCACGAGAGGAAACCCACCGTCGAGCGGCCCGCCGGCCACGGTGAAGGAGCGCTAGCCAGCACGGTGGACTACGAGCCCGCGCCGCCCTCGGCGCCCGTCCCGCAGGATCCCGTGAAGAAGGAGAAGACGCAGGTCGATCCCGCGCTCGCGCCACCGCCCGATACGACCTCGACCGATACCGGCGCGGTCACGTACACGCCGCCGCCCGGGCCGGCGCCGGCGTCGGCTCCCGTCCCGTCGGGAAGCGGATCGCCCAGCGCATCGAGTGGCAGCCCCGCCGGGGAGTTCGGGCCATGAGCCGCTTGAAAAGGCTCTCTACGGCGATCCTCGTCACAGCCACCACAGCACTCGTGGCGCTTGCATCGCCGGCAAGCGGCGGCGCCCCCTGTCCAGACGACAAAGGCGTCCTCGCGGTGAAGCTCCAGCCCTGCAACTTGTGGGTCGAGGAGGGTCAGGACGCCTGGCACGCGGACAGGCGCTTTTCGATCCACTGGGATAACCCGTCGCAGGACGGGGGCTCGCCGCTGGCAGCTACGCATTACCGGGTGCGCAATTCGGCGGGTGCGATAGTCGCTCCCGGTGAGAGGCACGCCAACTGGGTTGCAAGCTTCGCCGACGTGGACGTCTCCCCCACACCCGGGGTGTACACGTTCGAGGTCTGGTTGGAGAACGCCGCGGGTGCCCAAGGGGCGGCGGCTACGGCGAGGCTGCGCTACGACCCCGTCCGTCCCCCGGGCGTCCAACCCATGGAGGTCTCCGGCTGGCTGAGCCGCAACGAGTTTCCCCTCACCCTGCGTCTGGGCCACCCCGCCGGGCCATCTCCGATCTCCGGCATCCGTGGCTACGCGGTCTCCATCGACAATGAGCCCACAGGCGAACCATGTTCGGCGAGTGACCGCTGCTCGGACGCCGAAACCACCCTGAGCGGCGGGATCGATGGCGATTCCCTATCGATCCCCGGCCTGCCGGAAGGAGCAAACCACGTCCGCGCGGTCGCCGTCTCCGGGTCTGGGATGAAGTCCTCCGAGGCCAGCCGCACCGTTCTCCACGTCGATCGGACCGATCCGGTCACGACGCTCGCCGGTGTGCCGAGCGGCTGGGCCAACCAGCCGGTGGCCTTGACCGCCAGCGCGACCGACGCCACTTCTGGAATGAGCGCAGACGGCGACGCCTACACGGCGATCCGAATCGACGGGGGGACACCGAAGACAGCGCTCGGCGGCACGGCGAGCGCGTCGGTGATCGACGAGGGCATCCATGCGGTGGCCTACTACGCCCGCGATGCGGCCGGCAATGTCAACGACGGCGGCCCGAGCAACGCAGGAACGAACGAGCCGCCCTTGACGGCGACGGTGCGGATCGACAGGGGTTCGCCGGAAGTGGGGTTCTCGAACTCGCAGAGTCCGGGTGACCCCGAGACGATCGAGGTGCGGGTTTCCGACTCCATGTCGGGCCCTGACCTCTCGCGGGGGCGGATCGGCGTTCGCCGTGCCGGCACGACCGACCGGTATGAGCCGCTGCCGACCGAGGCGGGCGACGGCAGGCTGGTCGGCCGCTGGGACTCCGACTCCTACTCGGTGGGCGAGTACGAGTTCCGGGCGACCGGGTACGACGCGGCGGGCAACTCGGCGACCACCTCGCGCCGCGCCAACGGGTCGAGCATGGTGCTGTCCAGCCCGTTGAAGATGCGGACCGCATTGTGGGCTGGGTTCGGTGGCCGCGAGGTGGAACGGCGGCGCTGCGTGAAGCGGGCCAAGCGGTGGCGCTGCCGGCGTGAGGCGGTGGGGGACTTCGCCCGGCGGCCGCGTGAGCGGCTTGTCCCCTATGGCGGGGGGGCACTGTACAGCGGGCGGCTGAGCGCCGGACTCGGCTCAGCACTGCCGGGGATCGCAGTGCGGGTGACCGAGCGCTTCGATTCCGGCGCCAGCGAAAGCGATCGGACGACGACGGTGAGGACCGACGCAAACGGCGTTTTCACGATCTGGCTGGCCCCGGGGCCGAGCCGGCAGATTGAGGCGGCTTTCCCGGGCAATCGCGCAATCAGTCGCTCAAGCGCGGGAACGGCGCGGTTGCGGGTTGGAGCTGGCGTGCGCATGCGAGCCTCCTCACCGGCCGCGAAGGTGGACGGACGACCCGTGGTCTTCAGCGGAAAGGTCGAGGCCGCCGGTGCGTCAAATCCGCTTGGCGGCAAGACGATCCAGCTCCAGTTCCGGGTGCCCGGCCTCGTTCCATGGACCGAGCTCCGCACGATTCAGACCGACGCACAGGGTCGCTTCCGCTTCCCCTACGGCTTCAACGACGACGACAGCCTTGGGGTGGGCTTCGAGTTCCGCGCCTTGGCTCCCGCGCAGGATGGCTGGCCTTACGAGCCGGCCGCCTCGAGGGCGGTCACGGTCACCGGCCGCTGAGTCACGACGCCACGAAAAAACGGCCGCCCCATCGCTGGGGCGGCCGTAGTGAAACGGGGTGTCGATGACTCAGCGCAGCGAGGAAAGCTGGTCGGTGACCTGGTCGACCAGATCCTGGGCGCGAGCGGTCTGCTCGTCGATCGCCTTGCGGACGCGCCCCTCGACCTCGTTGCGGTTGCGCTTCAGCGTGGTCTCGACCGTACGCTGACGCCTGCGCGCCTCGCGCTCGACGCGGGTCCGGGTCCTCTTCGCCTCGGTCCTCGCCTTGCGGCGGGCGGTGCTGCCACGGCGCTCGGCCCGCTTCAGCGAGCGAGTGAGCTGCGTGCGGTAAGCCTTGATCTGCTTCTCCGCGCCGCTGCGATCGGTCCAGGGCTCGACCAGCTCGGAGAGGCGGCCGGTGGCGCTGAGGACGGCGCCGACGGGAAGGTCGACAGCGGTCTCGGCGACGGACTGGATCTGGTTCTTCTCGGGGGCCGCGGCCTGTGCTGTGCGGGCGGCGGAGTTGGCGGTGCGCTTCGCGTTGGTTTTCGTGCGCTGCGCCTGAGTCCTGGCTCTTGTGCGCTGCGCCTGAGTTTTGGTTTTCGTGCCGTTTTTGCTGCTAGTTGCTGCCATTGAGTCTTTACCCCTTCGGGTCGGTGTTTTTCCTGCTCAGAAGACGTGCGAGTGTAGCGAACATATGTTCTTTACGAACACACGTTCTAAACCTTCGGCTCCGATCGGTTACAGCTCAGGCGCGCTGGGCGGAACGAATGACTTCCAGGGCGGGTTCCCCCGCCGCGGCGGCAATTGGGTAGCGGGCATCCAGGGCAAGGTCCGCTTTCTCCAGCGACAGGTCGCCGAAAGCGACGTGGCCACCCGCCTCGCGGACGATCAGTTGCGCGGCGGCGACGTCAACCGAGCGGCAGGGCCGCAGGCTGAGCATCCCGTCAAAACGACCGGAGCCCACGTAGGCGGCGGTGATCGCGATCGAACCGACGACGCGGAGCCGATAGACCTTGCCCGCCAGCGCCTCGAGCGTCGGCGCGCCTCGCCCCGGTTCGGCGGACTCGACGCCGAGCACCTCCAACTTCTCGCCCCCGGGGGGGACGACGCGAATCGGCTCTGCTTGCAGCGTCGCGCCCTCCCCCCGCTGGGCGGCGAACTCCTCGCGGGCGCCGAAGTCGTAGACGTAGCCGAAGTCCACATCGGCCATCGAGGGCCCGGAGGCGACCGCGATGCTGAGGCTGTGGGAGGGAATGGTCCGGCGGGCGTTGAGCGAGCCGTCGATCGGGTCGATCACCACCCGCGCGTCCCCGCCGGTGCCGAAGGTGACCTCGCCGCGCTCTTCGGAGATGGCGACGAAGGACGCCCCCAGGACGGGCAGCTTCTCCAACTCCGCGAAGACCGCGTCCTCACATCGGCGGTCGATCACCAGGGTGTGGTCGCCGCCCTCGCCGACCCCCTCATAGGCGGTGCGGGCCTCCGCGCCGCGCACCTCGTCGAAGATCCCCCGCTGCGCGATGACGATGCGGCGACATATTCCCAGCCAGTCTGCGGAAAAAATGTCCACCGAGGCCATCCTATGGACAGCACCCACTCGGTAGCGTTGGACCATGCTTGCTCTCGCCGAGCCGCAGGAGCGTGTCGTCCTTCACGGCGACGGGCCGCTGGTGGTGGTCGGCACGGCGGGGACCGGCAAGACCGAAGTGCTGGCGCGGCGGCTGGCGCGACTGGCGAGCGAGGGGACTGGGGCGGAGCGGGTGCTGCTCCTGGCCTCGACCCGGGCCACCGCGCGGCGACTGCGCGAGCGCGCCGAAATCCTCCTGGAGGGCCCCTACGAGGAGTTGTGGATCGGCACCTGGGGGACGATCTGCGAGCGACTGCTGCGCGAGCACTCCACCGCCGCCGGCCTTGGCCCTTTCTTCGACGTCCTCGGGCCCGCGGAGCGCCTGGCGATGCTCCTCGATCGTCTCGACGACCTTCCCCTCCGCCGCCACGAGATCCGCGGCAACCCGGCAGGCCTCCTCGCTCGCCTGCTGGAACGCATCGATGCCTTGAAGGCCGGCTCCGAGCGCCCCGAGCCGGAGCTGGCCGAGTTCTGCGCCGCCCACGATCGGATCCTCGCCGACTCCGGCAATCTCGACGAGGGGGACGTCTTCCTGATCCTCAACAAGCTCCTCCACGAGCGTCCCGATGTCCGCACCGAGATCGCCACCCGCTTCACCCACCTCATGGTCGACGAACTGGAGGACGCAACTTCCGCGCAGCGGGCAATCCTGTCGTCCCTCGAATCTGAAAACCCAAACCACGTCTACGCGTTGGAGGATCGGGCCGCTTCTTCCACGGGTGGCCCGGGGTCGGGACATGACACGGTCGTTCTAGACCACCGTTTTCGCGAACCGGCGGTGCGCTTTTGGCGCTGCCGCAACGAACGCGCCCAGGCCCAAGCCGTCGCTCGCGAAGTCGAGCACCTGGTCGCCGGGGGCACCCCGCCGGAGGCGATCTGTGTGCTGGTCGCGGACCCGCCACGCCAGGGCGGCGCCATCGCCGCAGCGATGGAGGAGCGCGGCATACCGTTCCATCTCGCCGGCCCCGCGGCCCTCTTCCAGCGGCCCGAAGTGCGCGACGCGATCGCCTGGTTGCGGGTGCTCGCCGACCCTGACGACTCGGCCGCGGCGGCCCGCGCCCTGACCCGGCCGCCGATCGAGCTGCGCTCAGCCGACCTGGCGAGGCTGACGACGATCGCCCGGCGGCGCAAGCTCGACATGGTGTCCGCCTGCGAGGCGGCGCTCGACAGCCCCCAGATCCAGCCCGAGGCGCGCGAGCGGATCCAGTCCTTCCTGAAGCTGTACCGCGCCGCCTCGGCGGCGATGGAGGAGCGTCGTGCCGACGTCTTCGTTCGGCGACTGATCGAGCGAGTCGGGCTGCGGCGGCAGCGACTCTTCGCCGCCCAGCCGGAGGTCGCCGAGCGCCTGCTCAGCCTGTCGCGGTTGGCCGAGCTGGCCGCCACCTGGGCGCGGCGCGAGCCGCACGGATCGACCCGCGGCTTCGTCCGCTATTTGAGTGCCGTCGCCGAGGCCGGCGTCGAGATGCGCGACGGCGAGGACCCGACCGCGGTCGGCGCCGTCCAGGGGCTCGGCTTCGATGCCGCGAAGGGCATCGCCTTCGACCACGCCTTTGTGCTGGGACTGGAGCGCGACGGGGGGGCGGGGCGAATCGGCAGCCCCGCGCGGGCGGGACTGATCCTCTCCCGGATCGGCCGTGACGCCGACGGCGCCACCCGTCCCTCACCGTTCTACGAGGCGACGCGGGCAGCCGCAGGCTCGCCGCGGGAGGAGGTCCACGAGGAGGAGCTGTTCGGGCCCGCCGAGGGGCTGCACGCCACCTACCGGGCGCTGCGCGAAGAGGTGCTCGAGGCGTCTTGGAAGGCGGGGCGGGAGCTGTCCGAACCGCGCCTGGACACCGCCATCGACGTCAACAGGGCGATCGCCCGCTACCTGGAGCTGCTGAAGCTTGCCGCGCTGGCGCAGCGGCCGGGGGACGAGGCGACGGCGGAAGCGGTCGATGCGGTCAACGGGCTGTTGCGCCAGGTCGCCGGTCCCGAGCAACAGGCCGAGCTGGACGCCTCCGCACTGGATGGCTACCTACTCGGCTCCGAGCGCGAGCGGGACCGCCGCCGCGAGCTGATCGCCGCACGCGATGAGCCATCGCTGGCCGCGTTCCTGCCCCGGCGCGGCGATAAGAGGCTGAGCCTCTCGGCATCCGACCTCGACCTCTATCTCACCTGCCCGCTGAAGTACAAGTTCGCGAGGGTCTTCGGCATCCCGCAGGAGCCGACGATCAACCAGCGCTTCGGCATCCTCGTCCACAACGTCCTGGAGCGCTTCCACAAGGATGACGGCGATGGCGAGGACGGGGTGGGGCAGCTGATCGGCCTGTTCGAGGCGGGCTGGCGACGCTCGGGGTTCGGAACCAGCGACGACGAGCTGCAGTATCGCGAGCGGGGTCGCGAGGCGATGCGCCTCTACTGGGAACGTGAGCAGGCCACCGAGGGCGAGCCGATCTGGCTGGAGCGCAAGTTCGACTTTCGGATCGGCGAGCACCATGTGCGGGGCCGCGTCGACCGCGTCGACCGGTTGCCGGACGGCACCCATGAGCTGATCGACTACAAGACCGGCGAGCGCAAGTCAGCGACCGATCTAGAGAGCGACCTGCAGCTGGCGCTCTACCGGCTCGCCGCGCGGGAGGCCTGGGATCTCGAAGCCGGCGCCGGCAGCTACTACTACGTGCTCGACGCTGAGAAGGTGGCGGTGGCGACCCAGCCGGACGATGCCGAGCGGGTCGAGCGGACGGTTCTGCAGGTTGGCGAGGGGGTGCTCGGACAGGACTTCGAGCCGCGGCCTTCGCCTACGGTCTGCGGGTGGTGCGACTACAAGCTGATCTGTCCGGCAGCAGAGAGCTAGACGCTGCAGGCGCTTGGCCGCGGGTCCTGTCATGGGGGAGGGCCACCCGCGGAAGAGGCGCTATTGACTTCCCTGCTGGCGGAGGAAGCGCTGGAATTCTCTGGCGATCGTGTCTGCGGAGGGTAGGTCTTCGCCTTCGCCCAGCTGCTCGACTTGCTCGGCTTCGATTCTTTCGACCAGCTCTTCGATTTCCGGGTTGGCGGCTACGGCTCGGCCGATCTGCTCTTCGTAGGTGGTGGTTTCCGCTTCCAGATCGGCGGCGTCCACGGCTATTCCGGTCAGACCCTCCAGGCGGCGCAGCAGCGCCAGGGCGGCCTTCGGGTTGGGAACCGCGGCGACGTAGTGGGGGACCGCCGCCCACAGCGAGGCCGAGGTCATCCCCATCTGGCGGCAACAGTCGTGGACTACGCCCACGATCCCCGTCGGCCCCTCGTAGCTGGAGCGCTGCAGATCCAGCTCCTCGACCAGTTCCTCGTCGGAGGCGAGGCCGGTGATCGGCACCGGCAGCGTGTGGGAGACCTCTGCGATCAGCGCTCCCATGGTGATCACCATCTCCACCCCGAGCGCGTCGGCCGCCGTGGCGATCGTCTCCGAAAAGGTGCGCCAGCGCAGGTTGGGCTCGGTCCCATCGAGCAGGATCAGGTCGCGGTCGGCAGACGGGACGCGCGCCGCGATCAGATTGTTCTCCGGCCAATCGATATGGCGGGCCTGGCCCTCGGTGAGGGTGATGGTCGGCCGGGTCGCCTGGAAGTCGAAGTACTCCTCCGGGTCGACTTGGGCGATCAGCTCGGCGTCAAGCGAGTCGGCAACCGTCGCCAGCGCGGTCGACGCGGCCGCGGCGGCGTCGTTCCAGCCGCGAAAAGCACAGACGAGGATGGGTGAGCGAAGCTGTGGGAGATCGCCTTCCCAGGACAGAGAATCCACACTCTGAGACTACCGATGGGTCGCGCCACGCCGGCAGGCGTCTAGGCCGGCTCAGCGAGAGCGCGCCGCACCAGCCTGTAGGCGATGAACAGAGCCAGGGCGGCGAAGGAGAGCTGCAGGACGCGCTCGGAGACGTTGTTTGCGACACCGACGCCGATCAGCACGCCGACGGGCGAAAGCATGCCGACGACGACGGCGTTGCGTACGTTGACGTTGCCATAGGAGTTCTGCCGGAAGGCGCCGACCAGGGCGACGATGACGATCATCAGCAGCGAGGTCGACTCGCCCTCCACCTGGGAGAAGCCGAGGAAGATCGTCAGCGCCGGCACGAAGAGGATGCCGCCGCCGACCCCGACGATGCCGCCGGTGAAGCCGCCGACCAGCGCGATCAAGGCTGCTAGCACTTCGCTCATTGGAGGATCAGCTGGATCGCGATGCCGACCAGCAGGGCCGCGAGGAGGAGCGAGACGGTGCGCTGGGAGATCCGCTGCTGGACGGCGGTGCCGAGGACGACGCCGAGGACGGCGGGGATCGAGAGCAGCAGGGCGGTACCAACATGGACGTTGCCGTAGATGCCGCCCTGTGCCACGGCGCCGAACAGGCCGATGAGGACGATCGCCGCCAGGCTGGTGCCGGTGGCGAGCCGCTCGCCGTAGGCGAACCAGAAGATCAGCAGCGGAACGATGATCGTCCCACCGCCGACGCCAAAGAGGCCGCTGAACGCCCCTGCCGCGGTTCCGATTGCCGCCAGCTTGAACAGGGGCCGGGAGGGGAGCGCGGGGTGGGGCGCCATCGTGCCGCGATACTAGATGCCGTGTCTCTCGAAGCCGCGACAGACGACGGCTCGCCGCTGGAGCGGCTGCGCGCCGGCCCGGCGCGGGCGGCGATCCTTACCGACGTCGACGGCACGCTGGCGCCGATCGCCGAGCGACCCGAGGGAGCGGCCGTTCCTGCCGAGGCAAGCGCCGTGCTGGCTGAGCTGAGCGAGCGCTACGGCCTGGTCGGGTGCATCTCCGGGCGGCGGGCGGCGGAGGCGAAGCGGCTGGTTGGGGTCGACGGGATCGCCTACGCCGGCAACCACGGCTTGGAGCTGCTGCTGCCCGGTGACAAGGAGCCGCGTCTCGATCCGTCGCTGCGAGGGCGCGAGAGCGGCGCCGCGGAGTTCGTCGCCGGCCTCGACCTGGGGGAGCTCGCGAGCTTTGGCCTGCGGCTCGAGGACAAGGGACCGATTCAGGCGCTGCACTGGCGGGGCGCCGAGGACGAGCGCGCGGCAGAGGCCCGCGGCCGGGAGATCGCCGTCGCAGCTGGCCGCGACGGGCTGGCCCCCCGCTGGGGCCGCAAGGTGTTGGAGCTGCGACCGGCCGGGGGCGGTGGCAAGGACGCCGCGGTTGCCGCCCTGCTCGCCGCCGACGGGTTCAGCGCGGCGACCTACGCCGGCGATGACCGTACCGACCTCGACGCCTTCCGCCGCCTGCGTGAGTTGCGCGAGAGGGGAGAGCTGGACACGGCGGTCTGCGTTGGCGTGCTCTCTCCCGAGGGCCCGCCGGAGCTGCCCGAAGAGTCGGACATGACGGTCAACGGCCCGGACGGGTGGCTCGCGATCCTCCGAACCCTGGCGGAGTAGACGGTGCCCTACACGGACCTGTTGCGCGTCACCGTCCTGCTGACCGGCGCCGAGGCGACTGCGCTCGGTGCGATCGCCGCGATCGCCGCCCGTCGTGACGACGACACAACCACGCTCCTCGTCGCAGCCGTTTGGTGGCTGGCCGCTCTTGCGATCGGCCTCTACCTGGGCCGTCCCGCCCGCGCCGCCGAGGGCGTCCGCGATGCCCTCGTCCAGGCGCGGACCGCTACGTCGCTCCCCAACGAGAATCCGGCCCGCATCGCCGCCGCCCGCCTCTGGCCGATCGGGTTCACCGCCCTCTCAGCCGGAGTCCTCGGAGTCCTCTTTCCCGGCGTCGCCGCGATCGCAGCGGGCTACGCTCTCCTCGTCTCCCTCGCCTGGCGCACCCGCGAGGCGGCCGTGCTGGGCATCGAGCACCGCGACGGGGTCAAGTTCTACGTAGTGCCGAACTCGGCCCTCCGTCCCATCCACCTGGTCCGCACCCCCGGCCTGCGCAGCAACCCGACCTAGAATCCGCTGCTCTCGTGCCCAAGTTTCGTCCCGTCAACCCCAAGCAGTCCTTTCCCGAGATGGAGGAGCGGGTGCTCGAGCGCTGGCGCGAGCGCGATGTCTTCCGCCGCTCGCTCGCCAACCGGGAGGACGCCGAGGTCTGGAGCTTCTACGAGGGACCGCCGACGGCAAACGGCCGACCCGGCTCCCATCACGTCCTTTCGCGCGTCTTCAAGGACGTCTATCCGCGCTACCAGACGATGCTCGGCCGCCGGGTGCCCCGTAAGGCGGGCTGGGACTGCCATGGGCTGCCGGTCGAGCTGGAGGTCGAGAAGGAGCTGGGGATCTCCTCCAAGCAGGAGATCGAGGAGTACGGGATCGCCGAGTTCAACGCACGTTGCCGGGAGTCGGTCTTCGAGTACGTGGAGGAGTGGAACAGGCTGACCGAGCGGATCGGCTTCTGGATCGACCTCGACGACCCCTACGTAACCCTGGAAAACGACTACATCGAGTCGGTCTGGTGGTCGCTGCGCAAGCTCTGGGACGATGGCCGCCTCTACGAGGGGCACAAGGTCGTGCCCTACTGCCCGCGCTGCGGCACGGCTCTCTCCTCGCACGAGG
>CAZHZI010000044.1:0-15024 GCA_964536955.1 uncultured Conexibacteraceae bacterium
GACCAGACGGCCTTGGCGATGTTGCTGAGGTCGCTGGTGTCGACACCGCCGGGAAGCGGTCCGCGCTGACTTCCCGCCTGGCCGATCAGCCCGGCCGGAACGCAGATGAGATTGGCTCTATTCGTAGATCCCCTGGTCACGGCGATCGAACGGACGACTGCCAGGGCCGCCCCACCAAGCGCTGGTCCCGTCAGGTCGGATAGGTCGGTGCCGAGGTAACCGTCACCGACGACGACCACGAGGTTGATCTGATCGAGACTCCCGGTCAGAGACGTAAGAATCTCGAACGCCTCGGCGGTGCTGCACTCACCCGATAGGACTGCCGCTTCCGGTGCGATCAGCAGGCAGTCTGCTTCGAGCGTCTCCCCACGTGCCGCCGCAAGCGCACCCGGGTTGCTGATAGGAATCAGCAATGCGTCCGCCATGGCCGAAGCCAGATTCGTGTACACGTCATGCAGCTCGGTGGGCAGCTGATCGGGCCAGGTGAAGATTCTCATCGTGAAAGTTCGCCCTAGTCAGCCGTCAACACCGTGACCGAACAGGCCCCGTTGTCGAACCCGGAGGCGCCCCCGCCCGTCACGTGCGCCAGGGCGGCTCTGGCGTTCTGGCGTTGGCGTGGGCCAGCCCGACCGGTCAGCTGGTTGAAGCATTCGACAATCTGGGCGACGCCGGTTGCGCCGATTGGATGTCCACGGCCCATCAGGCCCCCTCCTGGATTGACCACCGCCCCGCCCGAATCCACCAGCGCCGAA
Organism: uncultured Conexibacteraceae bacterium; assembly: GCA_964536955.1. Taxonomy (GTDB): domain Bacteria; phylum Actinomycetota; class Thermoleophilia; order Solirubrobacterales; family 70-9; genus CAZHZI01. The sequence continues at coordinate 753 of CAZHZI010000044.1, forward strand.
CTTGCTCCGGACGTCAGGTACTCGGCGCCCCTTCCCTCCGGGCAGAGGCCGAGCTCTTCGGTGTACAGGAGCTCGGCGATCGAGAACGCATCGTGAAGCTCGACGACGTCGAGGTCCTCCGGTCCGAGTCCCGACATTTCGTAGGCCGCCGTCGACGCTCGCAGCGTTATGTCGGGACGAGTGATGTCGCGCTCTGCCATGCTGAACCGGCCAGACTTCACGACCGAAGCCCGCACCCTCGGCCCGGTCAACCCAGTCCTGTCGGCTAGCCCTTGGGAGACGAGAAGGGCTGCCGCGGCGCCGTCGCTCTTCGGGGAGCATTGGAACAACGTCAGCGGGTCGGCGACCGGGCGGGAGTTGAGAACCTCCTCGACTGTGATTGTCTTCTGCATCTGCGCCATTGGATTGAGGCTGGCGAAATGCCTGCTCTTGACCGAGACACTGGCGAGATCCCCTTCGGTCGCTCCGGTTTCATGCATGTAACGACGAGCCCGCATCGCGTAGACAACCGGGTTCGTCACACCCGATTGACCATCCCATTCGGTTTCCTGAACGGGAAGAGCACCGCTTCCGAGCGAGGACAGTTTGTCGACCCCGACCACGAGTGCGGATGCGATGGCACCCGAAGAGATCGCCCGAAAGGCAAGGTGAAACGCCACAGCACTACTGGCGCAAGCGTTCTCGACGTTGAAGATGGGGATGCCCGAACCCAAGCCGGTGAATCGAAGGGAACGCTGGCCGATCAACCCGCCCCCCTTGGCGCTGCCGAAATAGGCCTCGTCGATGAGGCGGGGATCGATGGCCGAGCCGCTCATCAAGTTCCTAACCGCGGCTGCAGCCAGAAGATCGGCGCTGCCGGGGGACTCCTTGGCGAAGGGAATCATCCCGGTTGCGACAACTAATACGTCTTGTTCAGACAAGGCATCCCTCGAACGTCAGAATCGGTTACAGCCCATAAAAACAAAAATTGTTGCTGAAGGTTAGAGCGTCAAGATCGCAGTGCTGTCACCCAGATTGCTCGAGCGACCGGTGTCCCCAGTTCGAGTGTGCGATCACCGAGTTGGACGGTGACGACTCCGGCGGCGTCGCTTCTTTCCACTATCGAGAGTTCGGAGCCAAGGCCCACCTGGCGGTCAGCCAGATACCGGAGAATGTCTGGCTCGACGTCGGATACCCGTGCCACCAACCACGTTGTGCCCTCTTCGGCATCCGCCAGCAGGATCGCGTTCTGGTTCGGGAGAGTGCCTTCAGCCGAAGGTATCGGATCACCGTGGGGGTCGAGGGTCGGTCGGCCGAGTAGATGATCGAGGCGATCGGTCAGCCGATCGGAGATGGCGTGTTCGAGGACCTCGGCCTCGCTATGAACCTCATCCCAGGCGTACCCGAGGTGGGTGTGGAGAAAGGTTTCGAGCAGTCGGTGCCTTCTCACCATCTTGATGGCGAGCCGTCTTCCCTCTTCCGTCAGGTTGATCGAACCGTAGGGAGCATGTTCGACAAGTCCCTGGTCCGTCAACCGCTTGATCATCTCCGAGACCGAAGATGGTGACAGTCCGAGCCTTACGGCCAGATCACCGGTCGTGAGCTCATCGTCTGTCCACTCGCCGGCATTCCAGATCACCTTCAGATAATCCTCGGTCGCAGAGCTGGGGTCGGTCACGGTCTTGATCCTCCCACGCTGAGTCGCGTCCGTCGCCGCGCCTTTCTGGTCGTCAGCACACCCCGGCTCGGTCCGAATAGATATATGAGGACGAAGCAACCGCCCTGAGCGAGAACAACCATGGGACCCGAGGCGGCGTCGACGTAATAACTGAGATAGATGCCGACGATGGCGCTGAGGGTCGCAAAGGCGGGTGCAATTAGAAGCATTCGGTTGAATCGGTCGGTGAGTAAGTAGGCGCTGGCGCCGGGGATGATCAGCATGGCAACTACGAGGATGACTCCGATCGCCTGAAGGGCGACGACGACTGTCATGGCCAGGAGCCCGAGCAGGAGGGCGCCCAGCCTGCGCGGGGAAATTCCGATGGCGTGGGCGTGGGCCGGATCGAATGCGAACATGATGAGGTCACGTCGCTTGAAAACGAGGATGGCGAGCGTCAACGCGCCGAGGACGACCACCTGGATCAGGTCACCGTCGCTGACGCCGAGGATGTTTCCGAAAAGTATGTGGTTGAGGTCGGTCTGACTGGGAATCACCGAAATTAGGACCAGCCCGAGGGCAAAGAGAGTGGTGAAGACAACCCCGATGGCGGCGTCCTCCTTGAGGCGGCTCGTATCTCGCACCGTGCCTATCAGCACCACCGCTAGAAACCCGAACGCCAGGGCCCCGATCGTGAAGGGGACACCGATCACGTAGGCAAGGACGACCCCCGGGAGGACCGCATGGGAAACGGCGTCACCCATCAATGACCAACCGATGAGGACCAGCCAGCAACTGAGGACCGCACAAACAATTGCTGCGATGATCGTGACGAGCAGCGCTCGCCACATGAAGTCGTAGGCGAGGGGCGCCGTTAAGAGCTCGATCATCAGCGAGTACCCAACTCGGGGGCTCCGAGGCCAAAGGCCAAAGCCAGGTTTTCGGGCCGAAGAACCACATCGATGCGGTCATGGAGCAACACTCTCTGCATCAGAAGGATGGCGTCATCGCACAAAGACGGAAGTGCGTGGAGATCGTGTGTTGAGACGAGAGTCGTGCCTCCCGCAGCCGAGTGCTCCCTAAGCAGCCGCGTGATGGTGGCCTCGGAAGGCTTGTCGACTCCGGTGAAGGGTTCGTCGAGGAGGAGGATCGAAGCGCCCTGGGCCAGGGCTCTGGCGAGGAACGCCCGCTTCCGCTGCCCTCCACTTAGAGCCCCGATTTGGCGATGTTCGAGGCCGGGTAGGTCCACCCGCTCCAAGGCCTCGACCACGAGTCCTCTGTCGATATCTCTTGGCTTGCGGCTCCAACCAAGGTGCCCGTAGCGGCCCATCATCACCACCTCGGAAACGCTTAGGGGAAACGCCCAGTCGACTTCCTCGCTCTGGGGCACGTAGCCGACAATTCCCGCCTTGTTGGCATCGCCGGGGGAGAGGCCGGCGACCCTTACTGCCCCCTGGTCGAGGTTGACCAAACCCATGATGGCTTTGAACAACGTGGATTTTCCTGAGCCGTTCATCCCGACCAGGCCGCAGATCGTTCCTTCGGCGACGGTCAAGCTGGCGTCGTCGAGGGCCAACACTTCGCCATATCGAACGCTCAAGTGCTCGACTTCGATCGGTCTCTTCATCACGAACCCGTCCCGGTCAAACCTTCGATGATCAATTCGGCGTCGTAGCGCAGCAGGTCGAGATAGGTGGGAACCGGCCCGCTCGACTCGGATAGAGAATCCACGTACAGGGTTCCCCCGAACCTCGCACCTGACTCGGCCGCGACCTGTTGCATCCCCTCATCGGAGACCGTCGACTCGCAAAAGACCGCCGGGACGTCGCGGTCTCGAACGAACTCGATGACGGCAGCCACCCGTTGCGGCGTCGATTGTTGCTCGGCGTTGACCGGCCATATATATGCCTCAGTCAACTCTGTATCGCGGGCCAGATATGAAAAAGCGCCTTCGCATGAAACCAGTGCTCGCTGGGACTGACCCAAAGCACCGAGGTCGGCGAGGAGTTCCTCGTGCACTTCGTCGAGCCTCACCTTGTAGGCCGCGGCATTGGCGTCGAAGACTTCGGCATGCTCGGGGTCGAGCTCGGCGAAGGCTGCGGCCATATTGTCTACGTAGATCCGCGCGTTCAAGGTCGACATCCATGCATGAGGATTGGGAAGGCCCGCATAGGCGTCTTCGGCAATGAGAATCGCCTCCACTCCTTCGCTCACGACGACATGGGGAACGTCGAGCCCAGCCACGAATCGGCCGAACCAGGCTTCGAGGTTCAAACCATTGTCAAGGATGAGGTCAGCATCGGCCGCCCTGCGGAGGTCACCGGGGGTCGGTTCGTAACCATGGATTTCTGCCCCCACCTTTGTGATCGAAGCCACGTCCAACAGGTCCCCGGCGACGTTCTGGGCGATGTCAGCAATGACAGTGAAGGTGGTCAGAACGACTGGCTTGTCCTGCGCGGGCGGTTCGGCCTGCCCGGGTGCTGATCCGCCTGTGTTGGGACCGGCTGCGGCGCACCCAACAATCAATAGGGCAACACTGAGAAATGAGGAGAAATTCGCCATGCAGAAATTTCGACCAGATGTTTCGGTTGGCCGAAAATAGGGATTCGGGCCCCCGAACATAGTGAGATGCGAGGAAAGTTGCAACAGATGTTGCGATGGAAGTCTCCCGGTGAATAGCCTGGACCGCGAATCATTTGGGAATACGGGCGCTGGCTCGGTCGTATCGAGAGCGACACTGGCTCAAATAGCCCTACAGACCTGGAGGTGCGATGCCCGATCTAAATCTTTCGTTCGTCTCTGCCGTCAACGAGAGAACACGCCCCATCATGGACGGAAGCGTTCGGCCGGAGGGAATCCACTTCAACACGGTCGTCTCCGACCCATCGGAGACCTTCTGGAGAATGCTCAGGTTCGGCGACTTCGATGTGTCTGAAATGTCCATCTCGTCGTACCTGATCGTCAAGGCACAGGGCGCCGACTTTGTGGCCATCCCTGCTTTCCCGTCTCGTCGATTCATGCATATCGAGGTCATGTGCCATGTCGACGCGGGTATCAACGGGCCTGAGGATCTGGCAGGCAAGCGCCTCGGAGTCGGTGAGTACCAACAGACCGCGGCTCTGTGGGCCAGGGGCATCTTCGAACACGACTTCGGCGTTTCTCAGTACGACATCGAGTGGTTCATGGAGCGGGCACCGGAGCAGAGCCACGGGGCGGCCACCGGGTTCACCCCTCCCAAGGGGATCAAATTCCATCAGGTTCCACCGGATCGCAGCCTCGCCACGATGTTGGTGAATCACGAGATCGATGCCGCAATGGTGAAGCGCGCGTTGAGGAAGCCGTCCAACCTCGTCGAGAGGTCAACCAGGATGAAAATGTCCCCCGACCAATTCAAGAAGGTCACCAAGCCTGTGTTTGCGGACCCGATTGCGGAGGGAGGTCGGTTCTTCTCCGTCCACGGGTTCGTCCCGGTCAATCACACCTACGTGATACGCGGCGAGTTGCTCCGACAACACCCTTGGGTAGCAATCAACGTTTTCAAAGCGATGATCGAGGCCAAGAGAGTGGCCGAGGCGCGCCTCATCGACAGCATTCCCTTGAGCCTTGTGTTCCGAGAGGAGTACATGGACCGCACTCAGGAGCTTCTCGGTGACGATCCGTTCCCCTACGGTCTCGAGCCGAATCGAAACGCGTTGCAGACGATCATTGACTATTCACATGAGCAGGGCTTGACCACCGCCAAGGCCGACCTCGATTCCTTGTTCGATGAGGAAGCCCTTGCGTATGCGGCGATGATCGGTCTCTAGATCGCCAGGATCTCCTGGCGTTACTGCTCCTCTGGCATAACTGTTCCAGCAACGATGTTTGACCGCAACAGTGATTGCTGTCATACTCGCCGCCCAATGCATGGGAGGAGGCCATGGATGGATCTGCTGCCTTATGGGCCGCGCTTTTCCGTTGTTTCCTGCCCAGGCAAACCCAGCCTCACAAAGGGAGCCACAGCATGAAACCTGTTCGCGTTGAACAGCGGTGGAAGCGGAGTGCCGGAGGCCAGAGCATGCATGTTCTGCGCTTATTGGCAATGACTCTTGTCTTCAGCCTGATCCTCGCAGCCTGCGGAAACGGAGGCAGCACCGAGACCACCGAGACCACTGCAGGTGGCAGCACTGAGACCACCTCCGGCGGAGGCGATACCACCACGACCGCGGGTTCCGCCGAGGAAACCACGACCACCGCCGCCGAGGATCGCGGTACCGCAGCCGACGTCTATGATCAGTTCAACGCCATGACCGGCCAGGAGCGTCACGATGCTCTGGTGGCGGCTGCTCAGGAAGAAGGCGTACTGATTGTGTACACCGCAGGCTCTGGCTGGGACCCTGTCATCGCCGCCTTTAGTGATGAGTACGGCATCGACGTCGAGCTCTTTAAGGGCCTGTCGGACACGGTCCTACAACGCGTTACTCAGGAGTATGCCGCGGGTTATCACGGCGTTGACGTATTCGACGATGCCGAGTCTTTCAGCGTCAACGAGGCGGGCCTGAGCTACCAGTACGTAAACGACGAGCTCACCGATCTGCTCCCCGGCTACCTCCCCGAACGTCACGTAGTGCCAACCCGCCTGTCGGTCTACGTCACCGGGTGGAACACCGATCTCATCGACGAATCCGAAATCCCGGACACTCTCGATGGGTTCGCAGATCCCAAGTTCGCCGGCATGCTCGCTGTTGAACCCGGTGACTGGGACTGGTACAGCGGTGTGGTCGACTACTACACCAAGGAGATGGGCTGGACCGAGGAAGCGGTCGACGAGATGATGGCTGCGATCGCAGCCAACGCGAACTTCCACGACGGCCATACCGTCATCGCCCAACTCATGCTGGCCGGAGAGTTTGCTGCCAGCCCCACCCTCTACACGCAGTCGGTCGATCGGGAACTCGCCAGGGATCCAGAAGCTCCTGTGGCGTGGCGGAAATCGGACGGCAGCTTCGTGACCCCGCTTCTGTTCTTCCCGCAGGGATCAGTCCTCATGAAGAGCGCTCCCCATCCGGCGGCGGCGATGCTCTGGATCGACTTTGCCGCCACGAGGGGCCAGGAGATCCTGGCGTTGGAAGACCGGACCCCAACCGCAATCGCACCACCCGGTGGACCGCTCGAAGGAATTCCCAACGAGATGCTTTATCCAATGGACATCAATAAGTACCTCTACGAGCGCGAAGCGTGGATCACCCGCTTCGATGAGTTGCTCCGCGGGTCCTGAACAGGCATCCCTGGCAGTTGGGCCCACTCCAAGAGGAGTGGGCCCAACTTGCTAGGCCAACTTTCTATTTCGGGCAACTTTCTATTTCGGCCAACTTTCTATTCGGATCGTAAAGTCTCTCGAAGGCACCTATGACACCAGTTGACTCTGCTTTGCCAGTTGACTCTGCTTTGCCAGCTGACCATTCCTATGGCTGATTCTCCTGTCGCCCTGGCCGAGGGCGCCGGTCGGACCCCGACGGATCACGGCATCGACGTCGAGCCGTCCACGAAGTCAGGACCTGGCCGGTCCCGAATCAGATCGATCTTTCAGTTCCGGAACCTGACCATTGTCGCTGTCGTACTGGTCATCGGCTACCTGGCACTGGCGCCGCTGGGCTACCTGGTCTACGGAACCCTCTTCACCGACGGGGCTTTCTCGCTCGGAGGTTTCGAACGTGCTTACGCCTTCAGCGGCATCGGCGATATGGTGCGCAACTCGGCGATCTTCGCTCTCGGAGCCTCGATACTTTCATTCGTCGTCGGCACTTCGTTGGCCTACATCACGGTGCGAACCAACGTGCCCTTCAAGTCTGTCTTGATCGCCACCGCCGTCGTCCCTCTCATCATCCCCGGGCTTCTCTACTCGATTTCCTGGATCATGCTGAGCAGCGAGAACGTCGGCTTTATCAACCAGGTCTCGACCGCGTTGTTCGGGCGGCCGATCTTTGACATATTCAGCCTCGCCGGAATGATTTGGGTAGAAGGGACCGATACGGCCCCGCTGGTGTTTCTGTTCATGGCCGCGGCATTTCGAGGCATGGACCCGTCGCTGGAGGAGAGCGCTCTTGTAAGCGGGGCCAGCCGTTGGACGATGTTGCGGCGGGTAACCCTCCCTGTGGTGAGGCCGGCGATCACCGGTGCCATGCTGATCATCGCCGTCAAAGCTCTGGAGAGTTTTGAGGTGCCGGCCCTGATCGGGCTTCCCGATCGGATCTATGTCTTTACCAGCCGCATCTTCTTTGAGTTGAGTCGCTTCGACTACCAGGCCGGTGGCGCGCTTTCGCTCAACCTGATCCTCATTTCCGTCATCGGCGTCTATGCCGTGAACAAGCTTCGTGGCTCGGGCAAGGACTTCGCCACAGTGACCGGGAAAGGGTTCCGACCTCAGACGATCGATCTCGGCAGGTGGCGATGGCCCCTCGCGATCCTGGTCATGGGGTGGTTCTTGATAACCGCGGTTCTTCCCTTCCTCGTGATGCTCTACACCTCCTTCCTCCCGCACTATCAGAGGTTCTCGTTCGAGGCTTTCAGCGACTTCTCGTGGGACAACTACGTCGATCTCTTCACCGATCGAGTCTTCCTCAAGGCCGTCAGGAACTCGGTAGTTCTCAGCCTTGGCTCTGCCGCTTTCATCACGGTCCTGACCGCCGTCGCCGCCTGGATCGTGGTCAGAACCAGAGTGCGGGGGGCGCAGCTCCTGGACCACCTCACCTTCTTGCCATTGATCGTTCCTGGCATCGTGATGGGTGTCGCAATTGCCTTTGTCTACCTGCGCAACCCCCTTCCCTTCCAGGTCTACGGAACGATGTGGATTCTCTTCATCGCTTACATCACCCGATTCATGCCCTATGGGATGCGGTACGCGGTTCCTTCGATCACCCAGATCTCGCCTGAACTAGAGGAGTCGGCCGCGGTCTCAGGAGCGAGCTGGTGGCAGACCAACCGCCGGATATTGTTCCCATTGATGATTCCAGGGCTTCTGGCTGGTTTCATTTACATCGTTGTCGTTTCGATCCGCGAGCTCTCGAGTTCGCTGTTGCTTTACAGCCCTGGCAACGAAGTCCTAGCGATCGTCATCTGGCAATTCAACGAGAAGGGCGAGCTAACAACGGTTTCGGCGATGGGGGTCGTCCTGGTGCTGACCTTGCTCGTTTTTGTCTCGATCGCCTACAAGCTCGGCGGCCGCATCGGCCTGCAGCAGGACTGAGGCACACATGAGAGTACTTCGAAACGGAGGCCGAGATGCTGTCGATTGAGAACCTTGTAAAGACTTTCGCAGGCGATCGACTGGCGCGGGCCAAGAGGGCGCAGCCAACCACAGCCGTCATCCCCACGGAGAGCCCGCTTGACATTGCAGCTCCTGTCGACGCACCACTCGAAGGGGGAAGACCGAAGCGAATCCGGGCGATCGACGACGTCAGCTTTGAGGTGAAGGAGGGGGAAATGTTTACTCTCCTCGGGCCGTCGGGTTGCGGAAAGACCACAACTCTGCGATCTATTGCTGGTCTCGAACGGCCTGACAGCGGAGAGATCAAGGTCGCCAATCGCGTGTTGTTCTCGGCCGGCAAGGGAAGTCGCGTCCATGTGGCGGCGAACCGTCGCTTGCTGGGAATGGTTTTCCAGTCCTATGCAATCTGGCCGCACATGAAGGTCTTCGACAACGTCGCCTTTCCGCTGCAGGTGATGCCCCGCGATAAGCGGCCCTCCAAGGCGATCATCCATGATCGGGTCATGGCGATCCTGGAGACGATGGAGCTCAGCGCCATGGCTACTCGCCAGGCCACCAAACTCTCCGGTGGCCAGCAACAGCGGTTGGCGTTAGCACGGGCTCTTGTGATCGAGCCGGAGCTGCTCCTGCTCGACGAGCCGTTGTCCAACCTCGATGCCAAGCTTCGAGAATCTCTTCGCTTCGAACTGAAGCGATTCCAGCGCGAGCTGGGCATCACGAGCGTCTATGTCACGCATGATCAGATCGAGGCGTTGGCATTGTCTTCTCGCATCGCAGTCATGCGCGACGGAAAGATCATGCAGATAGGTTCCCCCCGCGAGATCTACGAGAAACCAGCCAACCGATTTGTCGCCGAGTTCATCGGCACCACCAACTTCATCAGTGGCAAGATCGTCAATCGTGAGGGCGTCGACCTGGTGGTCGATACCGCCAACGGCCGGATCCGAGCCAACGTCGAATACCAGGGGTCGGCCGGGGAGGAAGTCCTGCTGGCCGTGCGACCTGAAGGCATCCACATCTCAACCGAGTCACCGACCGGTACCAACCAAAACCAGTGGTCGGGAGAAGTGATCACCCGGAGTTATCTCGGAGACTCGGTCGATCACATCGTACAAGTGGGTGACCGTGAGCTCCTGATTCGTGCCCACTCCAGTGTCTCGTTCGGGAGCGGGACCTCGGTGACTTTGACGATCGACCCGACCGGGCTCAACGTCATTCCGGTCGGGGCTTAGGGCTGTCAAGCAATGGTCCCCAGTCACATGGTTGACGGTCAAGTTCGGAGATGACAGAACCGCCCCCACTGCCACCAGGCCGTCCCCGCGCTCCGACGGTCAGATCGAAGTTGATGCTCGAGGTCGCATCGGAGCTGGTCGGCAGGCCCGAATGGGCCCACAAGCAGGCGAAGGTCGAATTGCGGGTTCAAGGCCCGAATCCGTGGGAGATCGGGTTGTTGGCCAGTGACGGGCCAGACGACGCCCAACTCGTTCTCGAAGGACAGGCAGACTTCGCAATCATCAATCCGGCCACCGTCATCGCCCGGGCGGCGGAACGCGCAGGGGGAGCGGCGACCGATCTCGCCTCAATTGCCACGGTCCCTTCCTACGACCAACTGGGCCTGGCCGTAGCTTCAAGCTACGGAATCAGTGCGCTCGAGGACCTTCCTGGTGCCCGACCGGCGATGCGGGTGTCATTACGGGGTCAACGAAACCACTCCGTCCACGTCATTGTCGAGGACGTGTTGGCGTCGGTGGGGGTAACGATGAAAGACCTGGTCGATTGGGGCGGTCAGATCCTCTACCACGAAGGGCTTCCGCACACCGGTGAACGAGTGACAGCGATGGCTGATCGGACAATCGACGCAATGTTCGACGAGGGCATCTACAACTGGGTGGACCTGGCCACAGACGCTGAGATGGTCTTTCTTTCGATGGCAGAGACCACGTTGGCCACCCTGGAACGCGCCGGATACCGGAGGTCGGTCCTGACGACGAGTCGCTTTCCTCAACTCGCAACCGATGTTCTGACGATCGACTTCAGTGGCTTCATGGTCTACACGCGTTCCGATGCGCCCGATGACCTGGTTGAGGCATTCTGTGCGTCCCTGGATGCGCGGTCCGATCGAATTCCCTGGCAGGGAGGCCCGTCCCTGCCTCTCGCTCAGATGGTGTCCGACGCAGTCGACGCACCTCTCCCGATTCCGTTGCACCCGGCTGCAGCTGCCTACTGGCGCAGTGCGAGCAATCTCGATTCTCCGGCACGATGAGTAACCCATCAGAGCCGGGAGATCAGGATCCGCCACCGTTCCCCGACAAGCGACCCGGAGCGGCGACTGTGCGATCGAAGGTCATGCTGGAGGTGGCATCGACCCTCGTCGCTCAAGGGGCCTGGGAGCCGAAGCAGGCGCGAATAGATCTCCGGCGCCAGGGCAGTTCAGAGTGGGAGGTGACGCTTTTTGCCAGCGACGGCGTCGACGGTGTCGCCGAGGTTGCCTCCGGAAGGGCCCAGTTCGCGATTCTGAATCCGGCCACGGCCATTCGGAGGGCTTGGGAAGTCGTCACCGACACCACCGACCTGGCCGTGAATGCAATCGCGACGATCCCTTCCCACGATCAACTCGGAATTGCAGTCCGAAGCGAACTTGATGTCGAATCTGTGGAAGAGATCGCAAGGACGCAGCCCGCGATCAAACTCTCTTTACGTGGCAAGAGGCCCAACCATGCGGTTCATCTCGTCCTCGGAGACGTATTCGCCGCGGCCGGATTGGAGTTGGGCGACATCGCTGCTTGGGGAGGCGAGGTTCGTTATGACGAAGGGCATGCGTTTGGAGCGATCCGCTCCCGTGCGATACGGGACGGGACGATCGATGCCATTGCCGACGAGGGGATTTACAACTGGGTCGACCTTGCGGTTGATGGAGGGATGAAGTTCCTGCGGTTGGAAGAGCCCACATTGGACCGCCTTGAGGAGATCGGTTATCGAAGGTCCAAGTTAAAGGCATCGCGTTATGGGAGTCTCCGGAACGACGTTCCCGTCGTCGACTTCAGCGGTTTCCTCGTCTATACCCACGCTTCGACCCCGGACGACCTGGTCCTTGCGTTCTGTGAGGCACTTGTCGCGAGTCAAGAGCGGATCCCGTGGCAAGGCGGGCCCACCCTGCCTCTCGAGCGGATGTGCAGCGGGGCCGTCGACGCTCCCTTGCCCATTCCATTTCATCCCGCTGCGGCGTGGTTCTGGAGCGGGCTGGGGTTCAAAGGGAGTTTCATGTGAAAGACGTGGTTGTTGTTGGGGCAGGTGGGTGTGGCCTCATGGCCGCACTGGTCGCCAGCCGTTCAGGCGCCAGCGTGGTGGTCCTCGAGAAGACAGACTCGCCTGGCGGTGGCACGGCGTTAGGTCACAAAGGGGTGAGGGCAGCCGGCAGCAGATATCAGCGCGATCGTGGGATTTCTGATAGCGCAGAGCAATACGAGCGCGAGATCATGCAACGGAACCGAAATCAAAGCGACATTGCAATCACGAAACGATTGACCCAGGTCTCCGGACGGATGATCGACTTTCTAGCCGAATCGGCCGGGGTCGAGTTCTATCTCGATGACTTCTCTTTTGGTCAACGGGCACCGCGGTCTCACACCTGGGAATCTCCCAAAGCCATCACCGATTTCCTGTTCGATGCTTTGGCAGCCGATCCGCAGGTTGAGATGCGATTCTCCACTTCTGTTCTATCTCTGCGGCAGGACCCCAGCGGCGTCATTACTGGTGTGAGCACGGCAGATGGAGATGTGGCCGGCCAGAAGGTCATCCTCGCGACCGGGGGATTCGGCGCAAGCTCAACCCTGCTTTCAAGATATATCCCAAAGGCTGTGGGTGTCGCCTTCCCGGGTCACAACGGAAGCACCGGAGACGGAATCGAGATGGGTCTAAGCGTTGGTGGCGTGGTCGAGAACATGGATTCTTTTCAGCCTTACCCGGCGCACATTGGACCGGGCAAGCGTGGTTTGCCGCCAGGAGTGATTCTCTCGGGTGGCATAGTCGTCGACCGGCACGGCCAGAGATTCGTCGACGAATCAAACTATCCGGGCGGCATTGCGCTCGCGATTCTTGATCTGCCTGACAAGACTGCTTATGAGATCTTCGACCGGCGAATCTATGAGATGCATCGAAAGGGAACCGGTGAGAGAGGCCTTCAGCAGATGTTCGAATCCGGTTTGTTCACCGAAGCCGACACGGCGGAGACACTCGCTTCCGGCTTGGGGATCGATCCCGCCGGCCTGTCGGCGACCATTGACGAGTGCAACGATCGCGCCGGAGGAACGGGGGACCGCTTTGGACGGAGCCGTGAGCTCCCGCTGGAACCTCCCTTTTTCGGCATCAAAGTGCAAGTCGCCCTCTATCACACTCAGGGCGGCCTGAGGGTGAGTCCCGACGCCCAGGTGCTCCGGGAAGATGGTTCGGTGATCCCAAATCTCTACGCCGGCGGCGGGGCCGCGGTCGGGTTGTCTGGCAAAGGACTTGACGGATACTTTCCGGGCAACGGACTGCTCGCATCCCTGGGACTGGGAATGATCGCTGCCGAGCACGCCGTGAGGTCCTTGAGCGAGCCTCGCCCTTGACATGTAGGTGAGGCTTCGGGATAATCGTAGGATGCCCTACGGTCCGCCGTCGTACCATTCGCAAGGGGACACTTCGGAGCCCCTAGAGGAATCTCTGGTTCCCCGGCTGCCGTATCCGACGGGCGCCGCCGCCAGGTACCTGAAGGCCGTTTGGTATTTGTCGGCGGGGGAAGAGACGGCGACGGTTGGCAGTGTCGCCGAACGGTTAGGAGTCTCACACCCATCCGCTTCGTCGTCGATCAAGCAACTGCTGAGCGCGGGTCTGGTGATCAAATCCGCCAACAATGAGATCCAACTTACGGTCATGGGCGAGTCTGAGGCAGTTCGCCTGGTCCGGCGGCATCGAATCGTGGAGACGTTCCTGGCTGTTGTCCTCGGTTTCTCGTGGCACGAAGTCCATGACGAGGCTGAGGCTCTGGAGTGGGTTTTGCGAGACCATCTGGTCGACAGGATTGCCACGCTCCTGGGGGAGCCTGAGCGCAATCCCCGCGGTGATCCGATTCCCTCCGCCGATGGCCTGATTCCTGAACTCGATGACCTGCCTCTGGCACACCTGGCTCCCGGTACCAAGGCCCGAATGGTGAGGGTGTCGAGCAGAGACTCGGACTTGCTCCGCTACATGTACGACGAAGGTCTAGGGATCGGCACCGTGATCACGGTCGAACAGAAGGAGCAGTTTGGCGGCCCGTTGTGGGTCCGGTCGTCCCGTGGTCGTCACGCTCTCGGAGCTCCGGTGGTTGAGGCGATCTCCGCGGTCCCAGTCGGCTCCGAGAAATCAGTCGG
>CAZHZI010000045.1:0-14892 GCA_964536955.1 uncultured Conexibacteraceae bacterium
GTCCGCACGATCATGCGCGACGCCGGCTCGGCCTTGATGGGAGTCGGCTCGGCTTCCGGTGAGGCGCGGGCGCTGGACGCGGCCAAGGCGGCGATCACGTCCCCGCTGATCGAGGAGTCGATCAAGGGCGCGACCGGAATGCTGCTCAACATCACCGGCCCCGAGGACCTTGGCCTCTTCGAAGTCAACGAGGCTGCCCAGTTGGTCCAGGCCGAGGCTGACGACAACGCCAACATCATCTTCGGCTCGGTCGTCGACCAGTCGATGCGCGATGAGGTCCGCGTCACCGTGATCGCCACCGGCTTCGAGGGCTTCGAGCTGCTGGCCCGTTCGCCGCAGCGAGTCCGCCGTCGCTACGAGAGCCGTCCGCGGATCTCGGCGGAGGACACCGACATCCGCAAACTGCGGGTCAGCGATGACGACATCGACGTCCCTCCCTTCCTGAAGGACTGACCTCGCCGCCGGATATCGGCGTCAGAGCGCACCGTCCTTCACCCGGGTAGCGCCGTCACCTGGGTGCGCGGCGTCACCCTCTGACTTAATCTCCAACGCCGAGGCCTGCCGGGTCATACCCTGCCCGGCGTGACTCTCCGGCGCACGCCTCTCCACGATCAGCACGCCGAGCTGGGGGCGAAGCTCGTTCCGTTCGCCGGCTGGGTGATGCCGGTGACCTATGAGGGCATCCGCGAGGAGCACTCCGCGGTCCGCACCCACGCCGGCATGTTCGACGTCTCCCACATGGGAGAGGTCGAGGTGGAGGGCCCCGGGGCGCTCGCCTTTCTGCAGCGCGTGCTCAGCAACGACGTCGCCGAAATCGAGGTCGGCGGCGCCCAGTATGCCTGCCTCTGCAACGAGAGCGGCGGCGTCATCGACGACCTCTTCACGTACCGCCTCGGCGACGACCGCTACTTGATCGTCACCAACTCCTCCAACCACGACGGCGACCTCGCCTGGCTGGGGCGCTGTAGCCGCGGCTTCGACGTCGCCGTCCGCGATGTCGCCGACCGCTACGCGATGCTGGCCGTGCAAGGACAGCATGCGCGGCGGATCGTCGCCGGCACCTTGAACATCGACCTGCCGCCACGAATGCGGGCGGGGACCGAGCGGATCGGCGGTCGCCCGGCGCTCGTCTGCGGCACCGGCTACACCGGCGAGGACGGGGTCGAGCTGCTGATCGATCCGGAGGTCGCGCCGGCGATCTGGGCCGAGCTGCTCGACGCCGGGGCGGTGCCTTGCGGGCTCGGCGCCCGCGACACGCTGCGCCTCGAAGCCTGTTTCCACCTGCACGGCAGCGACCTCACCCCGGAGCGCAACCCGATCGAGGCGGGGCTCGGCTGGTGCTGCGTGGAGGAAACGGGGTTCGTCGGGGCCGAGGCGGTCGCTCGGGCCCGGGCCGCCGGACCGACCGAGAAGCTGGCGCCGTTCAAGATCGAGGGGCCCGGCATTCCCCGCGGCGGCAATGCCGTGCTGAAGGGCGACGATGAGGTGGGTGAGGTCACCAGCGGCACCTTCTCGCCTTCGCTCGAAATCGGGATCGGGATGGCTTATGTCCGTGCGGACCTCGCCGAGCCCGGGACGGAGGTTGAGATCGACGTGCGAGGCAAGCACCGCCCGGCCCGGGTAGCTTCCAAGCCCCTCTACCGGAAGGAGAAGTGACCTTGGCCGACGACGCGAGCTATCCCGATGAGCTGCTCTACCACGACCAGCACGACTGGGCCCGGCTGGAGGGGGAGGACCACGCGGTCTTCGGGATCACCTGGTATGCGCAGGAGAGCCTCGGCGAAGTCGTCTTCTACGACCCGCCGGAGGTTGGCGCAGAGGTCGCCAAAGACTCCACCTATGCCGAGGTCGAGTCGGTGAAGGCGGTCTCCGACGTGATCGCGCCGCTCTCCGGGGAGATCGTCGAGATCAACGACACGCTTGCCGACACGCCGGAGAAGGTCAACGGTGACCCCTACGGCGAGGGCTGGCTGGTCAAGGTGAAGTTGACCCATCCGGCCGAGGCCGAGGGCCTGCTCAGCGCTGCGGAATACCGCAAGCTGCTGGAAAACGCGTAGGGAGACCCGCCCCTGCCTTCCGTAGCCTTAGCGGGGTGACCCGCTACACGTCCGCCACGCCCGCCGATCGCGCCGAGATGCTCGCCGCGATCGGCGTCGACTCCCCAGCCGAGCTGTTCGAGCAGATTCCCGAGCCGCTGCGGCTGGGCCGGTCGCTGGATTTGCCAGATGGGATGAGCGAGGCAGAGGTCTACGAGCGACTGGCTGCGCTGGCCGCGCGCAACGCCGATGCCGAGCGCGAGGTCTGCTTTGTGGGGGCGGGGATGTACGACCACTACGTGCCGGCGATCGTCGACGCGATCACCCAGCGCTCCGAGTTCCTCACGCCGTACACGCCTTACCAGCCGGAGATCTCCCAGGGCGGGCTGCAGGTGATGTTCGAGTTTCAGACGGCGATGTCGGAGCTGACCGGGCTGCCGGTGTCGAACGCCGGCCTCTACGAGGGCCCGTCGTCGGTCGCCTCTGCCGGCTACCTGGCGATCGGCGCGACGGGACGGCGCCGCTTCGTCGTCTCCCACGGCGTCCACCCGCACAGCCGCGAGACCCTGGCGACCTATTCGGAGGGCTACGGCGCCGAGGTCGTGGAAGTGGGATTGGAGGATGGCGTCACCGACGCCGCCGCCCTTGCCGGGGCGGTCGATGAGCAGACTGCCGCAGTCTTCCTGCAGAACCCGAACTTTCTCGGCTCGGTCGAGGACGTCGAGGCTCTGGCGACCGAGGCGAAGGCGCATGGAGCGCTTCTGATCGTCGCCGTCGATCCGATGACGCTGGGCATCCTCAAGCCGCCGGGCGAGCAGGGCGCCGACGTCGCTCTCGGCGAGGGCCAGCCGCTCGGCAACCGGCTCGACTTCGGCGGGCCCTCCTTTGGCTTCTTCTGCTGCGCCGGAGAGCACGTCCGCCGCATGCCGGGGCGGATCGCGGGGGAAACCGAGGACGTCGACGGGCGCCGCGGCTTCGTGCTCACCTTGCAGACCCGTGAGCAGCACATCCGCCGCGAGAAGGCGACCCACAACATCTGCACCGCCCAAGCGCTCAACGCCCTGGCGGCGATGGTCCACCTCGCCTGGTTGGGACGGCAGGGCTTTCGCGAGCTGGGCGAGTTGCTGGTGCAGCGCACCGCCTACGCGCGCGGGCGGCTGGGCGCCGTCGACGGAGTGGAGCTGCTGCACGAAGCGCCGGTGGTGCGCGAGTTCGCGGTCCGCCTCGACGCCCCGGTCGACCGGGCGCTGCAGCGCTGCGCGGAGCGCGGCATCGCCGCCGGCTACCCGCTCGGTCGCGAGTACCCCGAGTTCGAGGACGGACTGCTGGTCGCGATCACCGAGCGACGGACCAAGGAACAGATCGACGACCTCGCCGAGGTCCTCGGTGCCGCCATTGCGGCCGAGCATGGCGTTTTTGTTCCGGATAGCGGAACAAAAACGCCACTTGCGCAGGAGATCGGCTGATGGCCATGACCGAGACGCCGATGCAGCGCGACCGCGCCGTGACGATCTATGAGAAGTCGAAGTCCGGGCGACGCGCTGCCACGCTCCCGGATGCCGGGGTCCCCGAGAGCCCGCTCGAAGAGCTGATCCCGTCGAGCCTCCTGCGTGATGAGCCGCCGCGGCTCCCCGAGATCGCCGAGCCGGAGATCGTCCGCCACTACAACCGTCTCTCGCGTCGCAACTTCGACCTCGACACCGGCTTTTACCCGCTCGGCTCCTGCACGATGAAGTACAACCCACGGCTCAACGAGCGGGTCGCTGCATTGCCGGGGCACGCCCGGCTGCACCCCGCGCAGGATCCGAAGCGCGCCCAGGGGGCGCTGGAGCTGATGTGGCTGCTGCAGGGGTCCCTGGCCGAGATCTGCGGCCTGCCGCACGTCAGCCTTCAGCCCTCGGCGGGCTCCCACGGCGAGCTGGCCGGCCTGTTGTTGACGCGCGCCTACCACGCCGACCGTGGCGAGCGGCGCACCAAGGTGCTCGCTCCGGACACCGCCCACGGCACCAACCCGGCCTCGGTGACGATGGCGGGCTATGAGGTCGTCAAAGTGGCGACCAACGAGCGGGGCGGCGTGGAGATGGACGACCTACGGGCAAAGGTCAGCGACGAGGTCGCTTCCCTGATGTTGACCAACCCGAACACGCTCGGCCTCTTCGACGAGAACATCGCCGAGATCGCCGCCCTGATCCACGAGGTGGGCGGCACCCTCTACTACGACGGCGCCAACCTCAACGCCGTGATGGGCCATTCGCGGCCGGGCGACATGGGCTTCGACATCGTTCATGTCAATCTGCACAAGTCCTTCAGCCAGCCTCACGGCGGCGGTGGGCCGGGGGCGGGGCCGATCGCCGTCTCGGAGCGGATCGAGCCCTTCCTGCCCAGACCTCAGGTGGTGAGGCGCGAAGGCGCCAACGGATCGGGCCCCTTCTACGAGCTCGACTTCGATCGGCCAAAGTCGATTGGCAGGCTGCGTGGGTTCCAGGGCAATTTTGGAGTCTTCGTCCGCTCCTACGCTTACATCCTCAGCCTCGGCGCCGACGGCCTCGCCGAGGCATCGGAGACAGCGGTGCTGAACGCGAACTACCTGAAAGCGAGGCTCGCCGGCGGTCGCGCGGGCGGGTGCCTCCCGGTCGCCTTCGATCGCCACTGCATGCACGAGTTCGTCCTATCCGGCAAGCCGATGAAGAAGGAGCTGGGCATCGCCACCCTCGACCTTGCCAAGCGACTGCTGGACTTCGGCTTCCACCCGCCGACCGTCTACTTCCCGCTGCTCGTCGACGAGGCGTTGATGATCGAGCCGACCGAGACCGAGACGAAGGAGAGCCTCGACGCTTTCGCCGGGGCGATCGAAAAGATCCTCGTCGAGGCTGAAAAGGACCCCCAGATCGCCAAGCAGGCCCCCTACACGACCCCGGTCCGCCGCTTGGACGAGGTCAAGGCGACCCGCCGCCCGGTCCTCCGCCAGCAGGTGGACTAAAGCTCCGGCAGCTTTTGCTTCAGCTCCAGGACCGGAGCGAAGAGGTCGCCGTGGCGGTCGATCCGCTTGAGGACGTCGGCGGCCTCGAAGGCCAGCGAACCCGCGTCGTCGCGATCGATTGCCCGCTCGACCTCCTCCCACCCGATCGGAGTCGAGACGGTGGGGCGCTCCCGCGCGCGCAGCGAGTAGACCGCGATCGTCGTCTTTCGCGCGTGGTTCTGAGACCAGTCGACGAAGACCTTGCCCTTGCGTTCGACCTTTTTCATCTTTGAGACAACCTTGTCGGGAGTCTCCCTCTCGAGCAACTGGGCGATCGCGCGCGCGAACGGTTTGGTCTCGTCATAGCTGACCTTGGTGTTGAGCGGGACGTAGACCTGGAGGCCCTTCGATCCTGAGGTCTTCGGGTAGCACTGGACGCCGAAGTGGCCGAACATCTCCCGCAGCCGCACGGCGACCCGGCAGCAGTCGACGATGTCCGCCGGGGGGCCGGGGTCGAGGTCGAAGGCGAGCACCGTGGGTTGCTCCGGCCGCTTTGCCAGCGAGAGGGACGGGTGCAATTCGAGCGCCGCGAGCTGCGCCATCCAGATCAGGGTCGGCAGGTCGTCGCACACGCAGTAGTCGATCTCGCCGGCATGCGGGCCGGCCAACACCCTCGCCGTCCTCACCCACCCGGGCCGGTGTTTGGGGCAACGCTTCTCGAAGAAGGCCGCGTCGGTGTTGTCGACGCCCTCGGGAAAGCGGCGCAGGGTCAGCGCGCGGTCCCTGAGGTGGGGAATCATCGCCGGCGCGACCTTGGCGTAGTAGTCGACGACCTCCCCCTTGGCGAACCCCGCCTTGGGGTAGAGGACCTTGTCGAGGTTGGTGAGCTTCAGCTCACGTCCATCGACCTCGACCTGGTGGCTCGAGGGCACCGGCTACTTGGAGGACTTCGACTTCGCCCGCGAGGCCGGGCGCTTCGGCGCCGCTTTGGCTTCGCGCTTCTTCGACGCCGGTTTCGGCTGACGCGCGCTCCCGTCGTCCTTGGCCTTGACGGCGGCGATGCTCTCCTCCAGGGCGGCCATCAAATCGGGCGCCTTGGTCGGCTGCGGCTCTTCACCGGCGGGAGCGGTGAGGATGTCCTTGCCCTCCGCCTTGCGCTCGATCAGTGCCAACAGCTGCTCGCGGTACTCGTCGCGGTAGGCGCTCGGATCGAAGCTGCGGGTCAGCGAGTCGATCAGCTGCTCGGCCATCTCAACTTCGCGCTTGGCGACCTTTGGCTTCTCAGCCGGCAGCACGTCGTCCAAATCCTCGGGGGGGACGACCTCGTCGGCGAAGCGCATCGTGGTCAGGGTCAGCACCCCGTCCGCGGGCCGCAGCGCCGCCAGGTGCTCCTTGTTGCGGAAGACGAAGCGCGCGATCGCGACCTTGCCGGACTCCTGCATCGCCTGAGCCAGCAGCGAATACGCTTTCTCGGCGCCTTCGGCCGGGCCCAGGTAGTAGGGACTGTCGAAGTAGATCGGGTCGATCTCGTCGAGATCGACGAAGTCGAGCACCTCGATCGCCCGGCTCTTCTCGGGGGCGAGGGCGCCCAGCTCGTCCTTGGTCAGCGGCACGTATCGGTCGGGCGTGATCTCGAAGGCCTTGATGATCTTCTCGAAGGGAACCTCCTCGTCGGTCCCCTCGGCCACCCGCCGGTGTCGGATGCGGGCACCGTCGGACTCGCGAATCTCGCGCAGGCCGATGCTGCGCCGCGCCACGGCGCTGTACAGCTTTACGGGCACGTTGAGGAGCCCAAAGCTGATCGAGCCGCTCCAGATTGCTCTTGCCATTAGCGAATCACCTACCCGGATTCTTCCAGCCCGTCACCCGCGGCGTCCAAGGTCTGCCCAAGGCGGGAGCCATCTTGCGGGTCGTGCGGGATCATGCGCCCGTGCTCTTCGAGCTGCGCGACGTCAGCCTCTCCCGTGGCGGCCGGCGGGTCCTCGATTCGGTCAGCGTCGCGATCCCTGACGGGGCGACGGCGATCGTCGGCCCTTCCGGCAGCGGCAAGTCGACGCTGCTGCGCTTGCTCAACCGGCTCGCCGACCCCGACGCCGGAGCGATCGCCTACCGCGACCGGCCGTTGGCCGAGTACGACCCGCTGCGGCTGCGGCGCGAGGTCTCCCTGGTCCCGCAGCTGCCGGCCCTGCGCGAGGGGACCGTCGAGTCGAACCTGCGCTTTGCGGCCGACCTCGCCGGGGAGGGGCTCGACGCCGGCCGCTGTCTGCGAATCGCCGGGCTCGACTCGCGCTTCGGCGAGCGCGACGTCTCCAAGCTCTCGGTTGGCGAGCGCCAGCGGGCGATGCTGGCCCGCTCGCTCTCCCAAAAGCCCCGCGTCCTGTTGCTCGACGAGCCGACCTCCGCTCTCGATCACGCGGCCCGCGACGCGGTCGAGGAGACATTGGCCGAACTGCGGCGGGAGCTGGATATCTCGATCGTCGTGGTCAGTCACGATCCCGAGCAGGCGCGGCGGCTGAGCGACTGGGTGGTGCGGCTGGAGGATGGCCGGGCGGTCGAGGCCGGGCCGGTGGAGACGGTGGTCCTTTGAGCGCGCAGCGAAGAAGCGTCCATATCGGCTTTTTCGCGACCGAGCGAAGCGCGAGGGCTGCGCGATGAGCCCATCGATACACGTCTCGATGGGCCAGGTCGCGGCGGCTCTCCTCCTGGTCGCCCTTGCCGCGGGGGTCTCTTACTGGCGCAAGGCCGACCTCGAGGAGGACATCGCGATTGCGGCGGTTCGCTCTTTTGTCCAGCTGACCGCGATCGGCTACGCGATCGAGCTGATCTTCGAAGTCGACACGGCCTGGCTGGTGCTGGCACTGCTCGCGGTGATGGTCCTGTTCGGCGCGATCACCGCCCGGTCCCGCGCCAGGAACGTGCCCGGCGCCTTCCTGCCGCTGCTGATCGCGCTGGCAGTCGCCGGCGTGGGCACCCTCGGCCTGGTGGTCGCGCTTGGCGTGTTCGACCCGACGCCGCGCTACCTGGTGCCGGTCGGCGGCATGGTGATCGGCAACGCGATGACCGCCTCGGCGGTGGCGCTGAACCGCCTCGGCGACGAGTTCGCCGACTCCCGCGGCAAGATCGAGGCGACCCTGGCGCTGGGCGCAACCGCGCACGAGGCCGCGGCGCCGATCGTCCGCCGCGCGCTGCGCTCGGGGATGATCGCCCTCGTTGACTCGACCAAGACGACCGGGTTGATCTTCTTTCCGGGGACGATGGTGGGGATGCTGCTGGCCGGCGCCGACCCGACCGACGCGGTCCGGCTTCAGTTGATCCTCCTGTACGCCCTGCTCGGCAGCGTCGCAATCGCCGCGCTCGTCTCCACGACGCTCGCCTACCGCAATTTCTTCACCCCGGCGCAGCAGCTGCGGGAGCTGGAGGTAGAGGCAACCGCCTGACTGGCGACTCCGGGCCTGCTTACACTCGCAGCAGTGTCCCGGCAGCAGCGCCTGACGCTTGTCGCGACGATCCTCGGGTCGACGGTCGTCTTCCTCGACTCGACCGTGGTCAACGTGGCGCTGCCGGCGATCAGCGAGGACCTCGACGCCGGGCTGGCCGGGCAGCAATGGGTGGTGGAGGCCTACCTGCTTACGCTGGTTTCGCTGCTGCTGGTCGGCGGCAGCCTTGGCGATCAGTTCGGCCGCCGGCGGATGTTCGTCTTCGGGCTGGCCGCGTTCGGCGTCACCTCGGTGCTCTGCGCCCTGGCCCCTTCGGTCGAGTTCCTGATCGGCGCCCGCGCCCTGCAGGGAATCGCCGGGGCGCTCCTCGTTCCCGGCTCGCTGGCGATAGTCGCCGCCACCTTCGACGGCCCCGCTCGCGGCAAGGCGGTCGGCACCTGGACAGCCTGGACCGGGATCGCGACCGTGGTCGGGCCCGCCGGGGGCGGGGCGCTGATCGAGGCGCTCTCCTGGCGGGCGATCTTCTGGGTCAACCTGCCGCTGATCGCGCTAACCGTGGCGCTCACCCTCCATTCGGTGCGCGAGAGCCGCGACCCGGAGGCCTTCCGGGGCATCGATTGGGCTGGAATCGCCCTCTCCGCGGCCGGCCTCGGCGGCCCGGTCTTCGCGCTGATAGAGCAGCCGTCCCACGGCTGGGGTGACCCGCTGGTATGGGTCCCGCTGGTCGGGGGAATCGTCTGCTTTGGCCTCTTCGTGCTCCACGAGGCGCGGACCCTCCATCCGATGCTCGACCTGGCGCTGTTCCGGATTCGCAACTTCGCCGTCGCCAACCTGACCACGCTCTCTGCCTACGCGGGGCTGATCGGCGGCCTCTTCTTCGTCACTCTCTTCTTGCAGCAGGTGGCGGGGTACACGGCACTGGAGGCCGGCCTGGCGACGACGCCGATCTCACTGATCCTCTTCGTCCTCTCCCCGCGCTTCGGCAGGATTGCCTCCGGCGTCGGGCCGCGGCTGCCGATGTGTGCCGGGCCGATCGTCGGCGGCCTCGGCCTGCTGCTCCTGCTGCGGGTCGACGCCAGTCCCGACTACCTCATCGACGTCCTGCCGGCGATCATCGTCTTCGGCCTCGGGCTCTCGGCAACGGTGGCGCCACTGACCGCGACCGTGCTCGACTCGGTCGAGGAGCGCCACGTCGGGATCGCCTCCGGGGCCAACAACGGCATCTCGCGGGTCGCCGGCCTGCTGGCGATCGCCGTGCTCGGCGCGGCTATCTCAGCCCACTTCGGCTCGACCCTTGACGGCAAGCTTGGCGACGGACAGCTCAGTCCCGCAGCGGCGAGCGCCGTCTCCGGTGCCAAAGACCAACCGCTCGCCGTCCCTTCGACGCGGCGACTCGCGCCCGCCGAGGCGGCGCGGGTCCGCTCGGCAGCGGCCCAAGCGTCGACCTCGGCCTTCCATCTCGGCGTCGGCATCGCAGGACTGCTGATGATCGTCGGCGGCATCGTCGCGGGCGTCGGGATCGAGAACCCGCGTCGCCGGGTGGAGGCTGTGCCGACCCGCGGCGCCGCTGCGGCGGGAGAGTGCGGTCACGGGGCAGACGCGGACTGCGCCGAGCCGGTGCCGGCCGCGTCTGCCAGTGAGGCACCCGAGCCAGAGCCTGCATAGAGTCACATGGCGTGACCGCCCAAATCGCCACGGATTCGAACACCCGGTTGCCACCGTGCCGATTTGGGCGTTCACGCATCGCCCTATGAGCGAGGTGATTTTTTCAGGGATCCAGCCGACCGGCAGCAAGCACCTTGGCAACTACATCGGGGCGATTCGCCAGTACGTCGAGGCCCAGGAGCGCGGCGACCCGGCGATCTTCTGCATCGTCGACCTGCACGCCGTCTCGGTTGCCTATGACCCGGCCGAGCTGCGTCAGCGGCTTTACGACACGACGGCGATCCTGCTCGCCGCCGGGCTCGACCCCGGGCGCTGCATCCTCTTCCGCCAGTCCGACGTGCGCGAGCACACCGAGCTGACCTGGCTGCTCTCAGCGGTCACGGCCCATGGCGACCTGAACCGGATGCACCAGTTCAAGGACAAGTCGGCTCGCCAGCGCGAGCTGGTCTCGGCGGCGCTCTTCTTCTATCCGGTGCTGCAGGCTGCGGACGTGCTTGCCTACGGTGCCGGCGAGGTGCCCGTCGGCGAGGACCAGCGCCAGCACATCGAGCTGATCAGGGAGATCGCCCGCCGCTTCAACGAGCGCTTCGGCGAGACGTTGGTAGAGCCCGAGCACCGCATCCCCGAGCTCGGCGCCCGGATCATGGACCTCCAGGCGCCCGAGCGGAAGATGTCAACCACCGGGGCGACGGAGGCCGGCACCGTCTACGTGCTCGACGAGCCGGATGCGATCCGCAAGAAGTTCGGCGCCGCCGTCACCGACTCCGGCCGGGAGATCGTGCGAGCCGACGACAAGCCCGGCGTGACCAACCTGATCGACGTGCTCGCGGTGTCGCGAGCAACAGAGCCGGCGGCGGTGGAGCGCGAGTTCGGCGCCACCGGCTACGGCGCCTTCAAGAAGGCCGTCGCCGAAGCGGTGATCGAGCTCCTCGCGCCGGTGCGCGAGCGCTACGTCGAGCTGCGACCGGATGAGGCGGCGCTGGAGGCAACCCTGGAGGAGGGCGCCGTGAAAGCCCGCGCGATCGCGTCCCAGACGCTCGCCGCCGTCCGGGACCGCATGGGCATCGGCCCGAAATAAACCGCGTCCCTGCTCCGAATTAGTCTGGTCCAATGGCGATCGCGGAACTCGACCTCGACCTCGACGTCTTTGCGGGGCCATTCGATCTGCTGATGGCGATCGTCCTGCGCGAGGAGGTCAGCCTCCTCGAGCTCGAGCTGGGCGAGGTCGTCGTCGCCTACGTCGAGCACCTGGAGCGCGAGGGCGAGCTGGAGCTGGAGGTGGCGACCGAGTTCCTGGTCCTGATCGCCTCCCTACTGGAGCTGAAGTCCCGCCTGTTGCTGCCCGGCGCGGAGGAGGAGATCGACGAGCTCGGCCCCGAGGAAGCCGTGGAAGAGCTGCTGGCGCGGCTGCTCGAGTACCGCCGCTATCGCGATGCGGCCGCATCCCTGGATCAGCGCTTCGAGGCGGCACGCCCCTACCTCTACCGCTCGGCGCCGCTGCCGCCGGAGCTGCGCCGCGTCGCGTTGGATGCGGCGACCGCCGCCTATGACCCCGCGCAGCTCGGTTCCGCTCTCGGCGACCTCCTGGCGACTCCTCCGGAGGTCGACATCAGCCACATCCGGCCCACCGTCTCTCTGGAGCGGCGACTGGGCGCCCTTCGGGACGCGCTTGCCCGGCGCTCCAGCTTCGACTTCGACGAGCAGTTCGGCGGTGAGGACAGGCTGACCCAGGCGGTGACCCTCTTCGCTCTGCTGGAGCTGTACCGCAAGGGCGAGGTGACCTGGGAGCAGAGCGAGCCGCTCGGCCCGATTGAGATCAAAAAGGTGAGTGCACCGTGAATGACCTGGCTCGCACGCTCGAGGCTCTGCTCTTCCTCTCGCCGCAGCCCGTCAGCGCGGCCGATCTCGCCGAGGCGACCGAGGCCAAGGAGGGCCAGGTGGCCGAGGCGATCGACCTGCTGCGCGAGGACCTCGGCGAGGGCAGGCGGGGCGTCGTCCTGCGCGAGGTCGCCGGCGGCTTCTCGCTGGCCAGCGCGCCGGAGGCCGAGGAGGCGGCGCGGCGGCTGCTCGCCAAGCCGCGCACCCCGCCGCTAACGCAGGCCCAGGCCGAGACGCTTGCGATAGTCGCCTACCTTCAGCCCGTCTCGAGACCGGAGGTGGCGCGCATCCGCGGCGTTTCCTCGGAGTCGGCGGTGCAGACGCTCGCCGAGCGTGGCTTGATCGAGGAGTCGGGGCGCTCGCGCTTCGGCGCCGCCATCTTCAAGACCACGGAGCTGTTCGAACGTCTCTTCGGCCTCTCCGGGCTCGACCGGTTGCCGGACCCCTCGCGCTTTGACCCGACGCCCGAAGACGAGCGCGAGCTGCGCGAGCGGCTGCTCAAGGCCGGCGAGCAGCGCGCCGAGTAGTGCGCCTCGCCAAGTACCTCGCGCACGGCGGTATCGCCTCGCGCCGCATGGCCGAGCGGATCATCGCCAATGGCCGGGTCACCGTCGGCGGTGAGGTCGTCACCGACCCGGCGCGGGACGTGAACGATGCCGACGACGTTCGCGTCGACGACAGCGCCGTCGCCGCGGAGGCGCGTGAGGTATGGGCCGTCAACAAGCCGGCCGGGGTTGTCTCGACTGCGAAGGAGCCCGGCGACAGGCCGGCGGTGGTGAGCTTGGTCAACTCCGCCGCCCGCCTCTATCCGGTCGGCCGCCTCGACGTCGACTCCACCGGCCTGCTGCTGCTGACCAACGATGGCGAGCTGGCCAACCGCCTGACCCATCCTCGCTACGAGGTGCCGAAGACATACCGGGTGCAGCTGCGCCGGCCGCCTTCGGACAGCGACCTGAGGCAGCTGGAGCGAGGGATGAAGCTGGAGGACGGCATGACCGCCCCCGCCAAGGTGCGCCGCCTCGGCGAGCGAGAGGTCGAGATCGTCCTGCGCGAGGGGCGCAACCGCCAGGTTCGCCGTATGGCCGAGGCGATGGGAAACCGGGCGGTGGCGCTGCGCCGCGTTCGCTTTGGCCCGATCGACCTCGGTGTGCTGCCCGAGGGCGAGGCCCGCCGCCTAACCCCCGAAGAAGTCGAAAGCCTCCGCGCCTAGCCTCCGGCTTCCGCTGTTCCTTTTCCCTTCTATGCCAGGAAAAGGAACAGCGGAACCGGGTTCCCCGCGGCTCTGGGAAGATTCGCGGTCGTGAGCGCGAGCGCGGGAGACCAGCGGCTCTTTGCGGTGCGGGGCGCCGCCCAGGCGGAGGCCAACGACGCCGAGTCGATCCTTGCCGCCACCGAGGCGCTGATGCGGGAGCTGATCGACCGCAACGAACTGGCGGCGGAGGGGATGGTCAGCTGCCTGTTCACGACCACCGACGACCTCGACGCCGAGTTCCCCGCGGTCGCGGCGCGCAATCTCGGACTCGACTCCGTGCCGCTGCTCTGTGCACGGGAGATAGACGTCACTGGGGCGATGCCACGGGTGATCCGGGTGATGGTCCATTACTACGCTCCGGTGGGGCACGCCCCCGCTCATG
Organism: uncultured Conexibacteraceae bacterium; assembly: GCA_964536955.1. Taxonomy (GTDB): domain Bacteria; phylum Actinomycetota; class Thermoleophilia; order Solirubrobacterales; family 70-9; genus CAZHZI01. The sequence continues at coordinate 13,610 of CAZHZI010000045.1, forward strand.
TCTACCTGGGTGCGACGCAGGAGCTGCGCTCCGACCTTCACGCGGCTCAATAGGTTGGCGGGGGGGCGGTGTCAGCCCCACAGGAGCAGGCCAGGCGGCGCAGCCGCCGCAGTGTGTCGCGCTTCGTCACAATCGAGGCGATGACCGTGACCTTCGCGGAAAAGCTCGCCCGCATCCCGGGCTATCAGGCCGGCGTGCCCACCGGGCAGGCGCCGGAGTCGATCGCCGCCGGGAACGTCGCTCAGCTCGCCTCGAACGAGTCGCCGTTTCCGCCGCACCGGCGGGTGATCGAGGCGATCCACAACGCCGCCGGGGCGATGAACCGCTATCCGGACCCCGACGCGACCCTGCTACGCCGCCGCATCGCCGAGCGCTTCGACACCGAGCCCGGCCGGATCGTGGTGGGCAACGGCTCCTGCGAGATCCTCCTCGCTGCGGCCGAGGCGCTCTGCGAGCCCGGCGCAGAGATCCTCTACGCGTGGCCGTCCTTCTCTATCTACCCCTACCTGGCGGCGCTGACCGGGGCGCGTGAGATCCGCGTGCCGCTCGCCGAGGGCGAGGTGCACGACCTGGACGCGATGGCGGCCGAGGTGACGGCGGCGACACAGCTCGTTCTGATCTGCAACCCCAACAATCCGACCGGCACGCACGTGCCCGCATCCCAGGTCGCCGCCTTTTGTGAGGGGATCCCCGCCCATGTCACCATTGCTCTCGACGAGGCTTACGTCGAGTTCCAGACCGACGATGACCCCGACGCCACGGTCGACCTGCTCGACGACTTTCCCAACCTGGTCGTCCTGCGCACCTTCAGCAAGTGCTATGGCCTGGCCGGCCTGCGGGTCGGTTACGCGATCGGCTCGGCGAAATTCCGGTCCGCCGTCGACGCGGTGCGCCAGCCGTTCAGCGTCAACGCCCTCGCTCAGGCGGCGGGCGCCGAGGCGATCCTGCACCAGGACGATGTCACCCGACGGGTCGAGGGAACGGTCGTCGAGCGGATCAGGGTCGAGGAGGAGCTGCACGCGATCCGTCTCGCCACGGCCAACACCCAAGCGAACTTCTCATGGATCGACCTCGGCGAAGCCGACGAGGCCGAGCTGGTCGAAGGGCTCGCCGAGCGAGCCATAGCCGTTCGTCCGGGAACCCCCCTCGGCGACCCTGGCCACATCCGCGTCACCTACGGCACCCCAGGCGAGAACGACCGCTTCCTTGCGGCCCTTGGCGAGCTGCTCGACTAAGGGCCTAGCCCTATAGGGCCGCGGCCACCCGCGCCGCATGCGCCCGCT
>CAZHZI010000046.1:0-14326 GCA_964536955.1 uncultured Conexibacteraceae bacterium
TCTCTGCTTCAAACCCCTTGATCACGGCCAGCGCCGTGGAATCAACCATCTAGGGAGCCGTTCCGTCGATACGGCTCCCGATAAAGAATCGGCCGCCCGGTCGGGCGGCCGATTCAAAGAGGCCCCTCAGGACGGGCAGGGGTACGTCTTCAGGGACCATGGGTATTCGGTGGGCTCAGACGGCGGGAGGCGCCATGATGCGGCAATCGCCTGAGCCCTATTTACCGGGTTTCGGTAGGACTCTGTTCCCACCCTTCCGGTTCGATGATTATCGGGCCGCCTGTCCGATCTGTCTAGCGGCCCTCTATATCGCTACATATAAATCAGTAGGCATCCCCTACCAATTTCTATGGGTAGAAGTGGGCGATTAACCTATCTGTACTGTCCCTCTCAGCTCGACTGTCCATCCGGTCCCGAGGGATTTACGCCATTTTCGCGTCCGTAGTTTCCCGCTTTCTCAAGCGGTAGAAGTGGTGGAGGCGATTGCCGCCCCGTAAAGGATGTCGTGCTCGGAGACGGCGATCCGGTCGAGCTCAAAGGCGCGCATTGCTTCGACCAGAATCACCACCCCCGCGACGATCGTGGGAGCGCGGTCGGGATGCAGACCGGGAACCTCGACCCGTTCTGCCAGCGGGACAGAGGCCAACCGCGAGAACATCCGCTGGATCGATGCGAGAGTAAGGACGTGTCCATGGACCCGCTCGGGGTCGTAGGGGTGGAGCTCCGTCTCCACCGCGGCCAGCGAGGTGGGGGTTCCAGCGACCGCGATCCCGGCGTGAGCGGTTGCCTCGGGATGTTTTGCGACTGCCGTACTGATCAACCCGCGGGCGTCGGTGGCCAGCGCCTCCAACTCTGCGGCGGTGGGGGGGTCGGAGGCGATGTGGCGCTCGCTGTGGCGGACGACGCCGGCCTGCAGCGAGGCGTGGAAGGCAATCTCCTCGCCGGCGCCGACTATCAACTCGGTGGAGCCGCCGCCGATGTCAATCACAAGGGTCGGTTCGGAGGGGTGGTGCTCGGAGGTTGCGCCCAGGTATGTGAGCCGCGCCTCCTCTTCGCCGTCGAGGACCCGTGCCGAGAGCGCGAACCGTTCCCGCAGCTCGGCGATGAAGGCGCTGCCGTTGGCGGCGTCGCGGACGGCGCTGGTCGCGATCGCGTCGACCGTCTCGGCGCCGGCCTCCTGGTAGAGGGCGACGTAGTCGGCGATCGCCTCGCAGGCAGCCTCGATCGCCTCCGCCGAAAGGCGCCCCGTCAGGTCGACCCCGCGCCCCAGGCGGGTGACGCGGCTATGCCGCTCGACCTTGCTGACCCGCCCCTCGGCGACATCGGCCACCAGCAACCGGGTCGAGTTGCTGCCGATGTCGACCACCGCGACTCTGTGGGCGTCCGCTGACATGGGCGGCACTCTAGGAGAGCCGCCCCGCAAGCGCCCCTGCGCTGCCCCGAGTCCTTGCGGGCCATGCTCCCGTTGCTAGCATGAGCAAACCGTCGCGGGGTGGAGCAGCCAGGTAGCTCGTCGGGCTCATAACCCGAAGGTCGCGGGTTCGAATCCCGCCCCCGCTATCCACGAAAGCCCTCCAAATGGAGGGTTTTCGTCTATCCGGAGTCGCTTTTAAATTCCCGCCGTGGTTCCAATAGGGTTCTATTTCCTGCACGAAGTCGCACATTTCGCGGCGCCCAAACGGCTAGCGGAAATCGCAAAGGGCCCGTGTTTGACGCCGATCGGTCCCCCGAAAAGTGGCACTTGTTCGGTCACAGACTCGCGAAAGCGAGAGGCCGGCAACGCCGCATCTACTCTTATTCTGGGCTGGTGTCAGCCGATCGAAAGCGGGTTCCCCGGGACGAGGATGAGTACCTCGGCGCCTTCCACACCCAACTGGAGCTCCTGAACAATGCGGCCAATGGCTTCGATGATGGCTCGCTCGCTGAGGCGCAGAACCTAGCAACGAGAATCCGCGTCCTTGTCTACGACGGACCTGGCCGGGGCCAGTCTTTTCTTGGTCAGATCGGAGTCAAGGAGAGGTTGCCCTACCTGGACACCGCCCAGGCTGAGGACCCACCTGGAGTGATCGGTTTCGGTGGAGGGCTCTGCATGATCTCGGCGACGGTCGGCACGAGTGAGGGATCGCCTCGCTACAGCGCGCCCCTCGACCGGCTCGCGCCAGAGCGCCTGCACCCGCCCAGCGCTTTCGTCGACTGGTGGGGGGACGAGGTCCTGGCCGATGACCGCGGCAACTCGTTTTCGCGAAGCGCCTTCGTTCTAGCTGTCGCCAATCAGGACGGCGGGTCCCACTTCGATGACACTCTCGATGCCGCCTATGCGGAATTGACCCGTGATCGATCGCTGAGCAGCTTCCAGCCCGGACCTGGGGGCGACGAGAGCTTCAAGAACATCGCGCCGCCCACGATTCGACAGGTCGCCTATGAGCTGGAGCAGACCCTGACCAACGAGATCGTCGAAGACCCCGAGGTTCCTTTTGGGCTCCGAGTGAAGGAGCCGATTTGCTCCTTGAGCATCCACGCGAGCGTCGATGCGGGGCGCAACGATCCCTGCCCGTGCGAGAGCGGCCTGAAGACCAAGCGCTGCTTTGAATTGCGAGAGCCGCGCCGGCGACGCACGATCGACGATCTTCGCGCCGAAGTCGTGTGATCGATCTCGCTCCCGAGTCGTCGCGAGCTAAGCGACACGTCTAGGACTTCGCGGCGATGTCGGAGGCCATCGAGCTGATCTACAACCGGCTGATTGCGGCCGAGAAGCGCAAGGCGGGCACGGCCTACGAGCGCCTTGCGGCCCTGGTCTTCCACATGCTTAGCGAACGCACCACGGTCCACGACCTGCGCTTGCGCGGCGAGAGCGAAGTGCTTCACCAGATCGACGTCACCGTTGGTGAAGGCGATCAGCGCCACCGGATCCTCATCGAGTGCAAGGACTACGAAAAGCCAGTCGGCCTTGGGCTTGTGAGGTCATTCTGGGGAGCGGTCGAGGACCTCGGCCCCGACGAGGCCTACATGCTGACGACCGAGCGCTTCACCGGACCGGCGCAGCGCTACGCGGCAGCCAAGGGGATCACGCTTGCCCTACTGCGCCCGCCGCGCGATGAGGATTGGGACGGTCGAGCCCGCACGGTCCATATCGAGATCCGGATGACCGTCCCGATCGACCAGCCGACCATCCAGTGGATGGCCGATGCGGCGACACCTGACGCGCTACTCGCCGAAGTGCCCGGCGGCACGGTCGAAACGGAGATTCTGCAGCTGGCGGATGCGCAAGGCGATCGACGCTCTGCAAAGCAGGAGATTGAGCGTGCCTTGGCTGCGCCGCTGGGATTTGAGGGAGAGTGGCGCGGCGAGCAGCGCTTCACCGCGCCGACCTGGCTCGCGTTTGAGGACCACGAGCTGATCAAGGTCCATGGCTTTCGCTACCGACTCGAGTGGGGAACCATGGTCGATGAAGTCGTCGTCGGCGACGAGGTCGGCGGGCTCGCTGCGGAGCTGGTCTTGAAGACCCTGGACGGCTCAATCCACCGGTTCTTCACTAACCGCCAGTTTCAGCGCTGGACCTTTGATCCCGCCGGTCACGTGGTTCCCTCCGAAGCCTCTCGGTCCTGACCAGGCACTCGTCTAGGTTGCGCTACGGGTGGCGAGGAGGCCCTGTCACTGCCGCCTATCGGGCTGCCAGCATCGGCGTATGAACTTCCGCGAGGACTACATCGAGCCGCTACGAAGTTGCCTGGAGGGGGCGGAAGACTGGCACCGGGTTCAGGATTGCTTTCAAAAGCACGTCGAGGACTCAGACGTCGAGGACGGCCGCCCCGTCGTCTACGCCTTCGGCTACATGCTTGTCGCCTCCCGCCGCGAAGACGCGCGCGAGCGCTCCGGGGTCTTCGCGCCGGCGATCGTTTGGGAAAACGGGGCCTCCTTCCCGGCGCCGATGGAGGAGATCCCCGAGGAGATGCTCCCGGTCTGGGCGGAGTACGCCCAGGCGGTCGGAGACCACCCGCTGGCCGCCAGTCGCCTAAACGACCTGCTCTGGGTCAAGCGCTACGGCGGGCGGCCGGTCGATCACGCGACCCCAGCCATTGACGCCTATCTTGAGCTCGCCTCCGAGGCCGAGAGCATGCACCTGGTCGACTGTCTCCTGCGGGCGATCGAGATCGCGGCCGAAATCGGCGATCAGGCACGGCTGCAGAAGGCGCTCGAGCGCGCGGTGGAGGTGATCGAGGCCGAGATGGCGGGTGAGGATTGGCGGCCCGGGATTCCCCTCAACTTGCTAGAGGCGGCTGCCGACCTGAAGCCCGAGAGCCGTCCGGCCGAGCTCGAGGGCCTGCTCGAGAGGGCCGCCGAGCGCTACGGCGCCGATCCCTGGATCTCGCAGTCGGTCAGCGAGCTGCAGGGTGCCATGCTCGGAGCTGAGGAGCGCGAGCGGCTCGGCGCCGAGCAGGTCGCGCGCTGGCGGGAGGAGGCGCAGAAGGCGAAAGGCATACTTCGCTACGCGCACCTCCAGCACGCCCTCGGCCTGGCCCGCACACACGGCCTGACCGAGACCGCCGAGCAGATCCTGGCCGAGATCCAGTCGATGTCCGAGGACGACCTCGAACTGAAGCCGATCAGCGCCGAGGTGAAAATGCCGCGGGCCGAGATCGACGCCCACATCAAGACCTTCACCGAGGGGTCGGGATCGTGGCAAGACGCGCTCGAGCGCTTCGGCGCCGACGGGCCGCCGAGCGGGCGCTCGGATCGAAACCGAGCAGTCGCAGAGGAGAGCGCCAAAGACAACCCCCTGACCCGGCTGATCCCGACCCAGGTCCTGGGCGCCTCACGCAGCCTGATCTTCGAGGCCGGCGAGGAGGGCGAGCACGAGCGCCTCGACCTCGCCAAACAGGAGGCGCTCGGGGTCCGGATCTGGGCCCCGATCGGGATCGAGATTCTCGAGGCGATCGCCGAGCGTTTCGGGGTGCCCGAGCGGGAGGAGCTGACCGAGTTCTTCACCACCGAGCTGATCGACCGCGAGGTCGCCGCCCGACTCGCCGACGTGTTGTTGCGGTTCTTCGCGGGCGACGATGACGGCGCCCTGCACATCGCCGTCAGTCAGCTGGAGGCGGCGATACGCGGCGCCGCCGCGCGGATCGGCATCGTTGTGATCAGGAACCCCCAGGGCGAGCGGCCCGGCGGGGTGCGCGGGCTCGGTGCGGTCCTTGCCGCGCTGGAGGGGCGGATCGATGAGTCCTGGCGCCGTTACTTGGTCAACGCGCTGGTCGACTCGCTCGGGGTCAACCTGCGCGACCAGGTCAGCCACGGGCTCTACGGCCCGGTCATCCGCGCTGACGTCGCGATCGCGATCCACATCGCCTGCCACCTGCGACTGTTCGAGTAACGACTGGGGCGAATTTCGATCCCGACAGGGTAAATCGCGAGATCAAGCCTGGAGACGGAGAGCGTTGGGCCTCTCTAGTCAACGGAGTTACGATAGAGGTGAGTACCCGGTCGGCTTGAGAAGGCGGTTCTCGATCCGAACTACGAGTGGTCTGGTTTGCTCAGAGGCAGCCTTGACCTCCTGCCACTCGGGGTCGGAGAGGAAAGCTTCCCAGGCCTTCTCCCTTTGCAAGTAGCTATCAAAGGACAGTAGGTACGTGAGCTGGTCGTTGGCGCCGCCGATCTCTGCGGTGAAGAAGGCGACAGGCGTAATTCCATGCCGCTCGAACAATCTGAGCGTGTGGTTTCGAAAGCGATCGTGGAGGTCAGGCATGCGCCCGCAGGCAACCGCCCGAGCAGGTGCAGGACGAGCCGCGGAGGCCGTCCTCACAGGCCGCCCCTATCCGGCCGAGACGATGCACGCGTGGGGGTCGTCAACCGGGTCGTCCCGGGCGACGCCCTACTCGAGAAGACCCGGGCGTTCGCCGAGCGGCTTGCCGCCGGCCCAACTCTCGCTCACGTCACCACCAAGCGAATGATCCGCCTGGTGCGCGACGAAGGTGTCGCGGCCGCCGATGCCGCGTTGCCCGAGGCCGGAGCGAAGGTGATGGCGAGCGAGGACCTTCAGAACGGCGCGCGGTCACTAATGAGCGACGGTCCCGGGCACGCGACGTTCCGAGGTTGTTGACTGAGCCATAGCCAAAACTCAGTACCAAGCGCGGTACCACGCGAATGCACGGAGCGGGATAGACTCCCGCCGCACAAGAGCGATGGTGCGAGGAAGCCGGTGTGAATCCGGCGTGGTCGCGCCACTGTGACCGGGGAGCAACCCCTCAGATGCCACGGGCCCTCGGGCCCGGAAGGCGAGGTGGAAGCGGAGATCCGGAAGCCAGGAGACTTGGGCCGTCGCTGGGACCGCTGGACGGGACGCACAATCCCGATAGGAGGTATTCATGTCAGATGTAGCCGTTTCTTCGGCATCGCCCGGAGTCGTCTGTCCGCCGTCGATCTCTCTCCGTGAGCTGTGGCCGTGGGCGCTCTTCGCGGGCATATTGCTGCTACTCGTCTATTTCGTGGGAATGGATGAGGGTGCCCTTTCGGTAGTGCCGGGCACCTACATCCACGAGTTCGTCCACGACGGGCGGCATCTGCTCGGCTTTCCCTGCCACTGAGGGGTATAGACATGATTAGAAATCTGCTCGTTTGCGGGCTGATAGCCGGTTCCTGCGGTGGACTGCTGGCGGCCGGGTTTGCCGAGCTTGCCGGGGAGCCGTCGATCAACCAGGCGATCGCGTTTGAGGAGGCGCAGGCCGAGTCGGCCGGGGAGGTGGCAGAGCACGCGCACCACGCGCACGAGCACGAGGTGGTTTCGCGTGACGTCCAGCGCAGCGTCGGCCTGCTCACGGCCGCGGTCGTCTACGGGCTCGCCCTGGGCGGGCTCTTCGCGCTTGCCTTCGCCGCGATCTACGGTCGCGTCGCGCGTACGAGCCCCGCGAAAACGGCGCTCTGGCTTGCGGCGGGCGCCTTCATCGTGGTGTACCTCGTGCCGTTCCTCAAGTACCCGGCCCATCCACCCGCGGTCGGAGACCCCGAGACGATCGGGCAGCGCACGCTGCTCTATGTGGTGATGATCGCGATCTCGGTGCTGGCTGCGATCGCCGCAGTTCGCCTGCGGTCGGTGCTTTCCCGACGTGGCCTGGGGAGCACCGCCACCGTGGCGGTTGGCGCGACTTACCTCGCGATCGTCGTCATCGCGGGGATCGTGCTGCCGGGTGTCCACGAGGTCCCCGCCACGTTCCCGGCGACGACCCTCTGGAGTTTCCGCGTGGCCTCGGTCGGTATGCAGGCGGTGGTCTGGGCGACGATCGGGCTTGTCTTCGCGGCCTTGGCGCAACGGGCGATGGCGGGCAAGCCGATCTGGCAGCGATGAGCCGCTGCTTGGTAAAGAGAGATGCCCGGGACCGCTGCCCGGGCATACTCACCCTTCACGATGCGGAGGATGGTGGCCTTGCCCGGATCCGCCTGGCCGGTGGCCGAATCTCACCGAGCCAGCTGGAAGCGGTCGCGGTGGCGGCGGACATCGGCAGCGGCTTGGTCGAGCTCACTGCGCGGGCCAACCTCCAGGTTCGCGGTCTGCCCGCCGGGGCGGAGAGCGAACTGGCGAGCCTGCTCGGCGCGGCGGGGCTGCTGCCGTCCCCGGCACATGACCGCTCGCGCAACATCCTGGCGAGCGCCGTCGCGGGACGCCACCCTCGCTCGCTGGCCGCGACCGACGAGGTCGTGCTCGAGCTCGACCGTGGCCTCTGTGGCGATCCTGCCCTTACGCAGCTGTCGGGACGCTTTCTCTTCTCCGTCGACGACGGGAGTGGGCTGGCGCTGGGCAACAATGCCGACCTGGCTCTGAGGGCGATGCCGTCGGGGCGCCAGGCGAGCGCCACATTCGCGCTCAGCATCGCCGGCACGCCGACGACCGCGCGGGTCGCGCCAGGCGAGGCAGCCGACCTCGCGCTGCGCGCCGCGCGCGCCTTCCTCGACGTTCGCGCCGAGCACAGTGGGGACGCGTGGCGGGTGTGCGAAATCGCCGACGGAGCCGAGCGGGTCGCGCGCAGGATCGGCGCGCAGACGCAGGCGGGCGCGGTGGCCCCAAAGGCGGAGGGGGGAGATCGCGACTACGCGCTCCCGGGGGCGCGAATGCAAAGCGACGGCCGGGTCGCGGTCACGGCACTGGCGCCGCTCGGGCGCCTGGATCGCGAGTCGGTGAGTGCACTGGCCGCGCTGGTCGGCGCCTACGGAGAGGACGTTCGTCTCTCCCCGCTGCGGACGCTGACGGTGGTGGACGTCGCCAGAGAGCAAGCGGACGGACTTACTCGCGCTCTCGCGGCGTTGGGCCTCCTCGTCTCGGCCGCCTCGGGATGGACCGGCATCTCCACCTGCGCGGGATTCGGATGCTGCAGCAAGGCCCGCCTCGACGTCCGCGCCGCTGCCGAGCGCCGCGCGGAGGAGCGCGACGAGGGCGCGCCCACGGAGCACTGGTCCGCCTGCGAGCGGCGCTGCGGCGAGACCCCGGGCGTCGAGATCGCCGTCTCGGCAGAGAGCCGTGGTCTGGCTGTGAGGGCCGCCGGCAGAGAGCGCCAGGTGTCCACGGCCGCCGAAGCGATCGCGTTTCTAGGCGCAGGGGTGGGACGCCCGTGACCGCCTATCTGCGCGACGGTCCCGAGATCTACAGGCGGTCGTTCGCGACGATCCGCGCCGAGGCCGACCTCGACGGCCTCGATCCAATTCTCGAACGAGCGGCTGTGCGGATGATCCACGCCTGCGGGATGGTCGATCTCGTTTCCGACATCGCTGCCTCGCGCGGCCTCGGCGCGAGCGCCGAGGCCGCGTTGCGCGACGGCGCGCCGATCCTCTGCGACACCGCGATGGTCGCCGCGGGCATCACGCGGTCGCGGCTGGCCGCGAGCAACGACGTCGTTTGCACCCTGTCGGACCCGACGGTCCCCGAACTGGCTGAGAGCATGGAGACGACGCGCACCGCGGCGGCGATCGAGCTTTGGCGGGATCGGCTGGAGGGGGCGGTCGTCGTCATCGGCAACGCTCCCACGGCCCTGTTCCGCTTGCTCGAAGTGGTCGAGGAAGGCAGGCGACCGGCGGCAGTGATCGGCGTCCCGGTCGGCTTCATCGGCGCGGCCGAGTCCAAGGTCGCGCTCGTCGAGCACCCGGCGAAGCTCGAGTATCTGGTCGTCTACGGCCGGCGCGGCGGCAGCGCCATCGCCGCCGCCGCCGTCAACGCCCTGGCCGGCCCGGTCGAATGACTCCGGTCGGGGCGGGCGTGGGACGGCTATTCGGCGTCGGGGTGGGCCCCGGCGATCCCGAGTTGGTGACGGTCAAGGCGCAGCGGGTGATCGAGGCCGCCGACGTGGTCGCCTATCCGGCGGCGCGGCACGGGCGCAGCATCGCCCGGCGGATCGCGGCGCCATACCTGCGCGAGTCGCAGGTCGAGGTTGCGCTGGGCTATCCGGTGACGACCGAGAAGACCGACCACCCAGGCGGATACGAGGGCGCGCTGACGGACTTCTACGATGAGTCGGCGGCCAAGCTCGCGGCGCATCTCGACGCCGGCCGCGACGTGGCCATCCTCTGCGAGGGCGACCCGTTCTTCTACGGCTCCTACATATACCTCCACGAGCGGCTGGCCGACCGCTACCCGACTGAGGTCATCCCCGGCGTGACGTCGTTCAGCGCCGCTGCTGCCTCAACCGGGACGCCGCTGGCCAAGCGCGACGACGTACTGACCGTTCTCCCCGGCACGCTGCCGCCCGACGTGCTCGCGGCGCGGCTGCGCGCCAGCGACGCGGCGGTCGTGCTCAAGCTCGGCCGCACGTTTGGCGGGGTTCGCGAGGCGGCCGAGCGCGCCAACCTCGCCGAGCGCGCGATTTACGTCGCGCGGGCCAGTACGGCGGAGGAGCGCTCGGCGCCGCTGCGCGAGGTGGAGGGCGAGGTCCCGTACATGTCGCTCCTGCTCGTGCCCACCGTCGGCGGGCCGGTCGGGCCCAATGGGCGCCCGGGCAGCGTCGCCGTAGTCGGCATCGGGCCGGCGGGCCCGGATTGGCTGACCCCAGAAGCCCAGGCCGAGCTGGCGGAGGCCGATGAGCTGATCGGCTACAAGACCTACTTGGACCGGGTGCCGGAGCGGCGGGGGCAGCGTCGGCACGCGACCGACAACCGGGTCGAGGCGGAGCGAGCGCGGCATGCGCTGACTCTCGCCGCCGCCGGATCACGGGTGGCGGTCGTCTCCTCGGGAGACCCGGGGATCTTCGCGATGGCCGCGGCGGTGCTTGAGGGGCTCGAGCGGAACGCCGAGCTGGCCGACGTCGAGGTCCGCGTCGTGCCGGGCGTCTCGGCGATGCAGGCGGCGGCGGCGCGCGTAGGGGCGCCGCTGGGCCACGACTTCTGCGTCCTCTCTCTCTCGGATCAGCTGAAGCCCTGGGAGGTCATCGAGCGACGCTTGGACGCCGCCGGCGCGGCGGACTTCGTCCTCGCTCTCTATAACCCGGCCTCGCGCACCCGCCGCGAGCAGCTCGTGCGCGCCATCGCGGTGCTGCGCCGCCACCGGGCGGAGGCGACGCCGGTCATCGTCGCCCGAGCGGTCGGCAGCGCTGACGAGGCGGTGACGGTTGCGAGGCTGGGCGAGCTCGATCTTGAAGCCGTCGACATGCGCACGCTGCTGATCGTCGGGTCCTCGATGACGCGGGCGGTCGAGAATGGCACCGGCCCACCGCGCGTCTACACGCCTAGGCGCTATCCGGCGTGAGCTCCCTGGCGCGCCCAGGCGAGCGCGGCGGCGACCGTGGACACGGATGGGAGGGCCAGCCGCGGCGGGCGCCTGACGACGATCACCGGCAGCCGGCGGAGCCGGGCGGCGTCGAGCTTGGCCTCGGTGTACGCGCCGCCGCTGTCCTTGGTGATGAGCAGGTCGATGCGGTGCTCATCGACGAGCGCGAGCTCGCCCTCGACGGTGTAAGGACCGCGGTCGAGCAGCAGTTGGTGGCGGCGAGGCAGCGGTGGTTCGGGCTGCTCGACGCAGCGGACGAGGAACCAGGCATCATCGACTCCCGCGAACGCGGGCAGGCCCTGGCGTCCGGTCGTCAGAAACACGCGCTCGCCGAGCGAAGGGATGGCCGCTGCGGCCTCGTCGAGGTCGTCCACCCAGCGCCAATGGTCACCGGGTCGCTCGCTCCAGCCGGGCCGCTCGAGGCGCAGCAGCGGCACGCCTGTGCGCGGACAGGCCGCCGCGACGGAGGCGGAGATCCGCTCCGCGAAGGGATGGGTTGCGTCGACCACGGCAGCGACGCCGTTCTCCTGCAGCCAACCCGCGAGCCCCTCGGGGCCGCCGAAGCCGCCGATTCGCACCTCACCCGCCGGCAGCCGCGGGCGCTTGACGCGGCCGGCGAGCGAAGAGATCACCGGCGCGCCGACTGCGTCCAAGGCGCCCGCGAGCTCACGCGCCTCCGCGGTGCCGCCGAGGACCAGGATCATCGGGCGATCCCCAAGGGCGCGCGATGAGGAAGCTGCTCGTCATCGGGATCGGTGCCGGCGATCCCGAGCATGTCACCGTGCAGGCGATTCGGGCGCTCAACCAGGTCGACGTCTTCTTCGTGATCGACAAGGGGCAGGAGACCGAACAGCTCGTGCACATGCGCCGCGAGATCTGCGAGCGCTACATCGAGGACAGCGCCTACCGGATCGTCACGGTCCCGGACCCGCCGCGCGAGCGAACGGCCTCGGCCTACAGCTCGGCGGTCGAGGACTGGCGCCGCCGGCGCGCTGACGTCTGGGAGCGGCTGATCCACGAGGAGCTCGGCGAGGAGGAGTGCGGCGCCTTCCTCGTCTGGGGGGATCCGTCCCTCTACGACAGCACGCTGGCCGTCATCGACCAGATCCTTGCTCGCGGCACGGTGGCATTCGAGCACGAGGTCGTGCCGGGGATCAGCAGCGTCCACGCCCTGACGGCGCGACACCGGACGCCTCTCACCCGCGTAGCCGGTGCCGTCCAGATCACTACCGGCCGCCGGCTGGCCCAGGGCTTCCCGGAGGGGGTCGACGACGTCGTGGTGATGCTCGACGGGGACTGCTCTTTCAAGCAGATCGCCGACGACGGGATCGAGATTCATTGGGGCGCCTACCTCGGGACCGAGGACGAGATCCTCGTCTCCGGCCCGCTGCGCGAAGTGGCCGGTGAGATCGAGCGCCTGCGGGGCGAGGCCCGCGAGCGCAAGGGCTGGATCATGGACGCCTACCTGCTGCGGAGGACCACCCCGCGGTAACGGCTTCACCGGGGCGCCGGTCGCTCGCGTTCGTGCGAGTAGAGGTGGCTGTCGCGGAACCCCTCCGCCGCGAGCGCTGGCCCGACGAGGATCGTCGCCGTGCGCCGCACTTCTGCCGCCCGCACGTCGGCGGCGATCGTGGCCAGGGACCCGCGCAGGATCAGCTCGTCCGGCCAGCTCGCCCGGGCGACCACGCCGACCGGACAGGCCGGGCCGTAGTGGAGGATGAGGGTCGCCACGATCTCCTCGATCGCCTGGACGCCGAGGTGGATCGCGAGCGTCGCGCCGTGGGCGGCCAGGCCGGCGAGGTCCTCGCCCGCGGGCATCGGCGAGGCGCGGCGGCTGTAGCGAGTCAGCACGACGGTCTGCGCAACGCCGGGGACGGTGAGCTCGCGGCACAGGGCGGCGGCCGCTGCGGCGAAAGCGGGGACGCCGGGGGTTACGTCCCAGGGGATGCCGAGCACGTCGAGCCGGCGCATCTGCTCGGCGGCCGCGCTGTAGATCGAGATGTCGCCGGAGCACAGGCGGGCGACATCCTCGCGGCGCTCGTGCGCACCCCGCAGCTCGCCGACGATCTCGTCGAGGTTGAGGTTCTGGGTGTCGACCACGCGCGCGCCGGCGGGCGCGTGGTCGAGCACCTCGCGCGGCACCAGCGCGCCGGCGTAGAGGCAGACCGGCGAGGAGGCGATCAGCCGCTGGGCGCGCAGGGTGAGCAGGTCGGGAGCGCCCGGGCCGGCGCCGATGAAATGGACGGTCACGCGGGCCCCTTGTCGGCGGTCCACTGCACGACGGGGAGCTGCGGCCGCCATGCCTCGAAGGCGCCGATCGGCTCGGCGTGGGAGATGGCGATCCGCGCCAGCTCGCCGCCCCGCAGCGCCCGCGCGGCGAGCAGCGCCTGCTCACCCTCGAGCGTGACGGCGTTGGCGACGAGCCGGCCGCCTGGCGCAAGCGCCTCCCAGCAGCGGTCGAGCAGGCCCGCGGAGGTGAGCCCGCCACCGATGAACACCGCGTCAGGGCGCGGCAGGCCGTCGAGCGCATCCGGCGCCTTGCCGCGGACGACCCGGAGCGCCGGGACGCCGAGGCGCAGGGCGTTGGCCTCGATTCTCCCCGCGCGCTCGGTGCGCGGCTCGATCGCGATCGCCTCGGCGCTCGGCTCGACGCGCAGCCACTCGATCCCGATCGAGCCGCTGCCGGCGCCGACATCCCACAGCAGCGCGCCGGGGGTCGGGGCGAGCGCGGCGAGGGTGACGGCGCGCAGGTGGCGCTTGGTCAGCTGGCCGTCGGTCTCGTAGGCGTCGTCGGGCAGCCCCGGGACGAGCGGGCGCAGCCCTGTGCCAGAGGCGGCGCGGCACTCGATCGCGACGGCGTGGAGCGGATCCGCCGCGCCGTCGCCCCAGCCGTCTGCTGTGCTCTCGGCGATCCGCTCGGCCTCGCCGCCGAGCTGCTCGAGGACGACGAACCGGCTCGGGCCGAAGCCGCGCTCGCGGAGCACGCCGGCGACCTCGGCGGCGCCGGCAGAGCCGGACGCGTAGACGACGAGGCGACGCCGGGGCTGAAGCAGACGGGCGACGACCTCGGGCGGTCGCGCGACAGCACTAACCAGGTCGGTCTCGGCGGCGGCCCAGCCGAGGCGCGCGCAGGCCAGCGCGAACGCGGACGGGTGAGGATGGACGACGAGCCTACCCGGGGCGAGCCGACAGGCGAGCGTGGCGCCGATCCCGTGCAGCATCGGGTCGCCGCTGGCAAGGACGCAGGTCGGGCGGTCGGTGCCGGCGACCAGCTCCTCGAGCAGCGGGTCCAGGGGGGACGGCCAGGGGCGCAGCTCGGCGTCCAGCTGCGGCAGCAGCGCGAGCTGGCGGTCGGAGCCGACGATCAGCTCGGCGGCCGAAAGCGCCTCCCGGGCGAGCTCGCCGAGCCCGGTCCAGCCGTCGGCGCCGATCCCGACGACGGTGAGTCGCCGATCCTCCGCGCTCACCGGAGCGCCTCCTCGAGGGCGCGCGCCAGGCGCTCGTTCTCCTCCGGGCCGCGCGCCGTGACCCGCAGGTGGCCCGGGCCGAGGCCCGGGAAGGAGGCCGCGTGCCGGACGGCGATGC
>CAZHZI010000047.1:0-13979 GCA_964536955.1 uncultured Conexibacteraceae bacterium
AGGGCGCGGTGGTGAAGCGGCTGCGGCGGATCGAGGGACAGGTGCGCGGCATCGAGAGGATGGTCGACGAAAACCGCTACTGCATCGACGTCGTCACCCAAGTCACCGCGATCCAGGCGGCGCTCGACAAGGTCGCGCTGGAGCTGCTCTCAGACCACGCCGCCCACTGCGTGATCGGCGCGCCCGAGGGCGAGCAGGCAGACCGCACCGAGGAGCTGATGGGCACGGTGAAGCGCCTGCTGCGCCACGGCTGAGCTTCCACTATTCCTTTTCCTCGTTATGCCGGGATAAGGAACAGTGGAAGGGTTGTCCCGGGCGCTGGGCTTGCCGATCGGCGCGGTGCGACTACTCGTACTGGAGGGCTTCGAGGACGTTGAGCCTCGAGGCGCGGCGAGCCGGGCCGATCGCCGCGATCACCCCGGCAATTGCGGCGAAGACGAGCAGCAGGATCAGCGTCCCCACCGGATAGGAGAGCGTGAAGCCCTCGTCCTTCAGCGGCTGCGCGATCAGCGCCGCGAAGATCACTCCCAGCACCATGCCGAGGATCGCCCCGATCAGCGCCGTGATCACCGCCTCGTAGCGGATCATCGTCCGCACCTGACGGCGCGACATGCCGATCGCGCGGAGCATGCCCAGCTCCCGGGTGCGCTCGTGGATCGAGAGCGCCAGCGTGTTGGCAATCCCGAACAGCGAGACGATGATCGCCAGCGCCAGCAGCGCGTAGATCAGCCCGAGCAGCTGGTTTACCTGGCTTTCCTGGTTGTCCTTCAGCTCCTGCTGGTTGAGCACGTCCGCGGTGGGGAAGTCGCGATCGACGATCTTGGCGAGATCGGCTTGGACCGCGTCGGCATCCGCCCCCGGCGCCAGCTTGACGAAGTCGAGCACGTCGTCGCGCTGATCGAACTGGCGCGCCATCAGCCTTTGGGTGACGATCGCGCTGCCGAGCAGGTCCGCGCGGTCCTCGAACTCCCCCACCACCCGGAGGGTTGGCCTCCGGCCGATCTGGGTGAGGAACCGGACCCGGTCGCCGGGGTCGAACCCGTTAGAGGAGGCGAAGGACTTGTCGAGGATCACCTCGCGGTCGGTGAGGCCCCGCAGGGCCGCAGGGCCGCCCTCGGTCCAGTCGATGGTCAGCACCTCGCCCGCGTCGCGGCCGAGCGCCGAGACGCGCGGCTTGCCGCTCCCCCCGTCGAGAAGCTTCGCCTGGGCGGCGCGCAGGGTCGAGATCAACTCGACGCCGGCCACCTTGCGGGCGGCTGCGGCGGCGGCGGACGGGATTGGCGAGAAGCCGTCGCTGTTCTGGATCACCAACTCGCCCTGGAAGCTGTCATCGACGGCGGTGGCGATCGAGCCCTTGATGCCGGCGGCGAAGACGGTGACGAAGACGACCACGGCGAGGCCGATCATCAGCGCCGCGGCGGTGACTGCGGTGCGAGCCGGGTTGCGCTGGGTGTTCTCGCGGGCGAGCCGCCCTGTGAGCCTGCGCAGGCGCTGCAGCGGCGCCCCCGCCAGCGAGGCGAGGGGTCGCACCAGTCGAGGGCTGAACAGGGAGACGCCGAGCACGACGGCGACCGCGCCACCCCCCATCAAGCCGGCCGCCGTGCCGGAGTCGGCGCCTGCGAACAGGCCGATCAGGACCATCGCCAGGCCGGCGCCGCCGAGCAGGACGGCGAGGGCCGCAAAACCGATCCGCCGCCCCCGGCTGGCCGGCATCTCCAGCGCGCGCAGCGCTGCGATCGGGGGCACGCGGGTGGAGCGCAGCGCCGGCATGAACGAGGAGACGAGGGTGACGCCGATGCCGATCAGCATCGAGACGACGACCGTGCGCGTCTTCAGCACCAGGCTGGTGGTCGGCAGATCGATCCCAATTGCGACGAAGAGCGCGTTCAGCCCCTTGGCGATCGCGAAGCCCCCCACGAGGCCCAGCAGCGCGCCGAGCAACCCGATCGCCAGCGCCTCGACGACGACCGAGCTGAGGATCTGCCCGCGCGCGGCGCCGAGCGTGCGCAGCATCCCGAACTCGGTGATTCTCTGGGCGACGGTGATCGAGAACGTGTTGAAGATCAGAAAGGCCCCGACGAAGAGCGCGACGAAGGCGAAGACCAGCAGGGCGATCCGCAGGAAGCCGAGGTTGTCGCGGATCTGGTTCGAGGATCGATTGGCGTTCTCCGCGGCTGTCTCGACCCGGACCGATGGCGGGGCGAACCGCTCGATCCGCTGCTTCAGCTCCGTCGCCGAGACCCCGGACGCGGCGGCGGCGGAGATCTGATCGAAGCGGCCGACCTTGCCGGTGATCCTCTGCGCCTGCGGCAGGGTGACCTGGGCGATGCTGGCGCCGCCGAAGGAGGCGTCGCCGAGCTTGGTGAGCCCGACGAGGCGGTAGCGCTTGGCGCGGCTCACGGAGGCGAGCTCGATCTCCTCGCCGATCGTCAGGCCGGCCTCCTCCGCCGCCGCCTGGTCCAGAGACGCCTCGGTTGCCGTCCGAGGCGGCTTTCCCTCCACGTAGTTGAGCGACTCCAGCCCACCCGGCAGGGTCGACGAGATGAACTTCGGCGCGAATTTAGAGCCGATCGCCTCGCCTTTGGAGTCGAAGAAGCCCCCCGGCGTGAAGATTGCGCCGGCCGCCAGCCGCACCCCCGGCGTCTTCTTCACCTTCGGCAGCAGGGCGGCGCCGAAGCTGGGCACCTCGCCGCTTTCCTGCTCGACCTCGTCCCTGGCCGTGATCACCACATTGGTGCCCTTCAGCGAATCGCTGAAGATCTGGTCGAAGGCGGCGAAGGTCGTGTCGGTGAGGATGTAGGTCCCGGCGACGAAGGCGACTCCTATCACTACCGCCAGCGTCGTCGTGAGCGCGCGAATCTTGCGCGCCCAGAGGCTCTTGACGGCGAGGCTAGTCAATCTGCTTCATCAGCTCGATCACCTCGTCCGCCGAGCCGGGCGCGGCGTCATGAACGATCCTCCCGTCGCGGAGGGTGATGAGGCGGTCGGCGTGGGCGGCGGCCGCGGGGTCGTGGGTGACCATGATCACCGTCTGGCCGAACTCGTCGACCGCCTGGCGGAGCAGGCGCAGCACGTCCTCGCTGGCCTTCGAGTCGAGGTTGCCGGTCGGCTCGTCGGCGAAGACGACCGCCGGCTTGGAGACCAGGGCGCGAGCCAGGGCGACGCGTTGCTGCTGACCTCCGGAAAGCTCGGAAGGGCGGTGAGTGCGCCGGTCCTCCAGGCCGACCGTGCGGATCAGCTGCTCCAGCCAGTCGCCATCGGGCTTGCGGCCGGCGATCGACAGGGGCAAGATGAGATTCTCCTCCGCGGTCAGGACCGGCAGCAGGTTGAAGAACTGGAAGACGAAGCCGAATTTGTCGCGACGCAGCTTGGTCAGCTCGCCGTCGTCAAGGCCGGTGATCTCGACGCCGTCGAGCATCACCGTGCCGGAGGTCGGCTTGTCGAGGCCGGCGAGGATGTGCATCAGAGTCGACTTGCCCGAGCCCGACGGCCCCATGATCGCCGTGAAGCGGTTGCGCTCGAATTCGGTGCTCACGCCCGCCAGCGCGTCCACCGCGGCCGCCCCTTCGCCGTAGCGGCGAGTCACGTCCGTCGCGGTCACCACGCCTACGGCCACCTCTGCGGTCGGCACGTTCACCGAGCTCACCGTATCGAGACAGTCACTAGCCTGCGGCCGATGGCGCTTGCGGACGGATTCGACGGACTCCTGGTCGACCTCGACGGGGTGGTGTGGGTTGGCGGCGAAGCGGTGCCCCGGGCGGCCGAAACGTTGAACGCCCTGATCGGCGCCGGCAAGGAGATCGTCTTCGTGACCAACAACCCGGGCAAGCCGGGAGCCGCGTACGCGGAGCGTTTGCGAGCGATGGGCGTGCCGGTCCCCGACGACCGCGTGGTGACAGCGGGGGTGGCGACCGCGCGACTGGCGGCGGAGCGGGTGGGTGTGGGACGCACCGCCTTCGCGATCGGCACGGGCGCCTTCCGGGACGAGGTGGCGGCGGCCGGATTGGAGGCGCTGGACGGAGAGGCCGCGCGAGACGCCGATGCGGTGCTCGTCTCCGGGCACCGCGGATTCGACTACGAGCAGTTGCTCACCGCGACGCTTGCGCTGCAACGAGGCGCGGCGCTGTTCGCGACCAGCCGCGACCCCACCCTGCCGATGCCCGGTGGCGCCTGGCCCGGGACGGGGTCGGTCCTGGCCGCGGTGGAGACGGCGTCGGGAGCGACGGCGGAGATCGGCGGCAAGCCGGAGCGCCACCTCTTCGACCTGGCGCGCAGCCTGATCGGCGACTCCGAGCGGGTCGCGATCGCCGGCGACCGGATCGCCTCCGACGTCGAGGGCGGACGTCGGGCCGGCCTGGAGACGATCCTGGTGCTGACCGGCGCCTCCTCACGCGAGGAGGCCGAGCAGGCCGACCCGCCCCCCGACCACGTGGTCGACTCCCTTCCAAGCCTGGTCGGGTGAGCGCGAAGAGGGTCCTCCGCCCCGGCGTCGCCTTCGCGGGCGTCTTCGCCGTGACCTTCTGCGGCCTGCTCGCGGTCGGCGCGGTGCTGCCGGTCCTGCCCCGCTATGTGCGCGGACCGCTCGACGACGGCAACGTCGCGGTTGGCGTCGTGGTCGGCTCCTACGCGATCACCGGCCTGCTGCTGCGCCCCTTCGCCGGCCGTCTCGCCGACCGCCGCGGGCGCAAGCCCACCGTCCTGCTCGGCTCGATCCTGGTCGCGGTGGGCGGGTTCATGTACCTGCTGCCCCTTGGCGTGCCGGGGCTGATCGCCGCGCGGCTGGTGCTCGGCGCCGGCGAGGGCACGGTGTTCACCGCCGGCTCGGCGTGGATCGTCGACCTCGCGCCGCCCGACCGGCGGGGACGGGTGATCGGCCTCTACGGCCTCGCCGTCTGGGCGGGCCTCAGCGTCGGGCCGCTGATCGGCGAGCTGATCCTGCAGGCGAGCGGTTACACGATGGTCTGGCTCTTCGCCGGGACGGTGCCGCTGCTGGGCGCGCTGCTCGCCTTCCGCCTCCCGGACCCCTTCCGCCCGGCAGCTGCCGGCGAGCACGAGCACCAGCCGCTGATCGCCCGCGAGGCGGTCCGCCCCGGGGCCGCCCTCGCCCTCGCCTCGATCGGCTACGCGACGGTCGCGGCCTTCGTCGTCCTCCACCTCGACGCCCGCGACATCGGCCACGGGGCAGCCGTGTTCGGCGCCTTCGCGACGATGGTGGTGCTGACCCGTCTGGTCGGAGGCGACCTTCCCGACCGGGTCGGCCCGGTGCGGGTCGCGATCGCCGCGGCGCTGGTCGAATCGGTGGGCCTGGCGACGATCGCGGTCGCCGACAGCCTGCCGGTGGCGCTGGCGGGCGCCCTGGCGATGGGCGCCGCCTTCTCCCTCCTCTATCCCTCCCTCTCGCTGATCGTCGTCAGCCAGGTCCCGGAGACCCGGCGCGGCGCGGCGCTCGGCACCTTCACCGCGTTCTTCGACGCCGGGGTCGGGCTCGGCGCGCCCATGGCCGGCGCCGCTGCGGCGGTGGCCGGCTATGAAGGCGCCTTCCTCTTCGCCGCGATGTTCGGGGTGATCTCCGCGATCACGATCGCCCTGGCGATCTCACCGCGTGGCCGAGCCCTGCTCGCAACACAGCGCTAAGCGGGCTAGGGGCTGGACCTCTCGGCGACCAGCAGGGTCTGAAGCGAGCGGCCGATTCGCCCACTCCGATCGCTCAGCACCGACTCCGCCGTGCCGATCCCGTGCGGCTGGGCCAGGGTCACAGCGTCGACGCAGAGCCACTCGCCCGCCGGCATCCGCTCGAAGTGGACGGTGAGATCGACGTTGATGAAGAGGTAACGCTTCCAGTCGAGGGTCGCGCTGATGCCGTTGCCGACGTCGGCGGCGACGAGGGTCCTCTGCAGAGGGGTGGGCTCCTCTCCGCCAACCAGGGGGTCGCGCATTCGCATCCAAACCGTCGCCGGGCCCGGCTCGAGGAAACCGCCTCTCACGCATCGCCATTCCATCGCCGTGTGGTAGCCGACCTCCTCCCCGGTCGGGAAGAAGTCGGAGGCCGATCCCTGCTCGGGGCCGGGAGGGGGGTCGGGCTCCGCCGCGGCTTCAGCCGGCAGCTCGATGGGCGCGGTCCGAATTCTCCAGGCGTTCGCCCTCATCAGCTCCCCGTCGTCGTTGCTCAGGGAGGCCTCGACCAGCTGGACCCGCCGGCCCGGCCGCACGACCCTTGCCTCGACCCGCACCCGCCCGATCGGCACCGAGCGCAGGATCTCGAAGGTGATGCGCCCCACCTGAAACTCCGCCGCGTCCTCCAGCGACTCGATCTCCCTGCCCAGCAGCCCCGCGGGCGGCCCGGCGTGCTGAGCCTCGGGGTCCCAGGGCCCCCGAGTCAGCTCGGTCGCGACATAGCGATCGCCGTCCTGCTCATAGAAGGCCCCGGCCACGCGGGGATCCTATTTACGACTGTCCGCAGCTCAGCGGGAGACGACGGATGCGTCGGCCAGCTTCGCCAGCGGAGGCGACGGCGGATGGGCCGGGCGGGCGCCGCAGTGCGTGCCGAAGTGCTGGGTCCACACGTGCGCGCTCGGGTGACCGTCCAGGCCGCCGACCCGCAGGCCAATTCCGATCTGGCTGTAGCGGCCGAAGATGTTCTCGCGGTGACCCGGCGAATGCATCCAGGCGCGGAAGATCGCCCGCACCGTGCCGCGCTCGCCGGTCCCCCAGGCGATGTTCTCCCCCGCTCGCCAGCACTTTGCGGGGATGTAGCCGACCCGCTGAATCCAGTACGTGAAGTCCCGCCCACACGCGTAGTGGCTGAAGCTGTCGCACCGCAGGATGTCGCCCGCCCTGTCGCCGGCCGAGCGGTTCAGCTCCGTGGAGCCGCCGAGCCCGGCCCGTCCAGCATGCTCCCGGGCGAAGTTCGTCATGCACTGCATCGTCTGCTCCTGCACTTCGATCGGAGCGTTGACCTCGTCCTGGTTGCCGCATTTCGCCGGCGGCGCCATCAGCCGGCTCAACTTCATCGCCCCGGCGGGTGGCGCCAGAGCGGCCGCCGCGAACGCGGCCAGCGCGAGGAGGATCGAGACCTTGGTGCCCATGGCCTTTTTCTCGCCATCTGCCTCCGCTCGCCTTAACAGCTGCGTTGCAGTGGACGTATGTATGAGTGAGAGCAGCGATCGCCTCCCAAAGGGGAGGCGCGTAACCTGATTGGACAGACGAAAGGAGCCGGATGACGGCGAAAGTCCAGAAGTCAGATGAGCAGTGGCGGGCCGAGCTGACGCCCGAGCAATACGAGATAACGCGCCAGGCCGGTACGGAGCGCGCGTTCACGGGCCCGTACGTGGAGGAGAAAAGCGAGGGCATGTACAGCTGCGTGTGCTGCGGCGCTGAGCTGTTCTCCTCCAACACCAAGTTCGACTCCGGCACCGGCTGGCCCAGCTTCACGGAGCCGGCCAACCTGGAGAACGTCGAGCTACGTCCCGACAACAACCTCTTGATGCGGCGCACCGAGGTCGCCTGCAAGAACTGCGACGCCCACCTTGGGCACGTCTTCGACGACGGCCCGGGTCCTGCCGGGCAGCGCTACTGCATCAATGGCTGCGCGCTGGAGCTCAAGCCGCCCCCCCACCAGCACCCAGATAGCTGAACTTCACCGCCAGGGCCACCGCCTCGGTCCGCGTGTCGACCTCGAGCTTGGCGATCGCGTTGCGCACGTGGGTATGGACGGTCGCAGGGCTGAGGGAGAGGCGTTCGGCGATTTCTTTCACCCGCAGCCCCTCGGCCAGCAGCTCGAGGATCTGGCGCTCGCGCGGAGAGAGGTCGAGCAGCTTCTCGACCTCCGACGGCTTCCCGCCCGCGAAGTCGCCACCGAGGAAGGTGCCGCCGCCGGTTACCGCTTTTACCGCCTTGGCGATGTCCTCGGCGGGAGCTGACTTCAGCACGTAGCCAGAGGCGCCCGCGCGCAGCGCCAGCGCCAGCAGGTCAGGCTGGGCATGGGCGGTGAAGATGATCACTTTGACGCGCGGGCGGACCTTGAGAACCTCCTTGGTGGCCTCGATCCCGTCGCGTTTGGGTAGCTCGACGTCGATGATGAGGACGTCGGGCTCCAGTTCCTTGACGACGTCGACCACGTCGCGCCCGTTGCCCGCCTCGCCGACGATCTCGACGATGCTCGAGTTCAGCATGCGCGCCTTGATCGCCTCACGGACGATCTCGTGGTCGTCGCAAAGGACCACGCGCTTGGCTTCCCTCACGTTAGCGCTACTCATGCGACGCGATTCTTTCAGGGGCGCCAAGGCGATGCAAAGAAGTGGGTAGCGTGAACCCCCCGTCGCGCTCCTGCCGGTTCTCGATCAGCGCGATCATCGTCCTCCCCACGGCCACCGCGGTGCCGTTCAGTGTGTGCGCCACCTGCGGGGATTCGCCGTCGGCGGGCCGATACCTACAACCAAGGCGGCGGGCCTGGTAGTCGGTCGTGTTCGAGCAGGAGGTCAGCTCGCGGTAGCGCCCCTGGCTGGGGATCCATGCCTCGCAGTCGTACTTCTTCGCGGCCGGGGCGCCTAGGTCCCCGGCGGCGACGTTGACGACGCGGTAGGGAATCTCCAGCTCGGTGAGGATGCGCTCCTCTATCGCCAGCAGGCGCTCGTGCTCGGCCGCCGACTTCGAGGGCTCGACGAAAGAGAACATCTCCACCTTGTCGAACTGGTGGACGCGAAAGATGCCGCGCGTGTCGCGCCCGGCAGCGCCGGCCTCGCGCCGGAAGCAGGTCGAGAAGCCGGCGTAGCGCAGCGGCAGCGTTGCGGGGTCGAGGATCTGGTCGGCATGCAGCGAGGCCAGCGACACCTCCGAGGTCCCGATCAGGAACAGCTCGTCCTTGGGCACCTCATAGATCTGGTCGCGGTCGCCGGGCAGGAAGCCGGTGCCGTAGAGGGCCTCTTCGCGGACGAGCACCGGCGGGATCACGGGCTCGTGCCCCTCGGCGCGAACAAGCTCGATCGCGAAGCGGACCAGCGCCAGCTCCAAAAGCACCAGGTCGCCCTTCAGGTAGGCGAAGCGGGAGCCGGATAGCTTCGCGGCCGACTCCATGTCGATCAGACCCAGTTCGGTGCCGATCTCCAGGTGGTCGCGCGGCGCGAAGTCGAACTCCGGAGGCTCCCCCACCGTTCGGATAACGACGGCGTCTTCCTCGGTCATCCCGTCGGGGGCGTCGGGGTCGGGCAGGTTGGGGAGCATGGGGACGATCCGCTCCAGCTCTGCGTCGACTTTCTCCAGCTCGGCTTTGCCCGACTCGATCTTCGCCTTCAGGCTCTGGACCTCGTCGATCAGCTCCTGGGCGCCGTCCCCCGACTGCTTGGCCTCGCCGATCCGCTTGGAGAGGGCTTTGCGCTCGGCCTGGGCGCCCTCGACCTCGGGCAGCAGCTCCCGGCGGCGCGCGTCCAGGGCCAGCAGCTCGTCGACTCGATCGGCCGCGCCGCGCCGCGCCAGCGCCGTCTTGACCCGCTCAGGGTCGGAGCGGATCAGCTTCAGGTCCAGCATGGCGTCCCCGCGCTAGGGAGACTCGCCGGGACGCGGCGAAGTTTGGGCGTCCTGCCCCGCGTACTTCGCGACGAAGCGCGCCAGCT
The DNA here is from genome assembly GCA_964536955.1 of uncultured Conexibacteraceae bacterium. Taxonomy (GTDB): domain Bacteria; phylum Actinomycetota; class Thermoleophilia; order Solirubrobacterales; family 70-9; genus CAZHZI01. The sequence goes on from CAZHZI010000047.1 coordinate 9,609, forward strand.
CCTCGGCCTCGCGGCCGACCACGATGTTCTGGGGCATGATCGCCCCGGAGAAGCCCCCATTCTGGATCGCGAAGAGGGCATCCTCATAGGTCTCGGTTCGCTGATCGAGGTTCGGCCCCTGCGTCCGCTCCCCGCGGTTGCCGCTTCCCTGGGTGCCGGCGACGCTCAGCGTGTGGCAGCCGGAGCAACGCGTGGCGAAGAGAACGGCGCCGTTGTGGTTCGGGTCGTCCTCGGAGACCGAGATCCCCTGCTCGCCGAATCCGCAGGCGGCAAACCCGAAGGCGGAGGCGACCGCCAAAGTTGTGATCCAAACTGGGCGCACGCGGCGCGCATCATATTGTCTGGCCCAGCCATGAGTCCCCCCGACCCCGCCCGCTTCCGGGCCGCGATGGGCTCGCTGCCCACCGGCGTCACCGTGGTGACCGCGACCGGTCCCGACGGCCCGGCCGGCGCCACCGCAAACGCGGTCGGCTCCCTCTCCCTGGAGCCGATGTTGATGCTGGCCTGCCTGGACCGCGGCTCGCGCACCCTGCTGGCGGTGCAGGCGGCCAACCGCTTCGGCATCAACGTGCTGCACGCGGGACAGGAGGGGATCGCCCGCGCCTTCGCGACCAAGGCCCCCGTCGCCGACAAGTGGGCGGGAATCGAGTGGGGCGAGCGCGGCGGCGTTCCGGCGATCGAGGACGCCCTCGTCTGGGTCGCCTGCGAGCTGCGCGACGTGATTGCCGGTGGCGACCACGTGATCGTCACCGGCCAGGTGACCGACCTGGAGACGACCGAAGGCGCCCCTCTGGTGTTCCACCAGGGCCGATACCGACCTCTGCCCTCCAGCTGAGATGGACGGCCCGAGCACCCGATGGAGCCTGAAGGGGCGAAACGACGAGGGGGACGAGGCCTGGCTGATCCGAGGGATATCCCAGAAGCTCTACCGCTGCCCGGGCTGTCACGGCGAAATCGAGATCGGCGCCGATCACGTGATCGTCCAGTACGTGCGCCGTCTGGGCGGCACCGATCATCACCACTGGCACCGACGCTGCGCCGAGGAGCTGCTGATCCCCCAGCTGGCCGGCATCCAGCGCGTCCCCGCTGCCGAGTCCTCCCGCTCCAAGCTGGAGGCCCGAGGGCGCCTCAAGTCCGGCCAGCGGCGGCGGCGTTAATCGCTGTCAGTGGCCGACTGCTCGCCCGGCGCTTCACAACGAGCCCTCCCTTTCCCGCCCCATGGATGGGAAAAGGAGGGCTCGTGGCTAGAAGTGGCCGCTGGTCCCTGCGGCTCTCAGCGCCAGGAAGAAGATGACGCCGCAGCTCACGGCCATGATTCCCATCTCTCGGCGGACTATGGCCAGCGCGAGGGATTGCTGGGTTTCCGCGGGGAGGGATTCGAAGTCGGTGTCGCCCAGCTCTCGTTCGGCCGCGCCGGCCCGGGCGCCCTCGGCGAGAAAGGAAACGACGAGGGGGAGGACCCCATATAGGTAGTGGAGGTCGTCCGGCGCCTCGTGGCCGGTGAAGACGAGCAGGCCTCCCAGCATCACCTGGACGAAGACGGCCACCTGGGCGGCACGGAGCAGGTACCAGAAGGGGACCGAGGAGCGCCTGCGGAACCAGGCCACCCCGCCGGCGGCTCCCGCGGCCAGATTCAGCAGCAGGACCGCGACGCCGACGAGAAGGTGGACTGCGTCCATCTATATCCGCCTCGAAGGATCGGGATTCCGCTTGCAGATGCGGAAAATCACTATGTAGCAAGTTGTCACAAGGTGGGTGTATAACAGCGGTTGTGAGCGTCAGGAACGGCGGAGGGCGGCGAACGCCCCGTCGGCCGCCCTTGCGCCACCGGAGACCCCTGTGCTGAAGAGCTACCTGCCGATTCTCGTCTTTGCCGTTCTCGGCCTCACCGTCGGGGGCGCCTTCGCGATGCTCAACCACGTGATCGGGCCGAAGCGGCCGAAGCGGCCCACCGCCGCGATGCGACGCCAAGACGAGCCGTATGAGTCCGGCATCCCGGTCGAGGCGGCGCACGGCTTCCGCTTCGGGATCAGCTTCTACCTCGTCGCGATGCTGTTCATCCTGTTCGACATCGAGGTCGTCTTCCTCTACCCGGTAGGGGTGATCCTCAAGGGGGCCGACAGCGTCTTCGTCCTCGCCGAGCTGGTCCTCTTCGTCCTGCTTCTGCTGGTCGCCTTCGTCTACGTATGGCGGAAGGGAGCGCTCGATTGGAAGTAGAGCGGCAGACACTCCATTCCAAGCAGCTGCGCGCCCGGGACATGCTGCGGGGCGACCTCGAGGGCGAGGAGCTGGAGCGCTACGTCGAGGAGCGGGTCGTGATGACCAGCTTCGACAAGATGCTCAACTGGGCGCGGTCGAACTCGATGTTCCCGCTCACCTTCGGGCTTGCCTGCTGCGCTATCGAGGCGCCGATCTCGATCGTCACCGCCCGCTACGACCTGGCCCGCTTCGGCGCCGAAGCGCTGCGCGCTTCCCCACGACAGGCCGACATGATCATTCTCTCCGGCCGGGTCTCGATCAAGATGGCGCCGGTCGTCCGACGCCTCTACGACCAGATGCTGGAGCCGAAGTGGGCGATCTCGATGGGCGCCTGCTCCTCCAGCGGGGGCATGTTCTCCAACTACGCGGTGGTGCAGGGCGCCGACAAGTTCATGCCGGTGGACCTCCACATCCCCGGCTGCCCGCCGCGGCCGGAGGCGGTGCTCTACGGCTTCACCAAGCTGCAGCGCAAGATCCAGGGCAACCCCGATCCGGGCTGGCGGCAGCGCTACAGGGCCGCAGGGACCGAGGAGTGGGCGCGGGGCGGTCCTGCGAGCACGCCCAGCGGTGAGGCGCTCGAGGCCTACGAGGCGGCGCGGGGGCTAGTCGAAAATGCCTGACGCCCCCGGGCTGGAGCTGATCCGGGGCGAGATCGAGCAGCACCACCCCGGGGCGGTGCTCGGCACGAGCTTCGACCGCGGGGGGGCGGCGCTCGTCGTCGATCCGGAGCAGGTACTGAGCGTGCTGGGCTGGCTGCGCGACGCGCCGGGTCAGGGCTACGCCTTTCTCTCCAGCCTGCACGCCGCCGACTACCTGCCGGCCGAGCCGCGCTTTGCCGTGCACTACGAGCTGCTCAATCGCGATCGCGTGGAGCGCATCAGGGTGAAGGCCCTTCTGGCCGATCCGGCTGCGGGTCCTGTCACGGGGGAGGGGCCTGCGGGCGGTGCGGCGGCTCCGTCCTCGGCCCCTCCCCCGCGCCACCCGCAGAGGAACGGGAACGAGGGGCACTCTGACGAGCTCCCCGCGATCGACTCTTGCGTAGAGCTGTTTGCTACGGCTGAGTTTCAGGAGCGGGAGGCCTATGACTTCTTTGGGATCGTCTTTCGGGGCCATCCCGAGATGACCCGGATTCTTCTTCCCGACGACTACGTTGGCTGGCCGCAAAGGCGCGACTTCCCCATCGGCGGCGAGCCCGTCCTCTTCACCTACAACGAGCGCGACCGTGGCTGAGCTGACCGAGGAGCGAACCACCACCGAGGTGATGACGGTCAACATCGGGCCGCACCATCCGGCGACGCACGGGGTGCTGCGTCTCATCGTGGACCTCGAAGGCGAAGTGGTCAGAGACCTGAAGCCGGTGATCGGCTACGTCCACACCGGGATCGAGAAGTCCTGCGAGGACAAGAGCTACTGGAAGGTCATCCCGTTCGTGGAGCGGATGGACTACGTCTCCTACTTCTTTCAGATGGAGGCCTTCTGCGGCGCGGTCGAGCGGCTGGTCGAGCTGGAGATCCCCGACCGGGCCAAGTACCTGCGGGTGATCTTCTTGGAGCTGAATCGGATCCACTCCCACCTGGTCTGGCTGGGGACGACCGCGCTCGACCTCGGCGCGATCTCGATGCTCTGGTACTGCTTCCGCGAGCGGGAGACGATCCTCGACCTCTTCGAGATGGCGACCGGACAGCGGATGCACACCCGCTACTTCCAGGTCGGCGGCGTGGTCGAGGACATTCCGCTGGGCTTCGAGGCGAAGCTGCGCGACTTCATCGCCGACATGCCGAAGCGAGTCGAGCAGTATCAGGCGCTGCTCGACCGCAACGAGATCTTCCTGCAACGGACGAAGGGCGTCGGGATCGTGTCGCGGGAACGGCTGCTGGAGCTGGGGGTGACCGGACCGTTGCTGCGCGCCGCGGGCGAGCCCTGGGACCTGCGCAAGGCCTTCGAGTACCTCGCCTATCCAGACTTCGACTTCAAGGTGCCGATCGGGACGGTCGGCGACGGCTACGACCGCTACCGGGTGCGGCTGGCGGAGATGGTCGAGTCGGTGCGGATCGTCGAGCAGGCGCTCGACGGCCTTCCCGAGGGGCCGCACATCGCCGACGACCGCAAGTA
>CAZHZI010000048.1:0-13676 GCA_964536955.1 uncultured Conexibacteraceae bacterium
TGACGCTCGGGTCCACCACCACGGTGGGGGCAGCGGGTGTCTCCTCCACTCCAGGAGCCGATTTCTTTGTACCGGCTCCCTCATCAGCCCGCTTCTCCTCGCCAATCTCGCCCAGCGTTTCGTCCCTGATCCATCCGTGCGCCACCGCGTGGCGCGCAGCCGCGAGGGTGTCATCAGCCAGCACGAGTGTCGACCCCGCACGGGCCACCCGCTCGGCCAGTTCCCGGATGGCCGTCGAGCCTTCCGGATGCTGCCGCACACTCCGGATGTACACCGCCAGGATTCGGCCGGGATGGGTGGCCACGATGTCGGCGTAGATCTCGGGATCTTCCTGCGCACTGTCACCCACGAGAATGAACGGAAGCGACGGATAAGTGGCGAGGATCTCGCGAATGACCCCGGTCTTATAGGCCGCGTTCCGAAGGACCGATAGGCCAAGATCCCAGTCCCGTAGCAGCAGCGGCCCGGTGGGGATCTGCTGCGCCTCGAGGAAGCCCGCGATGACATCGTAGAGGTTCCAGGGGCTGCTGGAGACGTAGAAGATGGGGTTCCCTGCCCCACCGGTGCGCCCCTCCTCCAAGGCGCGATAGAACGCCGCCACGCCGGGAAAAGGCAGCCGGGTGCGGGCGTTCTCCAGGAGCACCATGCGCGCCGCGCGGATGAAGTCGGTGACGTGAGACTGGAGCACGGTGTCGTCCATGTCGCTGATGACGCCGTAGGCTGCCGAGGCGGGAGGCGTGAGGAACGGCGCCTCGGTGATTCTCGCTACGCCGTCAGGAGGATCGGTAAGCTCCAGCCGGATCGACCCCCAGCCTGGCGCGGGTGCCGAGTCCAGCTCGATCCATTCCCGCAGGAATCCTTCGTCATCCGCAACCAGCTCGCGCTCGGTGCCGGCGACTCGAGCGCGCACCCGGGCGGAGGGCAGAGGGTCGCTCTCGAGCCGCTTCAGCATGGCGAAGAGATTACGGACTTTGGAGTGGGAGGGATCGGGATCAGCGAGGCCTTCGTTCTGCAGCACGCGGCCGAGCACGAGGACTCGGCCGTTGCCGGCGTAGCCCCGGTAGCCGACGATGTGATAGGGATCCCGGTCCACCAGACGCTCCAGTGCGTTGGTGCCCCGTCTGACCCGTGATCCCAGCGATGCTGCGAGTGCGCGCAGCTCGTCTTGCCAGCCCTTCATGTACTCGTGTGCCCTCAGTGTGCGACCGGCCGCAAAGCCGCGTCAATCTCCGCCCACGCGGTCCCCCGCGGCATCACGAAGATGCACCTGCCCCCGCTCCGCTCCTCCCAGAGCTCGCCCACCAGCCGCTTCTCCTTTGCGTCGTCCGCACTCCAGAGGTGCTCCCCCTTAAACTCGACCGCGAACACTCGTCCGTCCTTGAGACGGCCGACGAAGTCAGGGTAGAACCGGCCGCGGGCGGTCTGGAGCCAGAATGAGGTTGCGGCCCGGCGCTCCAGGTTACGCACCCAGCACTCCACCTCGGGGTGTTCATCTAGATAGACCGCGCACCGGTGCTCGTCACCCTCGCTCCCGAGTTCGCCAATTAGAGGGAAGAGATGATGCCGGAACTGATATGCACCCTCGTAAAAATCGTTCGGTGCGTATCGTTCGGGATCGCCGACCGTGCGCGCCACCTCAGAGGTAACCTCGACCCCGCCCGCAGCGCCATCGAACAACGCCGCCTGAAATGCCTTGCCCCGATGTGCCGCGCGGTGCGCTTCGATGCTGTTCGCCAGCGCCTTTCTGAGTCGGTATTTGTCTCTAGCAAGCTGGCCGAGCGTGATGCCGATTCGGCCTATCAGATCTTCCAGAACCTTGTGGATGAAGAGGCTGACGTCCGGTTGGGTCAGGTCGGAGTGAGGAATGCGGCGGTCGAGCCAGACGGCCAGAGCAGGCAGCGTCCAGCCCGGTTCGCCATCGAGCATGGAGAGCTGACTGGCGACGCCGTCACGGAAGGTCACCTGGAGCTGGCCCGCAGCCGTAATATCGACCTGTCCCTCGGCGCCCCCCTGCACCTTCAGCGGGAACTCGGCATCCGTGAGTTTGGCATCATGATCAGATACCCGCCACGGAAAGTCGATGAAGTGACTTTCCTCGAATAGCTCCAAGGTGCCAGCCACCCGAATGGAAAGCATGGGGATCACCAGGGCGTCTGCCGGCGGGTGGGGCGCAGCCGCGACTGCCGCGGAACCTTCCCGCGACTCACGAGCAAAGGACAGGATAGCGGCCCTAGCCTCCGGGGACTTTACCGACTCAGCGAGCTGCTCCGCGGCTGCCGCGCTAATGGGCGCGGTGGCAGTCAGAGTCATTGAGGTCGGGTCGAAGGTGACCGCCGCGCGCGTAGCTGCATCGAGGTACTCCAGATTTGGCCTCTCGCGGACCACGACCTTCACCGGAGCCCCGGCGCGCGCCGCAAACAGGCCCGGCAGTGCGACGCCGTCCTCGACCAGGACCTCCGTCTCGAACCGCTCGAACCCGTTCTCGACGAGTCCGTCCCGTAGCGCTTCAGCTGCTGCGGCGAAGCTGGGCGAGACCACGTACGCGTAGGACCGATTCAGCGGCTCATGGGCCTTCCGCCGAGCTCCCGGCAGTCGCAACACCCGCCCCAGGATCTGTTCAACAGCCCTCGGCGAGGCCTGATTCGCGACGGAGCAAAGAACGTAAGCCCAAGGACAATCCCACCCCTCCCGCAGGGCTTGGACCGTGATGATGAAACGAATGGGGCAGGCTGCATCGGTGAGGTCAAGGCCATCGAGTTCTCGGCGATCCCCCGTGGCAACCGCAATCTGATCACGGGGAATCCGATGGTCATCGACTAGACATTTCTCCAGCACTTCGACTGTGATCGGCGCTCCGCCCTTTCGGTTTGCCTCGGCTTGGAACAGGACGATCGGCCGGATTCGCTCCCCGCTCAGCTGTTGCTCCCGTGCCGCTTCCGCCTCTAGTTCCCGCTGCTTCGCAACCGCGTCGGTAACCGCGTCGGACCACCCTGGGCAGGCCCAAAGCCGCACAGGGAGCTTGATCATATCCTCGGCCTTGAGTTCCGCTGCCGACACATGGGCGAGCACGTTGCTGGCGAAATGACCCGCCTCTGGAGTGTGACGTGTCTCCGGCGTCGCGGTGAACTCGAGTACGCAGCTCGGGGCGATCCGAGCGAGAGTGTCGAACGACAGCCTGGTGCGCGCCGTGTGCGCCTCGTCCATGACGATCACGGGATGCCGGAGCCGCAGGACATTCGCCAGGGACTCAACGGGCTGTCCGTCCTCCCGTACCTCCAGCCCGCGACACAACTCGGGGGGCAGGCCGGTGAAGTGGTGCTCCAGTGCTCCGTTCTGCTCGTATACCTTTCTGCCCTCGGTGTCCTCAACCCGAAGCGCGGCCAGGGTGGACACGATCACGACGGTTTCCCCGTCGAGGACGCCACGCTGGACGTACAGCGCCTCCTCTAGATTCATCACCGTCGCCTGGCCCCCGAAGTCAGAGACCAGCGCATCCCGATAGGGATCGCCCTCAGTTCGGAGACGGCCGAGCGTCTGCTCCAGAATTGCATTCGAGGGCACCAGCCAGAGGCATACAGTCTGGTCTCGCTGTAGAAACCTGTGCACGGCGATTCCCACCGCGTGGGCGGCCATGATCGTCTTGCCACCGCCGGTCGGAACGCGTAGACAAACGTATGGGAGCTCGGGTAACTGCGGCACACTGCGGTAGGCCCGCTCGGTCTGAAGAACGAAGGCACGCTTGGCACCATCGGCGGCTGCACCGGAGAGGTATGCTCCGAGCGCATCCAGGCATCGGGTCTGGTACTCCCGAAGCCGAAAGGCCATTAGCTGACCTTGATCTGATACGGGATCTGCTTGAAAACGATCTTCTCCTTCGCAAGACGAGTCTCACCCAGACGGCAGCCCTCGCCGTAAATGATCCTCGTGCCCGCGTAGCCCGGGAGCTTGGCCAGAGTGGCGGCGGTGAGGATGTTGCCGCCTTCGGACTTCTGATCGCCCAGAGCACCGTTGTAAAGCAGGTAAACAGCCTCCCCTTGATGCACCCCAAGCAGGGGACCCTGCCCCGAAGCAGGGATTGGCAGGGGTGTGCCTGTCTCGGTGAAAAAAACGTGCGACGCAAGCTCGTGGAAGGAAACGTCGCGCCCGACCATCCCTACTTCGCCAATCAGTGGCTCACCTAGTTCGCAGAAGCGGAAACCGCCCCCTACACCTGAGACAGGCTCCACTGACTCGCCTCCAGTCTGGGGAGTGTACCCTTGAACCACTTTCGTCAGTCGCTGTGTGGTAACCGCGCGCGCGATGATCGGGTCGAGCTCAACCATGATGAAGCGGCGCGAGCCGCCGTCTTCGTGGTTTGCCGTCAGGACAGCGTGGCCCATTGTACCACTACCTGCGAATGAGTCGAGCACGAGGGAGTCCGTGCCTGCCCCGATTTCCAAAATCCGGCGCATCAGTCGCACCGGCTTCGGGGTAATGAACACATCGTCTGAAGAGGCGAACTCTACGATTGAGACAAGCTCCTTCTTAGCCTCCTGAGTGTGCCCTACCTCTTCGTATCTCCACAGCGTTTGAGGAACAACTCCCTGCTTCACCTCGGTGAGGAACCGCTTGATCTGGGGGATTGCACTGCCTTTCTTGCCCCACCAAATCCGGCGGTCAGTGTCGAGCTGTTTGAACACGTCCTCCGAGACCCGCCAATACATTCCCTTCGGTGGAGCCGGAATTACACGACCCGATGGGGTCGTGATAGGGTACGTTCCTTTGCTGTAGTAGTTGCGGGCCGACAGATCGCTGGTCTTCCAAGGCCCGCGAGGGTCATCGTCTCGGTTCTTGTAGGCTTTATCCTGCTTGGCAGAGCGCGACATTAGGTTCGGCCGCCAGCGCTCCGCGTTCCTCGCATAGACTACGATGTAGTCGTGGTCCTCGGAAAAGTGCTTGGCGGAATTCTTGGGGGAATAGACCTTCTGCCAGATGATCGTAGCCACGAAGTTTCGCGGTCCAAACACCTCGTCGAGCAGCATCCTGAGATGGTGCCCCTCCTTATCGTCGATGCTGATAAAGATGGCGCCGTCCTCCCTTAAAAACTGACGCAGAAGTTGGAGGCGGGGGTACATCATACAGAGCCACTTGTCGTGCCGGCTCAGGTCCTCCGCCTCTGCACCTACCACCTTCCCCAACCATTCACGGATCTCCGGGCTGTTCACCGCGTCGTTATAAACCCAGTTCTCGTTGCCGGTGTTGTATGGTGGGTCGATGTAAATGCACTTAACCTGCCCGGCGTAATACGGCAGCAGGGCTTTTAGAGCTAAGAGGTTATCGCCTTGCACCAAAAGGTTTCCGGACCCCGGATCGCCCACGGACAGCTCCGGGTCGGCCTTGAGAAGTTGGAACGGGATTTCGCGATGGTGGTTCAGGACAGCGCGCTTGCCGATCCAGTCGAGCGTGGGCATTGTCAGTCTGCTGGTAGATGTGTCCTAATTAGAAAGCAATTCAGGGTGCGTTTGTTTCAGCCAGGCAGCTACGACTCCCCGTAACTCCCCCACTAGCGCTAAAAAAGCTCTTGCTTCCGTTTCGCTCACGCTGCCTACCCGCTCGTAGGTCATCGCGTTTCGCATCCTTCGAAATCGGTGCAGTTTGCCAACCCGAACGGAATCAACGCCGAGGGTGTGAAGCAGCGAATCCAGGACTCGCTCGTGGTGGCGGTCCTTGCCCGCCCGATAACCGGCTGCTCCAAGCCCTGCCGCCCCAATCGCGAGCGCCGCAGGGTAAGCCAGACTGATTCGCGCGTCCGGCGTCAACCCCTCGACAGCCGCGTTCTCAAGAGCGCGGTCGACGACCGCGAGCAGCTCGGCGACCTCTTGGGGAGATGTTTCGTGACGCTTTAGCCACCCGTGGCCGAGCCAGGTCTCCAGAGCCATCCGGCAACTCTCCGATCAGTGAAATCCGGGGATTCTTGAGCACTGATTGGATGAAATGGCCACGCTCCTCTATCCGGCGCCGAAACTCGTCCGGTGCGTACACCATGGGATTGATCTCCCGGCCGAGTCGCTTCTCCGCGGCCGCCAGCGCATCGGTCACCTCGGAGAACTCGGCTGACCCCACTACGAGCACATCGACATCACTGCGCGGGCCGGCCCCGCCTTGCACGGCCGAGCCGAAAAGTACCGCCGCCTCGATCCGATCGGCGAGTGGGGCCAGCGCCGCGCGCACGACGTCTACCGTGCCCATGGTCTTTTCCAACAGACCCCGCAGCTCCTCGAACACCGGGAGCGCTCGGTTGGCCTGATAGAATACCTGGCGGCCCCGCCGGCTTCGCTCCAGGAGCCCAGCGTTGGTTAGGAGGGCCACCTCGCGCTGCACAGCGCCCGGACTGGCCCCGGTCAGGCGGACCAGCTCGCGCAGATACAGGCTCCGGTCTGAGTTCTGGAACAGCAGCGACAGAAGCTCGCGCCTGAGCTTGCCGAAGAGCTGGCTGGCTACCGGGTCCGGCATGGTTGTACTCATCTAGAGAACAAATGTACTCAAAATGAGTACGAGCGGAAGTGCCGGTTACCATATCCCCTCCACCGCCGGCCTGCCCGGGCTGCCCCCTCCGCACCCAAGGTCCAGCTTGTGGCGCCCTATCGTCAGGGCCTCGTCATAAAAGGCTTCGAGTCCTGGGTTCACACCCCCGCATCCGGCAATGACGTCCCGGGTCCAGTCCAGATACTCGCGCCGGCGCTCCAGGCTCCAGTCCGAAGGCGGGGTCGTGCACACGTCGCGCAGGTTCACGATCTTGTCGGCCAGCTTGATGAGCTTCGCGTTGGCTGATACCCCGGGCGCGTGCTCCACTTGGAGACGCTTGCGGTCCGCTTTCGGCAGTCTCTTGTCGTCCGTCATCTCCTCGACCAACGCCCTCACTTCGGGCCCAAAGCGTTCTTCCAGCTCGGCCGGCGTGGTCTCGGTATCCTCCATAGTGTCGTGGAGCACCGCCGCGGCGAGCACCGCCAGGCCGATGATGGCCAGGAGCGTTGCGACGCCAATGGGATGGTTGATGTAGGGAGAAGCATCGGCGTCCTTCCTCCGCTGGACGCGATGCTTGTAGGCAGAGAACTCGATGGCTTGCAGTAGTTGGGCAACGTCGTTGATGATCGCCTCCCCGGTATGACGCCCCCACAAGTTAAGACCACCTACTGTCAGCCACAGCCATTCCCTCCACTGCCGCGCAGCCGCAGTGCGCTGCTGCCCGGATCGGCGCCACCGGGCGTGATCCTGATACCGGTCGTAGCCTCCCGTCGCCGCATCGTAGGGGATGCTCTCTTGCCTGCCCGCCGTCCAAGGAGGCACCTTATGGGCATGGCCCACGCAACGCACGGCTGGACCGCCGATATGGTCCGCGCGCTGCCCGACGACGGCAAGCGCTACGAAGTCATTGACGGCGAGCTGTTCGTGACGCCGGCCCCCTCCTGGCGCCACGGCGACGCGGTACTCGGGCTGGTGCGCCGGATAGATCCCTACCTTCGGGAGAACCACCTGGGCCACCTGAAGATCGCCCCGCAGGATGTGGAGTTCGACCCGCGCAACATGGTCGAGCCCGATCTGTTTGTCGTGCCCTTGGTGGATGGCCGCAGGCCGCTGCGCTGGGAGGATGTCCGCCGTCTGCTGCTCGCCATCGAGATTCTCTCCCCCACCACCGCCCGGGCCGACCGGCTCCGGAAGCGTGCCTTGTACCAGCGCGAAGGGGTTCCCGAGTACTGGATCGTGGATCCCGATGCCCGGGTGGTGGAGCGCTGGCGGCCAGACGATGAGCGGCCGGAAATCCTCGATGCCCGGCTCGAGTGGCAGCCTGACCCGAGCGCCCCACCACTCGTCATTGACCTGACCGCCTATTTCGCCGAGGTCTGCGGGGACTGACGCACCAACGCTCGCCGACCTTTCGGCCTGCGGGTGCTGTCGTGTGCTCCTATTCGGCTTTTCTACGGATGACCACGATTACCCACCTTGACTGTGGTGGCACCTATTGCAGCAGCTGAGCCGGTAGCGCACGGCTGATCCGCCAAGCCGGCAACAGCGCACTGCAGAGAACAACCCCTACCAGCAGGACCCCGTAAGAGAGGAATCGTAAGGGGTCCCATGCTGCAGTTCCGGTCACAACCGTGGGTAGCGTGCTCCAGACGGCGGCACCAAACCAGACCCCCGCAGTCACTCCTTTGGCAGCAACCCCAACTGCTCGCCACACGACCCACCGCAGGATCTGATGGCGACGGGCACCCACACTCCGCCTGATCCCGATCTCGCCGGTGAGCGACTCCACCCAGAGCCGCATGAATGCCACGATCCCGAGCGACGCGAGTCCGACCAGGGCCAACCCTTGCAGCTCGAAGCGGTGGCCGAACCACCGTACCGGGGCTATTCCGGCCTCGCGAACCGCCCGCTCGCTCTTCCCAGTGTAGCGGCCGGAACCGCCGAGCGCGGCCCCGACGACGCCGCCGAGAGCGTTGTGGTCAGTGGGATCTCGAACCAACAGGTCCACCGTGCGGGGGGGATGCTGGAGGACGCTGACATAGACCGCGTAGCTCGGCTGCAAGGTGCCGCCGAGCTCGGCCGGGAGTTGATTGTCCACGATGCCCACGACGGTGGAGCCCTCCGCACCGTCGTCCCCGGTGTGAATGTGCCGGCCGATTGGCTCACCATTTTGAAACTCCCTCGCCGCCAGGCTCCGGCTCACGACCGCAACCCGGGGTGCATCCCAGTCATCAGCCGAGGTGATTCCCCGGCCGGCGAGCACAGGCAGACCCACCAGCCGAAACGTATCCGCGCTCACGATCTTGTGCGTTGCGGGCTTGATCCGAAAGGCCATGCTCAGACCCCCCTCGCTGCACTGGCCACAATCGGTCAGTACCATCGCGACGTGTCCCAGACCGGAAAGGGTGCCAGGGCTGGTGAGACTGACCGAGCGCATGCCGGCCACCTCAACGCTGTGGAGCAGGCGGCGGAATTGAGCCGAGCGCTCGCGTGGGGTATCGGTATCAACCGCGATCGTGGCGATGGTACCGCCGCTTGCCGCAGCCGCCCTGATGATCGAGAGTTCCGCCGCTCGACGATTGAGGAGTGACCCGGTGCATAGCACGATGAAGCAGACCGCGACCTGAAACACGACCGGGCCGGTCGACAGGGAGCGATGCATCTCGGCCTCGCGGATGCGGCGTGGATGGATAATCGCCGGCACCACCAGCACGGCAGCAAACACAGCTACCAGGAGTATCGCCGCGACACGCGTCGCATCTCCGGATCCGGGGAGGAAACTTCCCGGCCAGCTCGCCGCTGCAGCTCGCGATGCTGCCAGACCTGCCGCGCCCCCCATGACCATCGGGACCGACGCCAGCAGGACCACCTCGGCCAAAGCCGCCACCAGCAAGGTGCGCCGGCTTGCGCCTACCGCGCGTCGAATCAGGCGTTCGGATCGCCGTTCCCCCCCGCGAGCAACCCCCAAGGAGAGAATCGTCACTATTGCGACAAGGACCGTCCCCCACAGCGTGTACAGGAGAAACGTGCCCAGCGTGGACACCGCCTCGTGCTGCGCTGCGGACGGGCCTGCCACGCCCATCAGCCACGGAAGCCCCAGGTCACCGCCGGGAATTGGGTGGAGGGCCGGCCGGAAACCTGACCAATCGTCATGCCTGCCGAACAGGTTTGCGAGTGGAACTATGGTACAGACGGCGCCGAGGAGGGCGAGGCCCAGGAGGAGTGCCGTCGCGCGATACATCCGGACTCCCTCGATGGCCGTGGTGAGCCCGATGCGAACCGAAGACATTCGAGATTGATTGCTCCGTCCTTCCTGGGGCCACATGGAATCTCCTCCCAGCAGAACACACTAGCTGATGAATCCATCAGAGAGGAAGGATAGTAGTGACCGCATCGCCTCAAATCCAGCGACGTGGAATGCGCGCGTGACCACTCTGCGGTAAATTCATTTGATGTCCGAATACCGACGCGACTTTCTCGAGGCGGTCGAGCGCGACCGCGAGCTCTGGCGATCGCTCGACGTGCGATTGGTCGCGGTCTTCGCCGAAGGGGCCTGGCGCAATCTAGTCACTCGGGTGACGCTCACTGGGGCGGACCCCAAAGCGGTCCCACGCATCTCGCACCAAGTCCGCACCCCCGAGGTCCGCGTCGAGCAGCACGTCCTGCCCTTCTCGGCGCTCGAAGGCATGCTCGAGGCGGTCGAGCGCGGGCTGTGGCTTATAAACGAGGCACCAGTACTGTATAGCACACAGCGGTTCGAGAGCGGCATCGAGCAGCCATACCAGTACACCACAGAGTACTTCCACCGGCTCGACTTACGGCATATACAGCCCGCATTCCCGTGGAGCGGGTACCTCCTGCAGTCCTCGGGCGACCAGTGCTCAACGATCTTGCAGCGGGTGCGGGGCGGCTACAGCGGATTGGAGGCGGTAGCGCAGCAGTGCCAGCGGCCATTCGCGACCTTCGATGAGCTCACCAGCTACATACTGGGGATGCCCACCGCCCTGGTCGGTAGCGGCCAGGCAAGCACATTTGAGGTTTTCGCGGCGTACGAGGTACGGCTCGATCGCGACCGACTGGAGGTAGGTGTTGGCGAGGCGTTCTTCCGGCTGCTCGCGGCTTCCGCCCAAGCCATGGCGGCCTGTCACCTCCAGGTCATGGCGGAGCCCCCCAGCGAGGCCATCCCAGCGGCGTCCGTGCTCACGGATACCGGCGGCTGGCGTGAGCATGGGGTGGGAAGCTGGCTCTATGATGGCGTCGCCATCGTCGACGCGGCCGATGCTGCCCTGTTTGTGCTGCGCTGTGGGCATCAGACGGTTGAATGGGTCACGCAGCCAGCGTTTCGCGTCGGGGCGATTCCAGTCCCGCTACGCGCATACGAAGACCTCGACCCCGACTTGGAGGTGCTCGGCACATGGCTGCGGGGTGAAGCGAAGGGTCGAGACCAAGAGCGCTTCGAACAGGCAATCGGCCGTCTGTTCCTGCTCGCGGGCTGGCAGGTGGACGTGCTGCAGGACAAGCGCCTGAGCAATGCAGTCGACTTGCTTGCATACGACGCGCGTCAGAACCTGGTGCTCGCCGTCGAGTGCACTCTGGGGGCGCTCGACGCAAACGGCAAACTCGGAAAGCTCGCGGTCCGGCTCGGCAGCCTGCGTCAGCTTATGCCGGACGTCGAGGTTGTGGGCGTGGTCGCCACCGCTGCACCTCTGGCGAAGCTCGCGCGCTCCGAACGGCGCAATATGAAGGGCGACGGCCTGTTGCTCCTCCACGGAGACGCGATTGCGGGATTGCTATCGCAGGTGCGCAGCGGCACAACGCCTGCTGCTAGCCTAGAGTATCTGCGAACGGCGCATCCGGCGCATGATCTGAGCGAGGAGTCGATTCCTCAGCTCCTCCGCCGCCAGGGTCGGTAGAAGCGCCGCTTAGCTGTCCTCAGGCGATTTCCACTTCTGGTTGCCCGTGTGACGGTGTGCCAGCGGCCCGCGTTGCTGTTGCACCAACGCCCGCAGACCTTTTGGCCTGCGGGCGCTGTCGTCTGCTAATGGTGGTCACCATTTCCACGGTCGACAGCGGGCCGGTGTAGCCCACGAGGCGATTCCTCCGTCTTCAGACGCTCAGGATTCCGGGGCTGGACGCTGGTGCTCACGGAAAAACTGTACGCTGTGCTCCGTGAGGGCTTGATATCGTTCTTCCAGGAAGCGATTAGTCGGCTTCTGGGCAACTTCCCGAAAGGTTCGGAAGAAGTTGTGAAAAGATCCCACCCGCGCGAGTGGGTGAGCACTTTTGCTATCCAGCATCCCCTTCAAATCATCGCCGGCAGCAATGCGAGCCTCAGCTTCCTCAATCTCACCGGCACTCATTAGCTGCAAAGGTTCAACATCATCCTCCTGTAGTACGCCCTTGTCGACCAGCTGCTGTGCCACCCACTTATATAGCAAGCCACCGTCAGGATCCGGTATCAACGACAGCATTGGCAGCGTCTGTAAGGAGACGATTAACGGGTAGAACCGACGGACGCGATCAGGAATGACACCTACCGATGCGAGGCGGCCGGCCCGTATGTGTCCGATTGTCTCGTGTAACTGAGCGGCCCCCCGAACCAGAATCTCCTCTAGTTTCTTGAAGAACCCCTCTTCGTCATGCCCTTGGCGCGCCGGTGCAGAGAGAATCCTAGCTTTGGTCTCGAGCAGAATTACCCCGTCGTCATAGAGAAGTAATCCGTCACATATCTTTGGTGTTGCCTTCCGACTCCCCGGGACTGCAGCGCGAAGGGTCGCGCCATCTATAAAGCGCGGGCCTCCGGAGCGGCCAGGGTATGCGCGCAGCATCAGCTGGGTAATGTAGTCCTCGAAGACATCTCCAATATACGCCAGATAACCCGCCCGGTCCCCGGCAGGGAGTGCATCGAGCAGGAAGTAGTGCAGGCCGGAAGTGAGCTTGTTGTAGAGTTCTGGAAGGTACGGCGCGATAACCAGGTCTCCGTGAAAGACTAGTGGGCTTTTTGAGAGCGGTGTGACGCTAAACGGGTGAACTTCGATACTGTTGTACTGCTGGCGCATCTCGGCGGCCACATCATCGAGATTCCGACCCACGAATGAGAGGAAACGATCGATCTGATGGTCGGTGAAGGCATACCCTGCACCGAAGTACGCACGACGATTGATGAATGCCTGGTTCTTAGCAAATTCAGTAGGGTCCAAGGTTGCGAAGTGAGCCATGAAGGCGAAATCAATAGACCAGAACTCCTCGGGCTTGAGCCCTGTGCTACGGGTCACCAATGACGGCAGATCGAGGTAGTGGCTCGATCTACCGCGGAGGTGTGTACGATCACTAAGGTACAGCTCAAAAGTGCGAGCCATGGCGTGCATCTGACGTTCACGGTGTCGAAAGAGCCCATTCACTGTTAAGTAGTAGGCCCACCGGCGTAGGCCATCGGCAGACGCGATTGGCGCGCCTTCGGGGGATATCTTTGCTTGATCGGTCAGGTCATTGATCATGAGCAGTGCCTCCGCCAGCGGCTGAAGCGACTGCGGTTGTTCGCCACCTCCCGGTTCCAGGAGCCAGCATGCGGCCTTCAGGACACTAAAGAGCGACGTCTCATCGATAGCGATACTCGGCGGGTGAGCAGGGTTCTGCTGTGATGCCAGGCGATCAGCATCGAGTTTTCTAGCAATGCTTTGTCCTAGCTCAGCTGTGAAGCATCCGCGGAGCAGAAGGGCCTGCTTCTCGAAAAAGCCTACCTTTTCGCTCTCCAGCAGCACACTCATTCGCCCAATCGACTCGAAAACCTGGGCAAGCGAGTAGTGGCGTAAGCGTGCTTCGAGGTCTTTCCAAGTTGGGTTCCCGCCGATCAACTCGCGGTAGCCCAAATAGACTCCGCCCCCCCAGCCCTGCTTGATGCGGCTGGGTGAGCTAGCCGTGAACCCGGGTTGTGGGGGTGAGCCAGCGCGGCCCCCCGCCCGGCCTCGCCTTGCTGCGCGTTGGGCGGCCGCCTTGGCTTTTGCCTTTCGCGTCCGTTTTCTGCGTGCCATAGATATTGTGAGATAAGAGGCCTAGCGGGTGGCTCTGACCTGGGGCGATCGGTCCTCCTGACTCGGCTACCTACAAACGCCGAGAGCACCAACGCCCGCAGACCTTTCGGCCTGCGGGCGCTGTCGTGTGCTGCTGGGTTC
>CAZHZI010000049.1:0-13333 GCA_964536955.1 uncultured Conexibacteraceae bacterium
CTGGCGACCGAGACGGCCGGCCGGCTGATCGATCAGCTACCCGGTGGCACGGCGCTGCCCGCCCCGCTGCGGACCAGGATCCTCGACGCCGCCGAGGGCAACCCGCTGTTCGTGGAGGAGATGCTTGGCATGCTGGTCGACGAGGGAGGGCTGACCCTGACCGACGGCCGCTGGCTGGCACACGCCGAACTGGCCGACGTATCGGTCCCGCCCAGCATTGCCGCTCTGCTGGCCACCAGGCTCGACCAGCTGCAGCCCGGCGAGCGCGGCCTGGCCGAGCGGGCCAGCGTGGTGGGTCAATCGTTCGAGCAGGCGGCGCTAGCCGAGCTACTGCCGGCCGGCGGAGGTGGCGCCCTGGCGCGCGACCTGCTGGCGCTGGTGCGCAAGGAGCTGATCCGCCCCGACCGCTCGCTGCTCAGCGCCGGCGACGCCTACCGCTTCCGGCACCTGCTCATCCGCGACGCCGCCTATGCCGCCCTGCCCAAGGCCGAGCGCGCCGCCCTGCACGCGCGCTTCGGCAGCTGGCTGGAGCGCATCAGCGGTGACCGGCTCGACGAGTATGAGGAGATCATCGGCTACCACCTCGAGCAGGCCCACCGCTACCGGACCGAGCTGGGGACCCTCGACGCCGACACCGCCACCCTCGCCGAGCGCGCTGCCGAGCGGCTCACCTCGGCCGGCCGCCGCGCGCTCAACACCAGTGGTACGGAGGCGGCCATCAAGCTTCTGGAGCGCGCGCTGGCGCTGAGGACGGAGCCGAGTGCCGACCGTGCGCAGACCCTGATCACGCTCGGTGAGGCCCTGACTGCCGCCGGCCGCTTGGCGGAGGCACAGGCGTCCATCGAGGAGGCCGTGTCATGGGCTGGTGGCGCAGGGGACCGCGCGAACGAGGCGGAGGCCAGGGTTGCCCTCACCGAAGTCAGGCAGAACCTGGGGGCGGGTGGTGCGTTCCCCGACCAGGGTGCCGCCGTGGCGCGTGCGGCCGCGGCACTCGAGCACGCGGGGCGACATCGGGAGGCGGCCTCGGCGTACCGGCTGCTTTGGGCCATGCACCTGGATGGCGGTCGGTTTGATGAGGCGCTTCGCTTCAACGACCTGGCCATCGCGCAGGCCAGGCTCAGCCAGGATCATCACCTCTTGGCTCGGCTCCTCGCTAACCGGGCTCAGGTGTGGACCTGGGGACCGCTGCCGGCGGCCGCGGCTATCGAGGCCATCGAGCCACTGATGCCGGAGGTCGAGGCCAGCGGCCTCGCGCGATCCCTCGTGCTCTACAACCTTGTCGAGCTGTACGGGCTGACCGGGCGCTTCGATGATGCTCGCGCGGCCGCGGCGCTGTCGCGCTCGATCGCACTCGAGCTGGGCCAGCCCCTCGATGCGGCCGCGACGTCGCATACCTCGGGACCGATGGAGCGCCTGGCCGGTAACCTAGAGATGGCCGAGGCGGAGCTTCGCGCCGACTGCGAGACGCTCAAGCGAGCAGGCGAACAGCGGATGCGCTCGACAACGGCTGGCTTCCTGGCGCATGTGCTCTGCGATCGCGGCGCGATGGATGAGGCGCTGACGCTGAGCGACGAGGCGGAGCGCATCTCTCCCGAGGACGACTACGTGTCCCAGGTCCTGTGGCGCAGCGCCCGCGCCCGCGCCCTCGCTGAGCGCGACCCGCAGGCAGCGCTGGTGTTGGCGAACGACGCCGTCGCTCGTGCAGCGGCGGCCGATGTCCCCATCCAGTATGGCGACGCCCTGCTGAGCCTGGCCGAGGTGCACGAGGCGGCCACACGCTGGGACGAAGCCCTGGGCGCGGTCCAGGACGCGATATCGTTGTTCCAGGCCAAGGGCGCGACGGCCTACGTCCAGCGAGCTGTGGAGCGTCGCAAGAAGCTTCTCGCCAAGCACAACGCCGGCTGACCAGTCGGGGGCGGTCCACGGGACTTGCGGCTGGGAAACTCGATCGCCCAGGTTGCGACCGGAATCGGCTGCCGCCGCCGGCCAGCTTCGAGGCGGTGCCGTCGCAGCACTCGGCCGGCGTGCGGCGTCGCGGCACCTGGCGGGCGCCGAACGGATCGTCCAGCGGTAAGCGGACGATGATCGGGCGGTAAGCGGCCGGCGTCATCCTGCGCCGATGAGAATGGCGACCGTCTCGGACCTCCCTGCCGCCCCCGTCGGCGCGCCGCCAGGTGGTGTCACCGACCTGCTCGACTCCCTGGATCCCGAGCAGCGCGCGGCCGCGACTCTCCCGGATGGCCCGGCTCTGATCATCGCGCCGGCCGGAAGCGGCAAGACGACGACGCTCGTCGCGCGGCTCGGCGTGCTCCTCTCGCGCGGCGTTCCCGCCGAGCGCATCGCCGTCGCCACGTTCAACCGCGACGCCGCCCTGGACCTGAGCGCCCGCATCCGCGCCAGGCTGACGCCGTCGGTGCCGACGGCGGAGGCGATCGAGGTGCGGACACTGCACGCGCTGGCACGCCAGATCCTGCTCGACGCCGGCGAGCCGATGCGGCTGCTCAA
This sequence comes from uncultured Conexibacteraceae bacterium, assembly GCA_964536955.1. Taxonomy (GTDB): domain Bacteria; phylum Actinomycetota; class Thermoleophilia; order Solirubrobacterales; family 70-9; genus CAZHZI01. The sequence goes on from CAZHZI010000049.1 coordinate 2,506, forward strand.
CGACCGGCTGCCCATCCTGCGCGGGCTCCTGCGTCGCGCCGAAGAGGGGCGGGCGGACGGGACGGAAGGGGTGAGCCTGCCCGAGGCGGCGGCCCTGGACACCACCATCTCCGCCTGGAAGGTGGAGGGACGGGCGCCGCCGCTGTCGCATCGGTCCCTGGTGGATGGGTATCGGGCCATGGTCGCCGCCCGCGGCCTCGTCGATTTCGACGACCTCGTGGTCGATGCAGCAGACCGGTTGGAGGCGGACTCGGCACTGCGGCGCCGCTGGCAGGGGCGCTTCTCGCATCTGTGCGTCGACGAGTTCCAGGACGTGGATGCGGCCCAGCTGCGGCTGGTGCGAATCCTGGCCGAGCCGGAGCAGAACCTCTTCGTGGTGGGCGACGACGACCAGACGATCTATGCCTGGCGCCTCGCCGACGTCAACTAGGTGGGCTTACAGGACAGCGAAGGCCCCGCTACCCGGTCATCGGCCCGCGCATGCGCCGCAGCTCCTCGGCCAGGCGCCTCAAAGCGCGCTCCGGCTGACCGCCGCGGCCATGCAGCGTCTGGCCGTCGAGCGGTCCGGCCGCGGTCGCCAGCCAATCGTCGCTGTCGGGCTGACGCACCAGCGCCATCAGGCGCCAGCCGAGCGGCATCGAAGCCTCAGCGGCCACCCACGCCAGCGACAAGACGCCGAGGCCACCACTCATCCCGAACAAGTGTAAGAGCCTACGATGCGAGCCGCGGGACCTCCATCGAAAGGTAGGACGAGATAGCCCGGTGCCAAAGTTTGCACTGCTAGCAATCCTGGCCATTAGCGCGTGTTCGTCCACGAACAGCCTTGGGTCCTCGGCGGAGCCCGCCGGACCTACCCAGCCCGACCCGGTTCGAGCCGCGACCCTGGCAGAGCTAATCGGACCCTGGCACCGGGAGCCGCTGCGGCCGCCCGCGGCCGTCATCGCGGCGGCCGATCGGACTTGTCGCCTGGAGCGGCCTTTTCCTCGCGATGTTGTGCTGGTGGCCATCGACGCACGCGGAGGCAGCCGGCTGCCGACGATCTTCGCCAGCGACGATGCGATGGCGTATTGCGGCTTCCTGACGATCGCCGACAACGGCACCCTCAGTGGTTCGCTGAGTGCGTCAGAGACTGGCTTCGAGCAGAGGCCGGGACCGGGCCGACTCCTAGCCAGGGGAGGAGGAGGGGAGGGGCGAGGGAGTGATGAGGACGCGTGGTGCAGCGCCACGGGTCAAGCCGGACCGGGTGTGGCTCGAGTCGTCATCGCGGCGCCCGTCGCCGGCTTGATCACGGCCACCCTGCAAAACGGCTGGTATCTGGCCTGGTGGCCCGTCTCCTGCCGGCTTTCCCACCCACTCGTGATCGCCGCCTACGACGTGGAAGGGAGGGTGATCGACCAGATCCGGCAATGCTGGATAGAGGACACCGTCTTCACCTGTCCGGACTAACGGGCCACGGTTCGACGACGACCTCTGTGCTAATTCGGGGACTGTAGGCCGGGGCCGCCAGCCGCTCGCCGTCCTCCTCGGATAGGCCACGCTGCCACGGGCACCCGGCCAGAGCTACGCTACGGCTGGGGCGCTTATCAGCCGCTTATTCACTGTGCGCTCCTGCCTACTCATCACTCGGGAGCAGGTAGAAGAAGCAGACCAGGATAGTGAAGACGCCCGCGCCTTCACCCCATTGCGACGCGGCAAACGCGCCTAGGAGGATCCATCCCCACCCACGAAGATGACCGAGCATTGGGTCCCTCCTGAGTTGACGGGGCCGTTTGCAGCGGCAGCGGCCCTAGCCGGATGCCGACCCCTTGATCGCCCGCAGCTTGACCGCCAAGAGGTTGAGCGCCTGGTGCGGGTGCTCTGCCTCGCGGATCAGCCATGTCGGCGGGCCATCGGCCACGGACTGATGCGTAGCGAGGGCGATCCAGGCTGCTCCTGATTCGCCGATGCCGGTCGAGCTGAACACCCAGCCGGGCATGATGCCGTCGAGCGCCCAGCCGAATGGCATGGCTGCCTCAGCCGCGACCCACGCCTGGGAAAGAGCGCCGAGATCGCTCATGCCCTCAGTCTAGAGGTCAGCGGCCTGGGACCTGTCCGGCGATGACCCGCTGCGCGTAGTCGCGCACTGCCTCAAGCAACCTGCCGGCGCGTCGGCAGTCATCCGCGTCCGCCCTATGCAGCGGAAGGTATCGAGCTCGCTCAGACATGCCTTTGAGACTTAGATAGCGGGCAGTGATGACACTGTGCCGGCGGTCGAGCTTGTATTCGGTGACGGCGTGGCTGAGGTCGTCAGTGCTTTCGCCGTCGTGAGCCAACAGTGCCGACACCCAGTGGAGGGCCGCATAGAAGGTCACGGTGACCGCCCAGTTGTATTCTCCGTCGGCTTCGAGGTCGGTAGCTAGGTTCTGGTTAGCCTCGGCGCGCGCGATATGGGCTCCAGGCGCCGCCACCTAGACGAACTGGTAGACAGTCGCCTGGTCGGAAACACTCAGTTCAGCCGCGTCCTTGCGTGAGACACAAAGAACGTCAATCGCCGCATCCGGGAAGGATCGCCGGACCTCGACAAGCTGCTCCATTGCGGCCTCCTCGACGGCGAAGAAGTCGGCACCGGCCTCATTCACCACGAAGAAAGCCCGCGTTCCCGTCGGGTAGTGAGCGACCGCAAGGCCGACGGCGCCAGGAAGTAGGCGCAGGGCAGCCACAAGGCTACGCTCGACAGTCGCGTGATCCTCAGGTGCCTTGATTCGCTCTAGCAGAGTCATACGGCTCTGATGCTCACCCTTGCGAACTCAACAGTAAATGGGCCGCGTCCCAGACACTTGTAGCCCCTAAGTACTAGGAGCGTCAAGACGGGTGGGGGCGACCCAGGGGGGAAGGCCGAGCCGCCCCATGCGCTCAGGCCGGCACCGCGGACGGCACCCGATGCCATTCGACCTCGATCGGGGCATCGGCCCACTCCTCGGCGATCGCCGCCTCGAGCAGGGTCACAACCTGGGGCAGGACGCGCGCGATGGCACGGTCGGCAAGCTGGTCCCAGCGCAGGTCGGAATCCTCGAGCGCCTTGTGGAGCGTGTCGGGGCAAGTGGCCGCGACGCCATTCTGCAATCCCTCGAGGAGCGTCTGTCGTGATTCGCCAGTGAACAGGTGCCGGGGGAGGGTGTAGGTCGCCATGAGTGAGTACCTCCCAGCGTCCGAAGACGCTGATGCCCCGACACAAGATTGCACCTTGCGCCGGGGCAACGAAATGGACTGGTGCAATCAGTCACGAATAGCCTAGCACGAGCCGTGGAGCGTTTACCCTCGCAGCTCGCGCAGCCGCTTCGCCAGGTCGTTGAGCGCCTGATACGCCGTTTCACCACTTCCCTCAACCGGCGGCAGGGCCTCAGCCTTGGAGCCTTCCTTGGCCCGCGCCCAGGCGACCCAATGGGGGCCGTCAATGGCCGGATCAGCGAGCCGCGGGCCGAGCACAACCCCACGCAGCTCCCATTCGAACGGGAGAGCGGCTTCCGCCTCGACCCAGGCTTTGGAGAGGCCGGCGAGAGGTGCCATCGGGAGAGTTTACGGGTCGAGATCGCCTGTCACGGCGCCGATCGCCTGTACCGCTGCGACTCACCTGCAACCTATTGTCAGGAGCGACCCCAGACATCGAGGTCTAGGACCCGGTCAAAGTCGGAGTCGGTGGTCGCGATCGCAGGCCGCCCGCCGATTCGATCGGAGATTGTCTGGGCGACCCCCAACCACAAAGCGTCGTGCGACTTGAGTCCCCACTGCATCATGTTTTCCCTTGCCCGGTCAAGCAACGCATACGTCAAACGAACCCGGCCAAGGCGTAGACGGGCCATCCAATAGTCCAAAAGGGCCTCGCCAGCCCGGACGGCATACGCGCGCCGTGCCGTGATTGATCGCGGAATGGGATCGCGGAACAAGGTGCGTTGCCCGGTCATCAGCTCCCGTGCGTCCTCGATCAGCCGCGTCAGTGAGGGGCCGTCGTTTTCGCCCGCAAGCTTCTTGAGGACCTGCCACGCCTCCATGAGCAGGAGCGGTTGGCAAACGACGACCGTCGTGCCTTGCGCGACCATCTCGCTGTACACCGGCCAAGCTCGCTCGTGCGCAGCCTGATTGGCATAGATGGCGCTGAAGAGCAGGCTCGTGTCGAGCGCGACAGCGGGCGGCAGCCGGTCAGTGGCAGCGTGCAAGGTCGCGCGGACTACCAGTTGGACGACCCCCAATGGGCGGCTTAGCTTCCTTGCCGCTCCTTGAGCGCACGGTCGATGTTCGGAACGCTGAGCGGCCTAGGCATGGAGCGAGCCGTGGGCTCGCGAACCGAGAAACCTGGGGAGTGCCGCAGCACCTTAGCAGCGGCCTTCGGTGTCAGCGCGCGCTTGAGGCTGACCGACTTCGCGCCATGCTTCTCGCTCACCATGCCCTCCGAGCAGTGCCCACACGATGGAGTGTAGGACACGTCGCAATCGTGCGACACGTCCTCCTGCGTCGTTGGCCGGTAGGCGCCCATTAGGTCGCGACTGTGCCGGCGGAGCGAGCTCCAGGGGGAATAGAGCCCACCCCACCGAACAAACGGCCGGCGTGGCGACCCGCCGGCCCCTCGTACTGCGCCGCCGGAGTTCCACGGCGTCGATCGCCCGCCCCACGGTCCCCCCCCGCCCCGGTGAGAGCCCCAGGGAGCACGAGCCGATCAGTCAAGCCGATGCCGCCCGCCAGAGTTGCGCGAGCTGCCGCTTGGTCGGCTTCTTCGGCAGAGCCGCCACCGATCGCTCGAAGGCGCGGCGACGCGTCAGCATCGCCTGGAACTCGGCTGCCGAGCGGGGGTGGCCGGGCGCGTCTCCGGGCGTGCCTGGCCACCGCCGAAAGGAGAACCTTCGGAGGCATGGCCTCCGACTCATTGGCCGGCCGACTCTCGCCACAGGCGCTCGAGATCCGCCTCGGAACGATCGGGATCGGCACCGATCGCCAGCTCGAACCGCTTGCGATGGGCGACGATGGCATGGAACTCAGCGTCATCCTTGCGGACTGCCCACGGCAGGCGGGCTCGGAGACTGTCGCGCTTGGCGGCATCCACCCAGGCGCCGAGCTCCTCCGCCTGCGGCTCGGATTCGGGCGAATCGACCCAGGCGGACACTGCGAGCAGCTCCTCGTCGGCGCTGGCATCGAGTTCGTCGGTGTTCCAGATATCGGTCTTGTCAGTGGCCATTTCTTACTCCTTCGGGATTGCGGGGTCGAACATCTGAGGCGCCGCCTTGACGATCTCGTCGTCCTGGTCGTGAGCGGAGCCCTTGTGGAATACCTGGCCGTAGCCGCCCATCGTGAAGTCCTCCCGCACGATCCAACGACGGGCCACCGGGATCTCGCGCGGCGCGGGCTTGGTCGGCTCGCTCGACGGCTCGGGTGCCGGCCGACGCTCAGCACGCACGGTCGCCAGCTCGGCGTCCGAGAGGCCATCCGGCACGAACTTCTGCGGCAGGCGCTTGACGAGCGGGTGATCGCCGCGGAGGCGCGCACCCGCCTTGATCAGAAAGCCGCCGCCTTCGGTGGACGCGAACGAGGACAGGGCGACGTAGATCTGCCCGGGATCAGGCTTCGCGATTTTGGTGATGGTCATCAGGGGTCCTTTCTTGGCTCGATCTCGCCTTCGGTGGCCGGGGGCTCCCAGCCATTCCATTGCCGATGCCCGCCGCCGTCGAGCTCACGACGGGCGGACTGCTCCAATACCCACTCCGACTCGCGGAGCAGTTGACGATCGCGCTCGAGGGTTGCCAGGTCGCGCTTAGGGCTTCGCAAGGGCTTCCTCCATCTCGGAGCCGACCAGGCGACCGCCGTGGGCCACGATGGCCGCGGCCACGGTCTCAATGTCAGCGCGGTGCTGGCGCACCAGCTCGATCGCGCGCGCGAACAGTCGCTCGCAGGTGGCGCGGGCTCCCATCGGTGGGCTGATCGTCTCGGCCAACCGGAACGCGAGTACCGGGTCGTGGTGCTCGCCGAAGTCCTCGAGGATGGGCACCTCGTACTCGCCCGAGCGGCCGAGCAACACGTGCGAGGCGGCCGGCTCGGCCAGGATGTAAACGATCGTGTCCTCGACCCATTGCAACGAGGCGGGTTCGCTCGCGGCGACTCCCGCGCGCAACTGCTCGTGGTCGCGGTGGCGCACGTTTGTCTCGCCGAACGTATCCGTGACCAGCATCGAGGTCACGTCGAAGCCCAGGGCGCGGGCGATGACCCCGTGGGCCGCCTCGCAGATCGCGATCGGGTATGCGATGGGATCGGTCATGGGTGGGCCTCGAATCTATGTAAATGTGTGGTTATAGGCGTGTGTGACGGAAGAGCGGGGATATCGGGGCGGTTCGTTTTCACGGTCGCACCCCGCCCCCGCCACCCATGCGCCCACCGCGCGCACTGTTGCAGCTTCGACACGCAGCGACCAAGTTGTCGGGGTCGCTCGTACCACCACGGCTGGTGGGCACCCGGTGGTCGACCGTATCCGCGTAGCTCCCGCAGTACGCACAGACGTATCCCGCCTCCTCGAGCACCTCCAGCCGCAGGCGGCGGTAGGCGCGGTCATAGCCTCGACTGGCGGGCGTTCCGCGGATCAGGTCGCGGTTGCGCTGGTGGTCGTACTTGCACTGGGGGCAGCGGGTCTGATTGCCCGGGATCAGGCGCCCACAGCGCCGCCCGTCGATGCCCAGGCAGGAGCGCATGATGCTCATTGCACCGCTCCCAGCGATGGCCCCAGCGCATCGGTGAAGCCGTGCGGGTTGCGGTGGATCTCGCCCCTGGCGTCAGCCGCCTGGAGCGGCATGAAGTCCTCGATCGGCTCCCACTCGAAGCGGGCGACCTGGAGCCAGGCGGAGAGGATCTCGCCGGCCTCGTCGGTCGCCACCGCGAAGTAGCCATCGTTGGGCCGGTGCCACCAGTAGTGCCTCATGGCGTCTGCCCCACCGGGGGGATGGGTGCGGCCGGGGAGCTAGGCGCAGCCGGTAGCCCTGCACTACCTTGCTCGCGGTGTGTACGGATCTCGGGCTTTTTCTCGCGGCGAGGAAGTGCGGGGCTATCGGGTGCGTTTCGACTCGCGGCATCGCCCTCCCCCCCTGGGAGGTCGAGCTGAAGAGACACCTGTTCTGTGGCGGTTGTGGCGGTTGTGGCGGTTGCTGGGGCAGGTAGGTAACGACGCCACACGTCCTCAAACTCCGACCGGAAGTAGCCGCGGAAGGTGTCCTTGGAGTCCTTGTGGCGTTTCTTTAGGGGGTAGGCCCCAAATGGCTCTAGCAGCTTTGCTAGACCACGAGCGGTAAGGGGCTTGCCGTACCACTCACCCCACGGAGCGTCATCGAGGTCATGCAGTCCGGCCAACAGATCGACGGTTGCCAGGTGATCGTGAGCAGCGAACACGTCACGCACGTCTGCCAGCAGTCGGACACCCACGCTCAGCTCTACCTCGATCTCGCTCGACAGAGCAATGGCAGCGATCCGAGCGCGGACCGGCCACTCGTCACCAGCAGCATCGGCCAGCGCCAGCAGCGGCTCCCAGCCGTCAGCAGCTCTGTCTGGTAGCTCCTCCGGAACCGGAACATCCGCCACAAGCGCCACATCGACATCGGGCATGCGCAGGGTTGCGGCTTCCCGCTCGGCGGTTCGGCGCCGGAATCTGGCGACCGGCTCATTCGGCGCTCGCCGCTTCATGCGAATCGGGATGGCGCGATCCGCCACCGTATCGGGCAGCTTGCCGATGCCAGCGATCGCCTTCGGACCGTAAACGTCGAAGGCTTCGACCTCGCGGCGACGGCCTTCGAGCTTCACCCGCAGGACGGGGGTTCCCTGCCGGTTGCCGGCGTTGAGGATGGCGCGCAGTCCCTCGTAGCGCTCTGCCGTCCGGGCTCCGAAGATGGCATCCGCCTCGTCGAGCAGCATCGTCTGTCTCGGTCGCTGACTCAGGACGGTATACGTCACCGCCTCGGACGGGATGACGCATCGGAACGGGTGTGGCACCAGCAGCTCGAGGCAATCCAGCAGGCGCGTCTTGCCGGACTGCTTCTCGGCTGAGGTGATGGCCAGGATCGGGCTGGTTTCGAACTGGTCGACAAGGTGCGCATGGGCCACCCACAGAGCGATGGCGGTGGGCTCATGCTCCGACGGGAAGGCGACGTAGTAGACCAGGAAGGCTTCGACGGCAACGAGGTAACTGCTCAGGGTGGCGCCAATCGCGTCCTCGATCTCATCAGGCGCCAGCGGTGGCAGGGACTCCACGATCGGGGGCATCGGCCGCCCCGAATAGTCAGCGAGCGGCGTGGCGCTCATGCCACGCCTCCAGATCTGCTAGAAACCGCAGTTTCTAGCAGCACTCGCGCGAGCGCACGCTGAGTCTCGCCGTGCAACCGGTCGGCTCGATACAGGGCCGCGTCGATGCGAAGCCGAAGCGCCTGGCGTTGCCAGGTCATCCCCGGCTCGAGCATTCCCAGTGCTGCCACCAGATCGCCACGAACGACGGCCCGAGCATCGTGGAGTGTTGCAACTCGGGCAGCGCGCACCAGCAGCTCGACGGCCTCGCGGTTCGCCCGCTGCTGGTCAGCCCAGGGGCGGTCAGTACTCGGCAGAGCGGCGGTCACGACAGGACCACCGATCGACACGCGCCGCAGGCGTCTAGCGCGACCTCTGCCAGGAGAACGCGGACCTGGGCCAGGGTGCGGGTTTCCGAGCAGACAATGGTGGACCGCTTGCCGTGAGCGCACTCGCAGGTGATAACCATCGTTTCCCGGCCTCGCCCGTCAAAGGCGAAGTCGGCGAGCTCGGCGATGGCGTGGCCTGGGTACATGCGGATCGCGGGGTAGTACGGGGCGCTAGAATCAGCGCTGGTGGTGGTGATCGTCTGAGACACGATCGACCTCCAGGAGCGTCTCGGCATTGGCAGCCGGGGCGCTCTGCTTTAGTGCGTCGACCAGCGCGACGACGACCTGGCGTTGGGGGCCAGACAGCTCATCGAGCCGGACGAGACGCGGCTCGCCCCAGCGTGTGAGGGCGCCGATCTGACCGGCGCGCTGCTTGTCCGGGTTCTTGATCGCAGATACCAAAACGCGGGCCTCCTGCCTGCGCCTCAGCGCTGACTGGTGGCCCGCGGGTTCCGGGTCCTTCGATTGCTCGTCTGAGGAGCTTGCGCACTAGCCGGCGCGTCTAAGGTGTCCGCCCGATTCGGTGTTATGTAACTGGCACCACTATAGCAGCCTTTACCAGCGCGCAACCTGCCCGCGGTCACAGTTCGGGCAGTTGACGTAGATGGCGCCGGGGTTGCCGATCGCTCGCGAAGAGGCATCCACAAGCCGGTCTGCCGCCTTGCGCGGATCACGGTGGCCGGTCCGCCTCGGTGGGCCATAGCGCGGCAATCCACTCCGCGGCTCCCGGCCTGGCCGCGGGACGAGGCCGGACGCTAGGCGAACGTCCGCGCCGCGCGTCGCCAACAAAGCATGGCAGCCGTAGCACGAGGCAAAGCGTCCGCCCTGAGTCATAACCGCTCGCTGCTCAGTCATGCCCGCCACTCCGGCACCCGCCACTCGGCCCGGACGGGGCGCATGTCGGGGTCGAGCTCGATGTGGTCCCACAAGGCTCTCAGCACCCCGTTTACAGCCTTCGGCTCCCATGACCAGTCGATGGCCGGCGGCACCTCCATGACGCGCTCGGAGGCATCGAGATTGACCAGTTCGTCCCCGATCTTGACCAGCTTCCCATCCCGCTCGGCCTTGTCGATCAGCCCGTCCTCGTAGTTGTCGATCACCCGCTGGCGACGAGCCTCCAGCTCGAGGCGTCGGCCATCGTCGCGCTCCTGAACCTGTACCTGCTCGAACGGGATTCGGAATCGAGCCGCCTCAGCCTTCACCCACGGCATCAGCTTGCTCTCGCTGATGTTCAGCCGGCCGTGGGCCGTGGACGTGCGACCCGCCAGGCAGCGATACACGACCTGCGCGTAGAGCTTCGTCTTTGTGCCACCCGTGGTCGTGAAGCGGCTGGCGCTCATCAGACGGCCACAGTGGCACTTCATCAGGTGGAAGAGGGTGAAGGGAGCCGCGTTCTTGGCGCCGGGCCGCTTGCGATGCGGGAGCGCGTTGTGGCGTTGCAGGATCTCGCGCACCGGGGTTGTCGACCACGGTCTGCCCATTCTGGTCGGCACGCCGCGCTGATTGAGTAGACGCCCAGCCCCGATGACGCTGCCCGCGTCGCTGTACGCCTCCAGCACAGCCGCCACATCCTCTCCGTCGCGCCCGCCGTAGAACGGATGCCCGATCCGATCACCCCGCGCGCGGCGCACCGCCACGGTGTCCTTCGAGCGCTCCGATGCCAGCTCGCGCTCCATCTGGGCGATGGACACCAGCACGTTGATTACGAACCGCCCCGACGCACTCGAGAAGTCGAGCTGCTGGTCCGCGGCCAGTCGCATCGGCACCTCGTGTTCGATACACAGCTCGGCCAAGGCCGCGAAGTCGGAGATCGAACGCGACAGGCGCGACAGGGAGTAGGCGTACAGGGCGCTGACCTCGCCAGCTTCGATCATGGTGATGAGCTTGTGATAGCCAGGTCGACCGTTGGCTCCCCTCCCCCCTGATCGGTTCCAGTCGCTCAAGAGTAGGAGGTTGCCGTTCTCGCCGTGGGTGTCGGCCAGCTCCCGGATCTTCGACTCCTGCACCTCCCACGAGAGGTGTCGGTCGTTGGTGACGCGGCTCTTGCGAAGGTAGGCGACGGGCTGCTTGTTCACATACCTATGCTAACCCATCTGTTTGTCCGACGTGCGGCGAATCCTGGGCTTCGCGGGGCTCTACCCGGCGGCGCGGCGTGT